>SLQD01000034.1 GCA_007131685.1 Paracoccaceae bacterium | reverse complement strand
ACCGGCGCGATCGAGGTCTATATCGACGACATGGAGGTGCTCGGCGCGGCGGCCGAGCTGCCGCTGCCGGTGTTCGGCGATCAGGACTATCCCGAGGAGACGCGGCTGACCTATCGCTTCCTCGATCTGCGCCGCGAGAAGCTGCACGCCAACATGATGCTGCGCGCGAATGTCGTCGCCGATATCCGCCAGCGCATGTGGGACTCGGGCTTCACCGAGTTCCAGACCCCGATCATCACGGCGTCCTCGCCCGAGGGCGCGCGCGATTTCCTGATCCCGTCGCGGCTGCATCCGGGGAAATTCTACGCGCTGCCGCAGGCGCCGCAGCAGTTCAAGCAGCTCATCATGGTCTCGGGCTTCGATCGCTACTTCCAGATCGCGCCCTGCTTTCGCGACGAGGACCCGCGCGCCGACCGCTCGCCCACCGATTTCTACCAGCTCGATCTGGAGATGAGCTTCGTCGAGCAGGAGGACGTGTTCAAAGCCGTCGAGCCGGTGATGCGCGGCGTTTTCGAGCGCTTCGGCGCGGGCCGTCCCGTCAACGCCGACTGGCCGCGCATCCCCTACGCCGAGGCGCTGCGCAAATACGGCACCGACAAGCCCGACCTGCGCAACCCCATCGAGATGCAGGACGTGAGCGAACATTTCGAAGGCTCGGGCTTCAAGATCTTCGCCAGGCTCCTCGAGCAGCCCGGCAACGAGGTGCGCGCCATCCCCGCCCCCACCGGCGGCTCGCGCGCCTTCTGCGACCGCATGAACGACTTCGCGCAGAAGCAGGGCCTGCCGGGGATGGGCTACATCTTCTGGCGCGCGGACGGCGACGAGATCACCGGCGCCGGCCCGGTGGCCAAGAACATCGGCCCCGAGCGCACCGAGGCGATCCGCGCCCAGCTCGGCCTCGGCGCGGGCGACGCGGCGTTCTTCCTCGGCGGCAAGCCGGCCGATTTCGAGCCGGTCGCGGCGAAGGCGCGCGACGAGATCGGGCGCGAGCTCGGCCTGACGGATTTCGAGCGTTTCGAGTTCGCCTGGATCGTCGATTTCCCGATGTATGAGCGCGACCCGGAAACCGGACAGGTCGATTTCTCGCACAACCCGTTCTCGATGCCCCAGGGCGGCATCGACGCGCTCGACGGCGAGCCGACGGCAGTGCTCGGCTACCAGTATGATCTGGCGTGCAACGGGGCCGAGATCCTCTCGGGCGCGATCCGCAACCACAAGCCCGAGATCATGTTCAAGGCCTTCGAGGTGGCGGGCTACCCGAAGGAGGAGGTCGAGACCCGCTTCGGCGGCATGGTCAAGGCATTCCGCTACGGCGCCCCGCCGCATGGCGGGGCCGCGGCGGGGATCGACCGCATCGTGATGCTGCTCGCCGGCGAGGTGAATATCCGCGAGGTCATCATGTTCCCGATGACCCAGCGCGCCGAGGATCTGCTCCTCGGCGCGCCGACCGAGCCCACCAACGCGCAGCTGCGCGAACTCGGCCTGCGGGTGCTGCCGCGCGAGTGACGCTCAGCTGAAGCGCGACCAGGCGTCCTTCATCGCCTTCTGCATCGCCTGCATCGACTGTTCGGCGCCCTTGCGAACATCCTCCCAGGCCGTTGTCGAACTGGCCTGCAGCTTCTTGAGCTGCTCCTGTGCCTCGTCCTGCTTCTCGCGCAGGCGCTTGATCTCGGCCTCGTGTTTCGCCTGGTAGTCGGCGCTGGCCTTCTTGGCCTGGGCCTCCATCTTCTCGATATCGGCCTTCCATTCCTGAAGCCGCGCTTCGAGCTGCTTCTCGAGGGTATCCTTGTCGCTCATTACGTCCTCCCGGGTTACACCGGGCGAGCGTAATCGAAGCGCGCCCGCCGATCCAGAGCGAAGCACGGCCCCCCCGGCGCGACGGCCGCGCCGGCGGCCGCTACCGCGCCGCGACGGGATCGCGCGGCGGCGCGCCCGCCACGACCTGCCCCGCCTCGAGCCGCACGACACGGTCCATGCGCCCGGCAAGCTCGAGGTTGTGCGTGGCGATCAGCGCGGCGAGCCCGGTCTCGCGCACCAGCCCGAGCAGCATGTCGAAGACCTGATCGGCGGTTTGCGGGTCGAGATTGCCGGTGGGCTCGTCGGCGAGCAGGAGCTGCGGCGCATTGGCAAGCGCGCGGCACACCGCCACGCGCTGCTGCTCGCCACCCGACAGCGCGGCGGGGCGGTGCGTGGCCCGCTGCGACAGCCCCACCCGGGCGAGCAGCATCTTCGCGCGCTCCGCGGCCTCGGCGGCGGGGACGGCATTGGCGAGCTGCGGCAGCACGATGTTCTCGGCGGCGGAAAACTCGGGCAGCAGGTGATGGAACTGGTAGATGAAGCCGACCCTGCTGCGCCGCGTGGCGGTGCGCGCGGCGTCGGGCTGGCGCGTCATGTCGAGCCCGGCGATGCTCACCCGCCCCGAATCGGGCGTGTCCAGAAGCCCCGCGACATGCAGCAGCGTCGACTTGCCCGCCCCCGAGGGCGCCACCAGCGCGACAACCTCCCCCGGCGCCACCGCGAGCGTCGCCCCCTGCAGCACCGTGACCTCGCCGCGCCTGCCCTTGTTGTAGGTCTTGGTGATCGCCTCGAGATCCAGCATCGGCTCACTCATAGCGCAGCGCCTCCACCGGGTTCATCCGCGCCGCGCGCCGGGCCGGAAAGATCGTCACGATGAAGGACAGCCCCAGCGCCAGCGCCACCGCGCGCAGCACGTCCCAAAGCTGCAGCGAGGCCGGCAGCGCATAGATCCCGCGGATCGACGGGTCCCACACGCCGCCACCGGCGATCTGGTTCACCATGGCGAAGATCGGGTCGATATAGATCGCGAAGAGGCTGCCGAGGATCACCCCGAAGATCGTCCCCACCACGCCCACGGAGGCCCCGCAGATGAAGAACACGCGCAGGATCGCGCCCTCCGTCAGCCCCATGGTGCGCAGGATCCCGATATCGCGGCCCTTGTTCTTGACCAGCATGATCAGCCCCGAGATGATGTTGAGCGCGGCGATGGTCACGAGGATCGACAGTATGACGAACATGACGTTGTCCTCCACGTCGAGCGCGCGCAGGAAACTCCCGGCGCTGTCGCGCCAGGTCCACAGCATCGCGCGCTCGCCCGCGGCCTCGAGGATCGGCCCGCGCAGCGCGTCGATGCGCTCGGGATCGGCCACCATCACCTCGAGCTCGTCGGCGACCCCCTCTCGGTTGAAGTAGATCTGCGCCTCCTCGAAGGGCATGTAGACGCGTGTGCGGTCGATGTCGTAGCGCCCCGCGGTGAAGATATAGGTCACCTCGTAGGCGTTCACGCGCGGGCTGGTGCCCATCGCGGTGCGCGCCCCGTCGGGGGAGATAACGCGGATGCTGTCGCCCACCCCGACGCCGAGTTCGCGCGCCACGCCCGAGCCTATGGCGACCCCGTCGCCGAAATCGTCGATATCGCCCTGCGAGGCTTCGGGCTCCATGATGCGCGGGATGGTGCGCAGGTTCTCCTCGGTGATGCCGAACACCTCGATGCCGGCATTGCCGCCATCCGCGGTCGCCATGACCTGCCCCTTGATGAGCGGCGCGACGCGGGTGACGCCGGGGACCTCGGCGATGCGTGCGGCCATCTCCTCGTAATCGTCGATCACCCTCGAGGCATTGCCCTGCTCGTCGACATGGGTGCTCGCATAGACGGTGACATGGGCGTTCACTCCGAGGATCGTGTCCACGAATTCCTCGCGAAAGCCCGAGCGCACGGCGAGCGTGGCGATCAGCGCGAACACTGCCAGCGTGATGCCGATAAGGCTGATCCAGGTCATCGTGCTGACCCCGCCCTCGGCGCGGCGCGCGCGCAGGTAGCGCCACGCGATCATCCATTCGAATCGGGAAAACGGCGCAGTGCTGGCCACGGGGAACTCCGGAAGAATCGCGGCGTGACGGTGGCCCCTGCGCCCGAAAGGGTCAAGCCGCCCCCTTGCCCCTGCACGGGCGGCCGCTATCCTTGCCGATCGACGCCGCGCGATACAGACCGGAGGACAGCGCATGTCTGACACAGCCCCCCGCCCCTTGCACGCCGTGCTGCGCGCCGATGCGCGCGCCGTCGCCGCCGGAGCGGTCTCGCGGCGCGAATTTCTCGCGCGCGCCACCGCCCTCGGGGCGAGCATCCCCGCCGCCTATGCGCTGCTCGGCGCCCGGCCGGTGCGCGGCGAGACCCCGCAGCGCGCCGAAGGGGGCACTCTGCGCATCCAGCAGGATGTGCGCGAGCTGCGCGATCCGCGGCTGTTCGACTGGCCGCAGATGTCGAATTTCGCCCGCGGCTGGCTCGAATATCTCGTCGAGTCGCAGCCCGACGGCGCCATCGAGGGACGGCTGCTGGAGGATTGGGAGGTCAACGAGGACGCCAGCGAATACGTCCTGCATGTTCGCCGCGGCGTGCGCTGGAACGACGGCCGCGACTTTACCGCGCGCGACGTGGCCTACAATTTCGAGCGCTGGTGCGACCGCTCGGTCGAGGGCAACTCGATGGCCGGGCGCATGAGCGCGCTGATCGACCCCGACACCGACGCCGCACGCGACGGCGCGATCGTCGTCGAGGACGATCACACGCTCCGGCTCGTGCTCGCGCGCCCCGACGCGACGATCATCGCGACCTGCGCCGACTACCCCGCCGCGATCCTGCCCGAGGGTTTCGGCAGCGACGACATTCTCGCCAACCCGATCGGCACCGGGCCCTACCTGCCCGGCGATTACGAGGTCGGTGTGCGCGGCGTGCTGGTGCGCAACGACGATCACGACTGGTGGGGCACCGAGATCTTCGGCGCGCCGACGCTCGAGCGGATCGAGTATATCGATCTGGGCACCGATGGTGCCGCGATCGCCGCCGCCTTCGATGGCGGCGAGATCGACATGTCCTACGAAACCGTCAGCGACTACATCGAGATGATGGATGCGCGCGGGCTCGAGCGCGCGGAGACGGTGAGCGCGCGCACCATCGTGATCCGGGCCAACCAGCAGGCCGAAGTGAACGGAATGCGCCCCTACGCGGATGCGCGGGTGCGCCGGGCGCTGGCGCTCGCGGTCGACAATGCGGTGTGTCTCGAGCTCGGCTATGCCGGCCATGGCGAGGTCGCCGACAATCACCATGTCGCCCCGATCCAGCCCGATTACGCCGACTTGCCGCCGCCGGATTTCGACCCGGAGCGCGCGCGCGCACTCATGGAAGAGGCGGGCATGCTCGATTTCGAACACGAGCTGATCTCGCTCGATGACGGCTGGCGCCGGCCGACCACGGATGCCGTCGCCGCGCAGCTGCGCGATGCGGGCTTTTCCGTCGAGCGCCGCGTGCTGCCCGGCGCGACCTTCTGGAACGACTGGACGGGCTATCCCTTCTCCTCCACGGATTGGGGCCATCGCCTGCTCGGCATCCAGAACCTCGCCCTGGCCTATCGCTCGGGCGAGCCCTGGAACGAGAGCGGCTTCGAGAATGCGGAGTTCGACGAACTCGTGGACGAGGCGCTCAGCATTGCCGACTCCGAGCAGCGCCGCGAGGTCATGGCGCGGCTGCAGGAGATCCTGCGCGAGGAAGGCGTCATCATCCAGCCCTACTGGACGTCGGTGTTTCGCCACCACATCGCCGATGTCGTGGGTGCGGACATGCATCCGGGCTTCGAGATCTACCCCTACAAGCTCGGCTTCGCCGCCTGAGCCGCGCCGGGCGGTGCGCCGCCCGGCTCAGAGGCCGTCATAGATCGCCGCGACGCGATCGATGGCGGCCTCGGGCGAGATCTCCTCGGCCTCGCCCGTGCGACGGCTGGTCAGCTCGACGGTGCCCGCCTTGAGCCCGCGCGGGCCCACCGTGATCCGCCAGGGCAGGCCGATCAGGTCCATCGTGGCGAATTTCGCCCCCGCGCGCTCCTCGCGGTCGTCATAGAGCGGGTCGAGCCCCCTGTCCCGCAGCGCCGCGTAGATCCGCTCGCAGGCCGCGTCGGCCTCCGTGTCGCCGGGCTTGAGGTTGATGATGCCGCAATGGAACGGGGTCACCCCCTCGGGCCAGATGATGCCGGCCTCGTCATGGCTCGCCTCGATGATCGCGCCGACGAGGCGCGACACCCCGATGCCGTGAGAGCCCATATGCACCGGAACCTGCCTGCCCTGCGCATTGCTGACCGTCGCGCCCATCGGCTCGGAATACTTGGTGCCGAAGTTGAAGATCTGGCCCACCTCGATGCCGCGCCGGGTGCGCCGGCGCTCCTCGGGCACCTCGGCGAAGACGGCCTCGTCATGGGTCTCGTCGGTGCGCGCATAGGGCGCGGTCCATTCCGCGACGACCTCGCCGCAGGCCTGCGGGTCGTGAAAATTCACCGCCCGCTCGCCGAAGGCCAGATCCGTGATCGCGCTGTCATAGAACACCTCGGACTCACCGGTATCCGCGAGCACGAGGAACTCGTGCGACAGATCCCCCCCGATCGGCCCGGTATCGGCGCGCATCGGGATCGCCTGCAGCCCCATGCGCTCATAGGTGCGCAGATAGCTGACCATGTGGCGGTTATAGGCGTGCACGGCGGCGTCGCGGTCGACGTCGAAATTGTAGCCGTCCTTCATCAGGAACTCCCGCCCGCGCATCACTCCGAAACGCGGGCGGATCTCGTCGCGGAACTTCCACTGGATGTGGTACAGCGTCAGCGGCAGATCCCTGTAGCTGCCGACATGGGCGCGGAAGATGTCGGTGATCATCTCCTCGTTGGTGGGCCCGTAGAGCAGGTCGCGCCCGTGCCGGTCGCGGATGCGCAGCATCTCCTCGCCGTAATCGTCGTAGCGCCCGCTCTCGCGCCAGAGATCGGCGGGCTGCAGCGTCGGCATCAACAGCGGGATGTGCCCCGCGCGCTCCTGCTCCTCATGCACGATCTGCTCGATCCGGCGCAGCACCCGGTAGCCAAGCGGCAGCCAGGAATAGATCCCCGCCGCCTGCTGCCGGATCATCCCCGCGCGCAGCATCAGCCGGTGAGAGACGATCTGCGCCTCGGCGGGCGTCTCCTTGAGCACGGGCAGGAAATAGCGCGACAGCCGCATGAAAACCCCCTCAGGCCGGTTGATTTGCGCGGTGTAGGCGAAGACGCAGGGCCGGGCAAGCCGCGGCCCGCATTGCCAGCCCGGCGCGCGGGCAGGATCAGGGGGCGAGCGGCGGGTGCGACGCATCGCCCAGATGCGCGCGGCGGCTGTACAGGTAGAGGAGCCGCGCGCGGGTGTAACTGTCGGCGTCCTCGGGAATGGGGAAGTCGGGCGCGGCCTCGCGCGACAGTATCCCGCCGCCGATACGCAGCCCGCGCGCGATGTTGCGCTCGCGCGATGACAGCATCGGCCCCAGCGGATCGAGGAACACATCCACGACGCGCCCGGCCATGCGCCGCTCCGTCGCCGGGCCGAGCAGCGGCACCTCGAGATACGCCCCCTCCGGCGCGCCCCAGACATAGAGCGTCTCGCCGAAATCGGTGTCGCGCCCCGGCGCCCCCATCCGCGCCGCCGGATCGAACAGCCCGCCCAGCCCGACCGTGCTGTTGACGACGAAGCGATAGGCATTCTCCACGGCATTGCGCGGCCGCGCCTGCAGCAGATCGTTAACCACCCGGCGCGGGGCGCCGAGATTGCTGCCGACATTGCCGATGCGCCGCGACAGCGTGCCGGGCTCCCGCGCCTCCGCGTCCGGCGCGCGCGCGACAAGGGCCTGATTCGTCGCGTGATGCGCGCGATTGCGCGCCTCGTAGGGATCATGAACCGCCGCCCCCTCGGGCGCCGCGCTGCAGGCCGCAACGAGCAGCAATGCCGCGAGGATCAGGGGCCGCGGGCGGGCGGATCGGGTGTCGGACACGCGAAATTAACCTCTCCGGCTACAGTGTCGACCCCGTGCCGCACCGATCCGGTGACGGCGCGGCACGGGCCGGCACGAGTTTGCATGACGGGCGCAGCGGGACAAGCGCAATGAGCGACGGGGCCTCCACGAACAGGATCGAAAGCGGCGGCGAGCTGCGCGCCGCACGCCGCACGCTTCGCGCGGTTGCCGCGCCGCTCGTGCTGTTCAGCCTCGTGGTCAACCTGCTGATGCTTACCGGCCCGCTCTTCCTGCTGCAGCTCTACGAGCGGGTGATCGCCAGCCGGTCGGAGGAGACGCTGGTGGCGCTGCTCGTGCTGGCGGCGTTTCTCTACCTGATCATGGTGATCCTCGATCAATGTCGCGGCCGCATCGCCGTGCGCGCCGGGGCGCGCCTTCAGGCCCTCCTCGAGCGTCCGGTCTTCGATGCCGCGCTGCGCCGCCCCGCCCCGGAAACCGCGCCCGCGCCATGGAGCGACCTCGACGCGATCCGCCGCTTCGCCGCTTCGCCGAGTGCGCTCAGCATTCTCGACATGCCCTGGACGCCGATGCTGCTCGGGGTGATATTCCTGTTTCATCCGACTCTCGGCCTTTTCGGAGTCGCCGCGGCGGCGCTTCTGGCGACCCTGACACTCTACTACCAGGCGCGCTGCAGGCCGCATGTGCAAGCGGCCATGCCCCATGCGCAGAGCGCCGGCCGCCTCGGCGACGAAGCGAGCGCCAAGGCCGACGAGCTGCGCGCACTGGGGATGTCCGACGCCTTTGCCGGGCGCTGGGTACGGGCTCGCCGCCCGGCGCTCGCGCACACCGTCGCGAGCAACGAATACGCCACCGTGAATTTCACCGGGGCGCGCACTCTGCGGCTCTTTCTGCAATCCTCGATCCTCGCGGTCGGCGCCTGGCTCGTTGTGCAGGAGGCGATGTCGGCGGGCGCGATGATCGCGGCCTCGATCCTGCTCGGCCGCGCACTCGCCCCGATAGACTCGGCGATCCTGCAATGGAGCACCTTTCGCCAGTGCAGGTCCGGCTGGGATCGCATCACCGCACTGCTCGACGAGGCCGCCCCCCCGCAGCGCCGCACCCGTATCGCCCCCCCCGCCGGCCGGCTCGAGGGGCGCGAAATGACGGTGATACCGCCGGGCGCCCGGCGACCGGCCCTGAGGATGGTGTCGCTGCGCCTGGAGCCCGGCGCGGCCCTCGGGGTGATCGGTGCCGCAGGGTCGGGCAAGACCGCCCTGGCTTATGCGCTCACGGGGGCGTGGCCCCTCGCAAGCGGCAGCGTGCGACTCGACGGCGCACAGCGGGCCCATCACGATCCGGAGGGGCTCGCGGCCGCCATAGGATACATGCCGCAATCGAGCACGCTGTTCGCCGGCACGATCTCCGAGAACATCGCGCGGCTGCAGCCGGAGGCCGAGGATGCGGCCATTACCCGCGCCGCGATGCGCGCAGGCGCCCATGACATGATCCTGCAACTGCCGGAGGGCTACGAAACCCGCCTGTCCCCCTCCGGTGCCGGATTATCGGCCGGGCAGCGGCAACGTATCGCCCTCGCCCGTGCCCTGTTCGGCGACCCGGCAATCCTGATCCTCGACGATCCGACTTCCGCCCTGGACGGCGAGGGCTATGCAGGGTTCGATGAAATGCTGCGCACCCATCTATCCGAGGGCGGCGCGGCCCTCGTCCTCAGCCATCGCCCGGCTGCCATCTCGGCCTGCGAGCAGCTGCTCCTGCTTGACGACGGGGTCCGCAAGGCCATCGGCCCCCGTGACTGCATCCTGCGCGAACTCGGCCAGGACCCGGCCCGCCAACCCCCCACCGCAATGGTCGGGCAAGCATCGTGATGCAGGGGCCGGGCATGCGCGCTCCGATCATCGTCGGGATTGCGGCGATCGCCTTGCTGGTCGCCGGCGCCGGCAGCTGGACCGCAACGGCCCGGCTCGCCAGCGCCATCACCGCGACAGGAACCGTCTCCGTGCCCGATGACCATCACGCCATCCAGCACCCGGAGGGCGGGACGCTCGCCGAGCGTCACGTCGCGCGAGGAGATCACGTTGGCGCCGGGGATCCGATCCTGCGGCTGGATGACACGCTGCTCAGCGAGCGAAAGGCGCTGATCGTCGCGCGCGAACACGAACTCCGCGCCCGGATCGCCCGCCTCGAGGCCGAGCGCGACGACCGCGCAACACTCGTGCCCGACACCGCCCTGGCCGATGCAAAGCAGGACTCGGCCGCCGACAAGCTCGCCGAACAGCAACGCTTTCACGACATGCGCCGCGCGGTCCGCGACCAGGAACGGCGCGCGCTCGAGGCCCGCCGCACCCAGCTTGAACATGAACTCGACGGCGTGCAGGCCGAGCACACCGCGCTGACCGAGCAGCGCCGCTTCATCACGACCGAGCTCGCAACGCAGCGCGCGCTGCGCGAAAAGGGATTGACCAACGAGACACGCCTCCTTTCCCTCGAACGCGAAAAGGCACGGATCCAGGGCAGCATCGGGCGGCTGGAGGCCGACCGGGAACGCATCACGGCCCGGATCGGTGAGTTCGAGTCCGAATCCCGGCTGATGAGCGAGCGACGCATCGAGGCCGCTTACGAGACGCTCGACACCTTGCGTCCGCAGCTGGCCGACCTCGTCGGTCAGCGCGCGGAGCTGCATCGTCGCATCGAGCGCAAGACACTGCGCGCGCCGGTGGACGGCATCGTGCATGAAATCAGCGCGGCCTCCGAAAGCCGCGTCTTCAAACCATCCGAGACCATGGCGAGCATCGTTCCGCTGGACCGCCCGCTCATCGTCCGCGCGCGCATCGCGCCCGACGACATCGATCAGCTGCATGTCGACCAGCACGCGGCGCTGCATTTCGCCGCGTTCGGCAGACGTGATGTGCAGCTCGTCGACGGCGCGGTCACGACGATTTCGCCGGATGCGCTCACCGACAGCGCGACGGGCGCGCGCCATTACCTCGTAGAGATAGCCATCCCCGCGCAAGAACTCGACAAGCTTGACGGCCGCGAACTCAAGCCGGGGATGCACGCCGAAGCGCGGATCCGGACCGAGGCGCGAACCCCGCTCGCCTATCTGTTCGGCCCGGTGTCGCGCTATCTCACCCGTGCCTTGCAACACGGGTGATTCCGAGGTTTCAACCCGTCAGGATGCGCATTAGGCTCGGGCTGAACCACGTGAGGAGATCCGAGATGAGCGGAAAGATCGAAACCCGGCTGGCCGAGCTCGGCGTGACGCTGCCGCAAGCCCCGGCCCCGGCGGCGAATTACGTGCCCTATGTCATCAGCGGCAATCTGGTCCATGTCTCGGGTCAGGTGAGCCAGGATGCCGACGGGCTCATCACCGGGCGCCTCGGGGATCAACTCGGCATCGAGGAGGGCGCCGGCGCTGCGCGCGCCTGTGCCATCAGCCTGCTGGCACAACTGCGCGCGGCTTGTGACGGCGACCTCGATCGCCTCGAACAGGTCGTCAAGCTGACTGCCTTCGTCAACTCGAGCGCCGACTTCGTCGACCAGCCCAGGGTCGTGAATGGCGCCTCCGACTTCCTCGCCGACGCCCTCGGCCCGGCGGCGCCGCATGCCCGTTCCGCGGTGGGCGTGGCGGCGCTGCCCATGGGGGTCGCCGTCGAGATCGAGGGCATTTTCCGGATCAAATGACGCGCCCCGCCCTGCCCGCCGCGTTCCTGACCACCCCGATCGCGCATCGAGCGCTGCACGACTCGCAGGCTGGAATCCCTGAGAACAGCCTCGCGGCGATCGCGGCGGCGATCACGGCCGGCTACGGGATCGAGATCGATGTCCAGCTATCCGCGGATGATGAAGCGATGGTGTTTCATGATCGCGACCTTGACCGGATGACGGCGCAGACGGGTGCCGTGCGCGCGCGCGCGGTGTCGGAACTCGAGCGGATCGACCTCGCCGGAAGCGCCGATCCGATCCCGCGGCTCGCGCGCGCGCTCGAACTCGTCGACGGACGCACGCCGGTCCTCATCGAGATCAAGGACCAGAGCATCGAAGGCGGTCCGGGATTCGGCCCGCTCGAACGCGCGGTGGCGGGGGCGCTGGAAGGATATCCCGGGCCCGCCGCCGTGATGTCCTTTGCGCCGGGTGCGATGGCAGAGATGGCGCGCGCGGCGCCGCGCCTCGCGCGCGGGCTCGTGACCGGCCGTTTCGACGAATGCCACACTCCCGGTCTCGGCGCGCAGGACCGCCGCGCCCTGCGCGAAATCCGCGCCTTCGACCGCGTCGAAGCGAGCTTCATCTCCCATGACGCGGCCGATCTCGACCGGCCGCGCGTGCGCGAGCTCCGCGAGGCGGGCTGGCCCGTACTGTGCTGGACGGTGCGGTCCGCTGACATGGAGATCAAGGCGCGTAAGGGCGCGGACAATATCACCTTCGAGGGTTACCGTCCGCCCTTGACCGCGGGGATCGACGCGCCACCTCAGGCAACGCAGTAAGCACCAGCGATCGGGGCAGATGACCGGCACTTCCATCGAGATCGGTCTATCGGACGGCGTCGGTGCGCTCGATCCGCGGGCATGGGATCGCTGCGCGGCGCCCGAGACAGCGGATGGCGGGCGTCCCGACGATCCTTTCACCACGCACCGGTTTCTCGCCGCCCTAGAGGAGTCGGGGTCGGTCGGGCCGGGCACCGGTTGGCAGCCGCGCCACCTCGTCGCTCGCGAAGCGGGCGAGATCCTGGCGGTCTCGCCGCTCTATCTCAAGAGCCACAGCCACGGCGAATACATATTCGACTTCGCCTTTGCCGATGCCTATGAGCGCGCAGGCGGGCGCTACTACCCGAAGCTCCAGGTGGCGGTGCCATTCACCCCGGTGACCGGGCGCAGGCTCCTGGCGCGACCGGAACATGCGCAGACCGGGCGCGCGGCGCTGCTCGAAGGGCTCGCGAAGATCGCGGGCGGCAACCGGCTGTCCTCCGCGCATGTGACATTCTGCACCGAAGACGAGGCCGAGGCGGGGCGCGCGGCGGGCTTCCTGCCCCGGGTCACGCAGCAATATCACTGGATCAATCACCGCTACCGCGATTTCGACGATTTCCTCGGCGCGCTCTCCTCGCGCAAGCGCAAGAACACGCGCAAGGAACGCGCAACGGCTCAGGGCTTCGGCGGCCGGATACACCGCCTGACCGGCGAAGAAATCCGCGCCGAGCACTGGGACGCGATGTGGCGCTTCTATCTCGACACCGGCGCGCGCAAATGGGGTACGCCCTATCTCACGCGCGCTTTCTTCGAACAGGCCCACGCCACCCTGCGCGACGATGTACTGCTGATTCTCGCTGAGCGCGACGGGCACTGGATCGCCGGCGCGCTGAATTTCATCGGCCGCGACGGGCTTTTCGGGCGGTATTGGGGCTGTCTTGAGGATCACCCGTGCCTGCATTTCGAGGTGTGCTACCATCAGGCGGTGGAATTCGCGATCGAGCAGGGGCTCGGTCGGGTCGAGGCTGGTGCACAGGGGGAGCACAAGCTTGCGCGCGGCTACCTTCCCCGGCCCGTTCACTCCCTGCACTGGTTCGCCGATGCGGGTTTCCGCACGGCGGTCGAACGCTACCTTGAAGCGGAGAGGTTCGCGACGGGCGAGGAGATCGAAGTCCTGACGGCTCTCGGCCCGTTTCGGCGCAGCGGCAAGGAGGAAAAATGACTCACAAGCTCGACGACGACGCGCGCAAGCAAGCTCTGGACGACCTGAAGGCCACCGGATGGCGTGAAGTCGATGGGCGCGACGCGATCACCAAGCGGTTCGAGTTCGCCAGTTTCGTGGAGGCCTTCGGCTGGATGAGCCGCGCCGCCCTGTGGGCCGAAAAGCTCGACCACCACCCCGAATGGTTCAATGTCTTCAAGACCGTAGAGGTGACACTGTCGACCCATGATGCGGGCGGCCTGACCGAGCTCGACATACGCCTCGCCCGCAGGATGGACGCACTCGAATAACGAAGGGCGGCGCCCGGCCGGGCGCCGCCCCGGTGTCAGACCTTCTTAAGGATTGCCTCGCCCGAGGACACCTCGGCCACACCGGGGTTCTCCTCGACCTCGAGGGCGCGCACGATCCCGTCTTCGACAACCATGGCATAGCGCTCGGATCGGCCGTAGAAACCCACCGGAGGCGCGTCGAAGTTGCGCCCCATCGCGGTGGTGAAGGCCCCGTCCGCATCCGCGACAAGCGTGATCCCGGCCGCCTCGGCACCGCTCGCCTCGGCCCATGCCTTCATGACGAAGGGATCATTCACCGATACGCATATCACGTCGTCGACCCCGCGCTCGGCAAGGGCGGCGCGGGTACGGATATAGCTCGGGATGTGCTGGGCGCTGCAGGTGCTGCTGAACGCGGCCGGCACGGCGAATATGATCACCTTGCGGCCGCTGGTGAGATCCGACAGCGGCACCTGCTCGGGCCCCTCCGGCCCCACACGCAGGAATGTCGCGTCGGGGAGCCGGTCACCCTGTGAGATGGACATGTTGATGCGTGCCTCCTTGTTTTCGCTCGCTTGCGGTAGATATCCCTGACCTGAGGATTGACCAGAGCGGAGCGTGTTATGGCGGGAATTGTCGTGGTTGGGGCGGGGCAGGCCGGCGCGGCGCTCGTGGCGAAGTTGCGAGCACTGGGGCATTCGGGCCCGATCACGCTGCTCGGTTCGGAACCCGCCCCGCCCTATCAGCGCCCGCCGCTCTCGAAGGCATATCTCACGGGTGAAATGCCCGTCGAGCGGCTCTATCTTCGCCCCGAGGCCTTCTACGCTGACAACGACATACGGCTCGTGACGGATACCTCGGTGCACGCCATCGACACCGCCGCACAACGGATCGCCGTCGGGAGCGAAACCCTGCCTTATGAAAGGCTCGCGCTGACGACCGGTGCCCGAGCCCGGGCCCTTCCGGCGGAAATCGGTGGCGCGCGCGCCGGGGTCTACTGCCTGCGCAGCATCGCGGACGCCGATGCGCTGCGGCCCGAATTGCGGCCCGGCCGCCAGCTCATCGTTGTCGGCGGCGGCTATATCGGGCTGGAGGCTGCCGCGGTTGCCGCGGGGTGCGGTCTCGAGGTGACCGTTCTCGAGGCGGCCGATCGGATCCTGCAGCGCGTGGCCTGCGACGAAACGGCGGATTGGTTTCGCGCGCTGCATCAGCGCAACGGGGTCGATATTCGCGAGGGCGTGAAGCTTGTGCGGCTGACGGGTTCGGCGCGTGTCGACGGCGCCGAGCTCTCCGACGGGACGCATCTCCCGGCGGATCTGGTAATCGTTGGAATCGGCATCGAACCGCGGACCCGGCTCGCGCGGGAAGCGGGCCTCGCCATCGAGAACGGGATTGCGATCGATGAACGGGGGCGCAGCTCCGTCCCAGGGGTCTGGGCGGCCGGCGACTGCGCATCCTTTCCGTATCGCAGCGACCGCATCCGACTCGAGAGTGTCCAGAATGCCGTTGATCAGGCCGAATGCGTCGCCGCGGACATGCTCGGGGAGGGATACGATTACGCGCCGGTCCCGTGGTTCTGGTCGGACCAGTATCACACGCGGCTGCAGATCGCCGGTCTCGGCTCCGGGCACGACCGGATCGCCACCCGCGTGGACGGCGACGAGGCGCGGTCGCACTGGTATTTTTCAGGGGCGCGATTGCTGGCGGTCGATGCAATCAACGCGCCGCGAGCCTATATGGTGGGCAAGCGACTCTTGCAGGCGGGGCGCAGCCCCGAACCGGAGGCGGTGGCTGCTTCCGATACCGATCTGAAGCAGCTGTTGGGCTAGGCGCGTCGATGCGGATCGTGGGCGGCGAATGGCGCGGTCGCGCGCTGGCAGAACCGCGGCGCACCTCCGGGTTGCGCCCGACTGCCGACAGGGTTCGGGAAAGCGTGTTCAATCTGCTCGCCGGTGGTCGCCATGGTGACCCGGTTTCTGCAGCGCGCATACTCGATCTTTTCGCGGGCACCGGGGCGCTGGGGCTCGAGGCGCTCTCACGCGGCGCCGCACAATGCGTCTTCGTCGAGAGCGGTCGCGCGGCACGCGCGCTGTTGAGTCGGAACATTGATCGTCTCGGCGCCGGCGACCGGGCCGATATCTTACCTGCTGACGCCACGCGATTGCAGAAGAACTCATCTGAGCCGGCGCGCCTCGTCTTCCTTGATCCGCCATACGGGCGCGACCTTGGGACGCGCGCGCTCATTATGGCGCGCCGGCAGGGATGGATCGCCGACTCCGCGCTGATCATCTGGGAGGAGCAGGCGCCGCAATCTGCCCCGGGAGGCTTTGCCGGGATCGAGCAGCGGCGCTATGGAGATACCTGGATCACGGTCTTGCGCGCGCAGCCGCTCGGACAGGCATGACCCGAAGGGTTCGAGGGCGCCGGTCAGATATCCTGTCGCGCAAGGTCGAGGATGAGCACATCCGCGACGTCGGGTCCGGCAACCCCGCGCGCGGCCTCCACCAAGGCGTCCCGCAGAGTCCTGACCCGAGACGTTTCGGTGAAGCGGCCATCGAACCCGCCGGCGTTCGCATGGTCGAAAAGGACGCGCAACAAGGCATCGCGCAGGCGCGGCTCAAGACGGCGCGCCGTATCCATCTGCGCGGACGAAATGTCGAGGGTGATTGACAGTATCACCATTCCGTCGACCCGCTCATCCTTGATCACCGGGACGACGAACTGGTTCGCAATCTCGAAATAGCTGCCACCACTCTCGCGCGCCGACGCATCCGGCTCACGCCCGGGGTCCCCCTTCATGTCGACTTCAGCATCGCTCGCCGATTCCTCGGCAGCCTCGGGCTTGAGCGAATATCCGGCTCCGACTCCGGCACACAGTCCGGCAATGGCCAGCAGAAACGGCAGAAGCTTGCCCATGGTTCCCCTCAGAACGGCACGAGTTTATCCGCGAGTTCCTGGCCCCACCGCGGCTGTTGCGCGTCGGAAACGAGGCCGCGCCCGCCATAGGAGATCCGTGCACCCGCGATCTTGTCATAAGTGATCTCGTTGCGCCGCGAGATGTCCTGGGGTCGAACGTACCCGCTGATCAGCAGATCGCGCAGTTCGGTATTGACACGGATCTGCTGCGAACCCTCGATTTTCATGACGTTGTTGGGAAGCCGCTCGACTACGGTTGTTGCGAGCCGCAGCGTGAGTTGCTCGTTGCGCCGCACCGAGCCGTCGCCACGAAAGTCGGAACTGCCGCCCAAGCCAACGGCATTGGCCGTACTGGCTCCATCGGGCAGCCGGTTATCCACGCGCTGCGGAACACCCAAGAGATCCGACACGCCCGAGGATACCGATCCGTCACGCGACGAGTTCGAGGAGTTGGACATTTCCGCACTGTCATCGATCTCGATCACGACGGTAAGGATGTCGCCGCGCCGCGCCGCCCGGCGATCCCCCAGAAGCGACTGCTGACTCGAGGCCCAGAGTGACCCGCGGTCTTCTCCACGTTCCGTGTGCTCAGGCATGGGCATCGAATACATCGCGCTGTGCTCATGGCTGCCATCGAGCGGATTGAACTCAGGGGCACGTCCGATCTCGTCGAGCCCGGAACATGCGGACAGGGCGATAGCAAGACCCAGGATCAGGATGGATCGCGGCGCGCGTGCAGGTTTCATCTGGAAGGTCTCCTTCAATTCGCAGCCGCACGATTGCGCCCGCCGATCTCGACAGTTCCGTCCGAGGCGACGACGCCGGTTACGGTTTTCCGCGCGCCCGTCAGGATCCGGATCGTGTCACCCGCGCCCCCGCGTGCGAGCGCCCGTCCTTCGGCAGCGATCGACACCCCGTTCTGGCGGTAGGACAGCACGACGGTTTCGTTGCGCTCGACAAGGGCTGGCGCACCAAGATCGGATGCGCGGATTGCGCGACCCGCATAGATTACCACTCGTGCCTCCATTCCCACCGCGTCCGCGGGCTCGAGCAGAGCCCCGGGCAGGACCGTGTCACTGCGCACGACATCCTCGGGGCCGATAAGCTGCCCGACCCGGATCGTGTGCGCTGCGACAAGCGCATCCGCCAGGCCGCCGGTGGGAAGAGCTGCAGCGACCAGAAACGCCAGCACAACCCGCATCATCGCACCTGCGTGGTCGCGGCGAGCATCTGGTCGGCCGCCGTAATCACCTTCGCATTGAGCTCATAGCCGCGCTGCGCCTTGATGAGTTCGGTGACCTCGGCGACCGAATCAACGGAGCTGTCCTCGAGATATCCTTGGCGCAGGGTGCCGAGGCCATCCTGCCCGGGTGCGCCGATCAGCGCCGGCCCGGAGGCTGCGGTCTCGATGAAGAGATTCGAGCCGCGCGCCTGAAGGCCCTTCTCGTTCGCGAAGGCCGCCAATGTGATCTGACCGAGGAATTCCGGCTCCACCTCGTCGTCAAAATAGGCGAACACCTCCCCATCAGCGCCGATCGATAAGCTGAGAGCGTCGTCGGGGATCACGATTCCGGGCATGACCTCGTAGCCGTCAGCAGTCACGATCGCGCCGTCGGCGGAGCGATGAAGGCCTCCGTCGCGCGTATAGGCCGGCAGTCCGGCGGGCAGTTCGACCTCGAGGTATCCCGCCCCTTCGATCGCGATATCGAGATCGGCTCGCGTCTCGGTCAATGCGCCTTGCTGAAGGTTGACGCCCACAGCCGATGCCTGCGTGCCCATGCCGAGCTGGACGCCGGTCGGTATCACCGTTCCGTCAGCCGCGTTTATGGTGCCCGGGGCCTGCTTCTGCTCGTAATGAAGGTCGGCAAACTCCGCGCGCCGTGCGTTGTAAGCCGTGGTGCTCATATTGGCGAGATTGTTCGAGACGGTGTCGACGCGCGTCTGCTGCGCGTTCATCCCGGTCGCGGCGATCTGTAGGGCTTGCATCCAGTCTCTCCGTGCTAGCGTCCCAGCGTTTGAATCACGCCGCGGACGCGCTCATCCTCGCGCTCAAGGAATTTCTGGCCCAACTCGTAAGCGCGCTGGACCTCGATCATGCGGGCGATCTCGGCGACGGGATCGACGTTGGCATCTTCGAGATAGCCCTGCTTGACGGTTGCATCCGGCAGCGGCTCGATCGGCCCGTCCGGCGCAAAGCGCACACCGGCTTCGCGTGTGACCTGCGTGCCCTGCGCCGGCACCGCAATGCCGATCTGTGCGATCGGAAAACCATCTGCCGACAGCGTGCCGTCTGCGCCGACCACGACGTCGCCCGCCTGCGGAGGAACGAAGATCGGCGCGCCCCCGGCGTCGAGAAGCCGGTTTCCCTGAGGATCGACGAGTTCGCCCGCCGCGTCGGGGGTGAAGCTGCCGGCTCGGGTGAGCCGTTCACCCGCCTCCGTCTCGAGGACGAAGAACCCGTCCCCCTGGATGGCGATGTCGAAGGTCCCGCCGGTGCGCACCATTGCTCCCTGCTCGGGACTCGTAACGCGGCCCGCCGCCCTTGCCATCGAGAGCGAGGGTGCATCATCGCCGAGCCGCTCCACATGTTCAGAAAAGATGATCCCTTCCTTTCTGTACCCCGTCGTCGAGGCATTCGCGATATTGTTCGCGACGGCCTGCATTTCCTGCATCAACCCGGATTGTCGGGTCAGTGTCGTGAAGGTGGCATTATCCATTGATCAGCTTCCCGCGATCATCGGCAGAATTCCATCGCCAAAGAAATCCACCAGTGTTTTCGTCATGAAGGACATCGTCACCCAGAAGACCGCGACGATGGCGGCGAGCTTGGGAACGAAGGTCAGTGTCATTTCCTGCACCGAGGTGAGCGCCTGAAAGAGGCCGACGGCGAGCCCGGTCAGAAGTGCAACGATCAGGATCGGAGCCGAGATGATGACCGCAACCCAGAGACCCCGCCGCATCACATCGAAGAGCACCTCCTCACTCATCGCGCTAGACCGGCATCCGCAGGATTTCCTGATACGCTTCGACGACCCTGTCGCGCATCGTGACGGCCGTCTCGACGGCAAGCTCGGTCTCGGCAAGAGCCTGCACGAGAGCATGGGGATCCGCTCCATCCACCATTGCCGCCTGCGCTGTCGCCTCACCGCGATGGATTGTCTCCGAAAGGCCCGACGCTGCCTGGGCAAAGTCGGCGCCCGGTCCGTCCGGACGCTGTGGTTCCGGCGCAGTGGCCGGGCGGGCACTCGAATAATTCTGCGCCGCGTGGGCGGCCTGGAACTCGATCATCGCATCGTTCTCCGTCGGTTTCAGCGCTTGAGAAGATCGAGCAGTGCGGACGACATCTGCCGCGCCTGGTCGAACATCTTCAAGTTCGCCTCGTAGCTGCGCTGGGCCTGGCGGGAATCAGCCAGCTCGATCACCATGTCGACGTTCGAGCCATCGTAGTGACCCGTCTCGTCAGCCAGCGGATGTCCGGGATCGTTCACCCTGCGAAGCTCGGTCGGATCGAGCTGCACGCGGCCCACCCGGACTTGCTCGGCGCGGCTCGACTGGGACGCCGCCACCTGCTCGAACGGCACGGTCTTGCGACGGTATCCCGGGGTGTCCGCGTTCGAGATGTTCTCGGCGACATGGCGCAGGCGTGTAGCCTGCGCCTGCATGCCGGAGGCGGACAGCCCGAGGGTCTTGATCAGATCGCTCATGACTGCCTCCTTCAGCGCCCGAGGCCGGTGCGCCAGATACCGGTCGCACTGCGATATATGCTGAGCGCCATGTCGTGCTGATGGCGGGCACTCGCTGCGTGGGTCATTTCGCGCTCCACCGAAACGGAGTTGCCGTTCGGGCTGAGCATGTCGGCCGGCGCGGTGCGGAGTGCGGGCCCGAGGGACTCCGCCGCTGCGACGTGACCGGGGCGTTCGGCGCGCATGGCGGTATTCGGGGGTGTCTCGTAGACCTCGGCGAAGGGGCGGGCCTCGACAGCGCGATAACCGGGGGTATCCGCATGCGCGATATTGCGGGAAATCGCGCCCTGCCAATTCGCAGCATGGCGGGCCATGGCCTGCGACATCTGGAATATCTCGAAATTTTCGAACACTCGGGATTCTCCCTCGGCCGGTCTACACCCTTGCTTAAGCGCGATTCGTTTAGAAACGGTAATTGACCAAGGGGAGAACATTTCATGCATGAGCTCGATGCCATGGTGGCGGACATCGCCGATATCCGGACGGTCATTCGGCTCGGCCGGGTGGTCGCGACCGCACGCGGCACGGTTGTCGTCCGCGGGTTGAACGACGTGGCGCGGCTCGGCGACAGGGTGCGCATCCGACGCCACGGCGACGGCGCGCTTTCGGGCGAAATCCTGTCGCTGTCGCAAGACACCGTGACCGTCCTCACCGATGAGCCCGGCGAGGGCCTCGGCATCGGCGATGCCGTCGAGATACTGGCGAGAAAGGGGATCGCGCCCGCCACCAGCTGGATCGGCCGGGTGATCGATCCGTTCGGCGCACCGCTCGATGGCCGACCGCTGGCGAGGGGCACCGCGCAGCGCGAACTGCGCGCCCGCGCACCGAATGCGGCGGCGCGCAAACCGCTCGGTCCGCGGCTTGAAACCGGGATGGCCGCCTTCAATACGCTCCTGCCAGTGGTGCAGGGGCAGCGTCTCGGGCTGTTCGCCGGATCGGGCGTCGGCAAGTCGACGCTGCTGGCGCAGTTCACGCGGCGTGTCCATGCCGATGTCGTCGTGATTGCCCTGATCGGAGAGCGCGGGCGCGAATTGCGCGAATTCGTCGACTCGGTTCTGGGGCCCGAGGGAATGAGTCGGGCAGTCGTCGTTGCGGCAACGTCCGATCAATCGCCTCTGGTGCGTCGGCGTGCGGCATGGTCGGCAATGACCGTCGCGGAATATTTCCGCGATCTCGGCCTTCAGGTGCTGCTGCTGGCCGACTCGGTGACCCGCTTCGCCGAAGCCCATCGCGAGGTGGCCCTTGCCGCCGACGAAGCGCCGAGCCTGCGCGGCTTCCCGCCCTCGACTTCGCATATGATCATGTCGCTCGCCGAACGCGCCGGGCCCGGCCCTGACGGGGCCGGCGACATCACCGCGGTCTTCTCGGTTCTTGTTGCCGGATCGGACATGGACGAGCCCATCGCCGACACACTGCGCGGAGTGCTCGACGGGCATGTGGTGCTCGACCGGGCCATCGCGGAGCGCGGGCGCTTCCCCGCGATCGACATTCTGCGCTCGGTCTCGCGAAGCCTGCCGGATGCGGCGAGCGCGGAGGAGAACGCCCTGATCGCCGAGGCGCGGCGGATGATCGCCGCTTATGACAAGGCGGAACCGATGATCCAGGCCGGCCTCTATGCCCATGGCAGCGACGCGACGACCGATGCGGCCATCGCGACATGGCCCGCGCTCGATGCCTTCCTCGCCGAGGGGGAGGAGGCCGATGCCGAAGCAAGCTTCGCGCGTCTGAAGGCCTGCCTGTCGCCCGCAGGCTGATCAGCGCGGGCGCGCGAGCGCCCTGGCTCAGCCGCGGAGCAGTCCCGGCAGCCCCCCGAGCCCGGCACCGGGCTGGTTCATCTGGAGAAGCTGGAGCGCGGAACTGCCCGGCGTGCCGGGCGCGGGGCCGGCCTCGAGCTGAGCGCGGGCGGTGTAGCGGCGCATCAGCTCGTCGAGCCGCTCCGGGTCTGCAAACTGCGCGATGCTGTCATCTCCGAAAGTGCGCTGCGCCGCAGCCTGGAAGCGATCGAGCTGCTGATCGAGATCGAGCGCGCCGATCTGCGAAGGCAGGCCCAGCCCCTTCTCCATGACCTCGCGCAGCTGCGGCTGCCCCATGATCGACAGCCACTTGGTGGACTCGCGGCCCTCCTCCGCGGCGAGTTCGGGCACCGCGCGTTGCGCCGCAAGTGCGCTGCCCATCGCCGGGTCCTGTTGCCGCACAGCCGTTTCGAAACCGCGCCGCTGATACCCCTCGATGACCCGGTCGGCGAAACCCGCATCGGACGTCATCGGGCCGTCGGGTGCAGCGAACCCGAACGCTTCGGCGAGTTCCACGTAGCGCCGATCGTTGAGCCGGTTGGCCAGCGCCTCGGGATCCTCGGCGCCCTCCTCGAGGACCTGGTTGATCAGGAAGCTGCTGTTGATGTCGTCCTGCAGCCCGAAGGCGCCGAGCGCGACCTCGAGCAGGCGCCGATCCTCGACAAGGTCCGCGGCGCTCTGAACCGAGCCGATGTTCTCGCGGAAATAGTCGGTGGCGCGCTCGCTCATCGGAGCGCGGTCGAAATGCGCCTGTTGATCGTCGCGCGTGCGTTCCAGAAAGGCCCAGCCGCCGGGGCCGCTCATGGGGACGATGGGCTGAAAGCTCATGACGGTTGCGCGTCCATGAGCCGCTCCTCCCGGGGCAGGAGATTGCGCAGCGCCTTGAGCGCCTCGTAATGGGCGCCGCTGACGACGGCCTGCGTGGCGGCGGCGAGCTGGCGGCGGCTGTCGGGATCGGTGAAGACCTGGCTGAGCTGCTCGATGCCGCGCAGCAGGTGCTGGCGCGCCTCCTCGGCGGCCATGTCGCCCGACAGGACGAGCTGCGCGTGATAGCAGATCCGACGCACCGGGGTGGTCGCCTCCTCGGGATGGATCGCATCGCGCAGGCGCAGGATGCGCGCATCGGGCGTGACGACCGAGACGCGCGTGCGCCGGTCGCCGTTCTCGATCACGGCGCCATTGATGAGCACGCGCTCCTTGGGCCCGAGCTTGAGCACGAGGCCGCTCATTGCGCCGCGTCCCCGCGCAGGCCGCGCATCACGGCGGTGTTGATCTCGATGAGCGCTTCGGTGTCGGCGTCGCCGTCGAGCGCCTTGCTGGTCTGCGCGAGAGAGAATTCGGCGAGAAAGAACAGCCGTTGGCGCAGCTCGGGCGCGAAGCGGTTCTCGTCATCGGCGACGAGGCGCGCGACGCGCAGCCAAAGGCGGCGATTGTCGTGCAGCGCCTCGGCGCGTTCGGCGAAGGGCGCATCGGGTCGGGACGCGGCGCGCAGCTTCTGCGTCACGCGGGCGAGGACCTTGTATTCGCCGGAGCGCGCATTCGCGGTGATCGCGGCGGGGTTGGCATAGGCTGTGCGGGCTTGGTGCAGGGCGTTCACGAAGTGTCCTTCCGGTTGGTGGGAAAACCGTTCGGGCAGGCGGCCGAGGCGCGCCGGTCAGGCGGGGGCGCGCGCAGCACCCCCGCCCTCGCCGCGTCAGCCGAACAGGCTGAGCAGGTTCTGCGGCTGCTGGTTGGCGATGCCGAGCGACTGCGTGGCGAGCTGCTCCTGCACCTGCAGCGCCTGCAGCCGTGCCGAGGCCTCGGTCATGTCGGCATCCACGAGCGCGCCCACCCCCTCGGT
>SLQD01000241.1 GCA_007131685.1 Paracoccaceae bacterium | reverse complement strand
AGATCGACAGCCACCCGGACACCTTCGACACGCTGTGCGGCACCCGGATCAACCACGCGACCTTCATGCGCCGCGCCGTCGAGGAGGAGCTGATCGACCCCGCCCGGGTGGTCCAGCTCGGCCTGCGCGGGTCGCGCTTCGGCCCCGACGACATCGCCATGGGTCAGCAGATGGGCTTTACCGTCATCACCTACGACGATTTCGAGGAAATGGGCCGCGATGCGGCGGTCGAGCGCATGACGCGGGTGCTGGGCACCGGGGCGACCTATGTCACCGTCGATATCGACGGGCTCGACCCGTCCTTCTGCCCCGGCACGCCGGTGCCCGAGATCGGCGGGCTGACCCCGCGCGACGTGCAGGTGCTGCTGCGCGCGCTGCGCGGGGTCGATGTGGTGGGGTCCGATATCTGCGAGGTGGCGCCGTGCTACGACCCGACCGGCATCACCCAGGTTACCGCCGCGAACCTGATGTTCGAGCTTCTGTGCATCACGGCCGAGGCCAGCGCCGCCGCGAAGCGGGCCTGACGCAGGTGCCGCGCCCCGATCCCGCGGCGCTGATCGCCGCGCTTGCCGGGCGCTTTCCAGACGCCGTCTTCGCCGGGGAAAGCCTGCGCGCCCAGGACGGGCGCGACGAGAGCCGCCATGCCGCGCCGCCGCCCGATGCGGTCTTCCTGCCCGGCTCGACCGACGCAGCCGCCGAGGGCATCCGGATCTGCGCACGGCATCGCGTGCCGGTCATCCCCTACGGCACGGGATCGGGGCAGGAAGGAGGGGTTCTGGCGGAGCGCGGCGGCATTTCAATGGGCAGCCAGCGGTTGAACCGCATTCTAGAGGTGAACGGCGCCGATATGGATGCCCATGTCGAGGCCGGGGTCACGCGGCTGCAACTCGATGCGGCGCTGCGCGAGACCGGGCTGTTCCTGCCCGTCGATCCGGGGGCCGATGCATCGATCGGGGGGATGGCGGCGACGGGTGCGGCCGGGTCGACCACGCCGCGCTACGGCACGATGCACCAGGGGGTCATCGGGCTGGAGGCGGTGATGGCCGATGGCAGCGTGATCCGCACCGGCGGGCGGGCGCGCAAGAGCACGTCGGGCTACGACCCGACCCGCCTGCTCGTACCGCGCCCCAGCTTTCCGTGGGCGGCCGAGGGGCGCGGATGGCGCACGGCCGCCGGGCGCCCGCCCCGTCAGAGCGGGCTCGCCACCGCGAGATGCGTTCCGGCATCGACCACCAGCAACTGCCCGGTGATGGCCGGGCCGCCCAGCGCCAGCCAGCCCACGGCCTCGGCCACGTCGCAGGGCGTCACGATCCGGCCCAGCGGCGCGGCCGCGGCGCTGCGCGCCTTGAAGGCGTCGAGGGCCTCGGCGTCCATCACCGGCGCCATCCAGTCGGTGTCGACGAAGCCGGGACAGACCGCGTTGACCCGGATCTCCGGCGCCAGCGCCCGCGCCAGCGACAGGGTCAGCGTGTTCAGCGCCCCCTTGGTCGCGGCATAGGCGGTGGACGAGCCCAGCCCCGAGAATCCGGAATGCGACGACAGGTTCACGACCGATCCCCGCGCCTGTGCAAGCGCGGGCGCGGCCGCCCGCACCATGCGGTAGGCCCCCGTGACATTGACCGAGAAGAGCTGCTCGAAATCCGCGTCTGTCAGCGCCTCGAGATCGCGCGCCGGGGCAAAGCGGGTGGTTCCGGCATTGTTGATCAAGTGGTCGAGCTGCCCCAGTTCGGCGAGCACCTGCGCGACGGCGCCGCGGCACTGATCGTCGTCGGCGACATCGGCCTGCACGCCGAGCGCGGCGGCACCGAGCGCCCGGCAATCGGCCGCAACGCGCTGCGCGCCCTCCGCACTGCTTTGCCAGATCAGGGCGACATCGCAGCCCCGGCCCGCCAGATGCCGTGCCGTGGCCGCGCCGATGCCGCTGCCCGCACCCGTGATCAGCGCGACGGGGCGGGTGCCGGCGTGCTCCGGGCTCATGGCGCAACCCCGGCCGTCATGCGCGCGGGATCGCCGCCACGGCCGTCATGGGCCCCAGCCGGCACTGCCGGGACCGGCTGGAAAGCGACCCGGACGCCCCCGTCCCGGCTGTTGCTCACGACCGTTTCGCATCCGGCCCGGTCTTGGCGGCCTGCGCCACCCCGGGAAGCACGCAAAGCATCTCGTAGAGAAGATTTGCACCGATCAGCGCGGTGTTGCCGGTCGTGTCGTAGGGCGGCGACACTTCGACGAGGTCGGCGCCGACAAGGTTCAGCCCGGCGCAGCCGCGCACCAGCTCGAGCCCCTGTATCGTGGTCAGCCCGCCGATCTCCACGGTGCCGGTGCCGGGGGCGAAGGCGGGATCGAGGCTGTCGATATCGAAGGAGAGATAGACCGGCGCATCCCCGATCCGCTCGCGAATATCCGCGATGAGCGGCGCCAGGGATTTGTGCCAGCACTCCTCGGCCTGCACGACGGTCCAGCCCTGGCCGCGCGCCCAGTCGAAATCCTCGGGCGAATACCCCGTGCCGCGCAGCCCGATCTGGAACACCTTGTCGTTCTGCAAGAGCCCGTCCTGCCAGGCGCGCCGGAACGGCGTGCCATGCGCCACCGCTTCGCCGAACATCGCGTCGTTGATATCCGCATGCGCGTCGACATGGATCAGCGCGACGGGGCCGTGCCGCGCCGCCATGGCCCGCAGGACCGGCCATGTCAGCGTATGATCGCCCCCGAGCGTGAGCGGCACGCAGCCGTGCTGCAGGATCTTTTCGTAATGCCCGGTGATGATGTCGACGGACTTCTTCAGATCATAGGTGTTGATCGCCACATCGCCGATATCGGCGACCTGCAGATGCTCGAACGGCGCGGCGCCGGTGGCCATGTTGTAGGGCCGCAGCATGCAGGATTCGGCGCGGATCTGGCGCGGGCCGAGGCGGGTTCCGGGCCGGTTGGAGGTGCCGATGTCGAGCGGGATGCCGATGAAGCAGGCGTCGAGCCCCGCGGCATCGTCCCGCACCGGCAGCCGCATCATGCTGACATGCCCGCCGAAGCGCGGCATGTCGTTGGCTCCGAGCGGTTGGTTCAAGTCCTGCCGTCCCATCTTCACCCCCTCGGGTCGCCCGACTCACGCCACTATCCACTTCGCAGCGGCCCTGACAAGCGCGTTGACCGCCGCCACGGCGCGGTGCACTGGCCCTCGCCGGAGCGGATCGCGCCGCCCGCCCTGCGCGCGCGGGAAGGTCATCGGCGGGTCCGCGCGCAGGCGCGCCGCGGTGATGTCTCCGGGATCGCGGCCGATCTCCGGGGCGGAGTGCGTCACGCGGCCCTGCCCCATCGCCGCGGTATTGGCGCCGGGCAGGGTTCACCGCCCCCCGCTGCAGCGTCAGCGATGTCGTGTGGCTATCGCTCCGTGCCCCGTCGCCTCCCCGGTGACGGCGCGGCGTTCCAGTGTCACGGGCCGTCCCCGCCCGCCTGCGCCGAAGCCGCCCCGGCGGCAGGCTCGGCCATCCATGCATCGATCTCGGCGATCTGCTCGCCGGTCAGGCGCAGGCCGAGCTTCGAGCGCCGCCAGACGACATCCTCGGCGCGCGCGGCGTATTCGCGAGTCATCAGCCAGCGCAGCTCGGCCTCGGTAAGGGTGGCGCCGAAATCGCGCCCCAGATCCTGCGCGCGCGTCGCCTGCCCCAGCACCGCGCGCGCCTCGGTCCCGTAGGCGCGCACCAGCCGCCGCGCCCAGGCCTCGTCGAGGAACGGGTATTGCGCCTGCACCTCGGCGCGCAGCGTCTCGGCGCCGGTGACGGGAAAATCCCCGCCCGGCAGCGCAACCCCGGCCGTCCACGCCCCGCCCGCGGACGGAAAATGCGGCGCCAGCCGCGCCAGCGCGGCCTCGGCGAGCCGGCGATAGGTCGTGATCTTGCCGCCGAAGACATTGAGCAGCACCGGCCCGTCCGCATCGAGCGACAGCACGTAGTCGCGCGTTGCCGCCGTCGCGGACTTCGACCCGTCATCATAAAGCGGGCGCACCCCCGAATATGTCCAGACGATGTCGTCGCGGGCGACCGGCGCCTTGAAATACCGGCTCACCCGATCGCACAGATAATCCTGCTCGGCCTCGGTGCAGACCGCCTCGGACGGCGCGCCTTCATGCTCCTGGTCGGTGGTGCCGATCAGGGTGAAATCGGTCTCGTAGGGGATCGCGAAGATGATGCGCCCATCGGTGCCCTGGAAGAAATAGCACTTGTCGTGGTCGAACAGCCGGCGCGTGACGATGTGCGAGCCGCGCACCAGCCGGACCCGCTCGGCCGAGGTCACGCTGAGCCGCCCGGCGATGATGTCACCGACCCATGGCCCGCCGGCATTGACCAGCCCGCGCGCGGTGGCCGTGGTCTCGGTGCCGTCGGGCCCGCGCAGCGTGATGTGCCAGACACCGTCGCCGCGCCGCGCCGAGACGACTTCCGTGCGGGTCATGATCCGCGCGCCGCGCGCCTCGGCGTCGCGCGCATTGAGCACCACGAGCCGCGAATCCTCGACCCAGCAATCGGAATACTCGAAGGCGCGCTCGAAACGCTCCTGCAGCGGCGCGCCCGCCGGGTCGCGGCGCAGATCGAGCGTCGTCGTGCCCGGCAGGATTTTCCGCCCGCCCAGCGTGTCGTAGAGAAACAGTCCCAGCCGGATCAGCCAGGCCGGCCGGCGCCCGCGCATCCACGGCATCACTCGCGCCATGAGCCGCGAGGTCGGCGTGTCGGTGTCGAAGCGCATGTCCGGGTGGTAGGGCAGCACGAAGCGCATCGGCCAGGCGATGTGTGGCATGGCGCGCAGCAGCGTCTCGCGCTCCACCAGCGCCTCGCGCACCAGCCGGAACTCGAAATACTCCAGATAGCGCAGCCCGCCATGGAACAGCTTCGTCGAGGCCGAGGAGGTCGCCTGCGCAAGATCCCCGCGCTCGGCCAGCGCGACGCTCAGCCCGCGCCCCGCGGCGTCACGGGCGATCCCGCACCCGTTGATGCCGCCCCCGATGATGAAAAGGTCCAGAGTCGCGGTCCCGGCCGGCATGATTGCGCCCCTCCACACCAAAACGGTGACAAATTAGTGCATCATTGGTCAATCTTTATTTTCGTTTGCTTTCGCTCCACCCATTGTGACATGAAAACAGACCCTTGCCCGATCACGCGACCGGAAGGGCCGGACGAATCGCCGCGGACGCAATCGCGCGAAGGCAGCATCGGCGCCCGTGGCGTCGGCGCATCGTACATGACCGGTCGGATGGCAAGGACCTGCTTTCGTCGGAGAAATCGGGGCGACCCGGATTACCCGGGGGTGCCCCAGATACCGCGCCGCCGCGTCTGCCCGCGCCTTCGCCGTGACTTGCGCCTTGCGCATCGCGTTCCGTCGCCTCGACCTGCGCGTGGCCGATGAACCTGACGATTGCGGCAGCCCCTGACCCCGGGCGACGGAGGTCGGGGCGTGGCACGGCGACCGGCCGCCCCGCCGCGACATCCGGCGCGGCCGCGCAAACCCTGTTCACGTCTCGAGCAAATGCGCCGGGAGTCCGGCCAAAGGAGTGGCGTCGCAGCACGAGCCCCCGGTGGACGGCGCTCCGGTTTGCGTCGTGCGTGCCGGCGGGCGACGCTCGGCGGGCTGATAGCAAGATCGCAAACATGCTCGACGGCGCATTCGTGGCACGGATCGACCTTCGGACATGGGCAACAGCGAGCTGCTGCGCTGAAGCATATGAGTGACGAATGCTCCAGGGCAACCCGTTTTCATCAGCCGCATGCAGGCAATTCACAGGAGCATGCCACTCATGAACAGGATGACTCTGCTGGCCTCGGCCCCCGCGACGGCCCTGCTGCCCGCCGGACCCGCCCTCGCCGGTTGCCCGAGTCAGGTCGGGGTCCTGCATTCGCTGTCGGGAAGCATGGCGATCTCGGAGACGACACTGCGCGATGTCATGCTGATGCTTGTCGAGCGACAGAACGAGAACGGCGGGCTCCTCGGTTGCGAGCTGGAAGCCGTGGTTGTCGATCCGGCCTCCGACTGGCCGCTCTTCGCCGAACTGACACGCCAGCTCCTGACCGAGAACGAGGTGGACGTGATCTTCGGCGCCTGGACCTCGGTCAGCCGAAAGGCGCTCCTGCCGGTGCTGGAGGCGCTCAACGGGCTGCAGTTCTACCCGGTCCAGAATGAGGGGCGGGAAAGCTCGCGAAACGTGTTCTAAAGCGGCGCAGCCCCGAACACGCAGGCGATCCCCGCCGTGGACTACTTTCTCGAGGAGCCGGGCGTGGAAAGCTTCGCGCTGCTGGGAACGGACTACGTCCATCCGCGTACCACGAACGCCATACTCGAAGGGTATCTGATCGACGCCGGGATCGATCCGGACGACATCTTCATCAACGACACCCCCTTCGGCCATTCCGACCGGGCGACCATCGACTCCGACGTGGTCGCCATGGGCGCCGGCGGCAAGCAGGTTGGCGTGATCTCGACCATCAACGGCGACGCCAATGTGGGCTTTTATACCGAGCTGGCCGCGCCGGGGATCGACAGTTTCGATCTGCCGGTGGTGGCGTTCCCGGTGGGCGAGGCGGAGCTCTCGGGCCTCGACACCTCGCGGCTGGCGGGGCGCATGGCGGCGCGGAACTACTTCATGTCGGCGGACACGCCCGAGAACGAAGCCTTCATTGCCGACTGGCACGATTTCATCGGCGACGACACCCGCGTGACGAATGACCCGATGGAGGTGCATTACATCGGTTTCAACATGTGGGTGAACCCCGTCGAGTAAGTCGGCACCACCGAAACGATGCCGTGCGCGAGGCGATGTGGGGCCAGGAGCTCCCCAAGCTGACGGGCGGCACGGGGGTGATGAACCCCAACCATCACCTGTCCAAACCCGTGCTGATCGGCGAGATCCGCACGGATGGGCAGTTCGACATCATCAGCCAGATCGAAGAGGTCATGGGCGAGGCGTGGTCGCGCTTCCCCGAGGAAAGCGACACCCTGACGAGCGATTGGCAGGAGCTGGGCTGCGGCATGTATGACACCGCGACCGAAAGCTGCGGGCAGCTGATCTCGAAATACTGGCCCTGCGCCGCGGCACGCGGGCGCGCGGCGGCCATTCCCCGAGGCCGAGGGCTGATTCTCCGATGATCCGATTCTGTCGTGTCGCGGCGCGGGCCGCGTGTCTTGCCTGCGTTCTCGCCCTGGCCCTGCGCCCGTTTCCCGCGCAGGCACAAGCCGACACGCCGCTGCAGGACGTCCGCAGACGGTGCAGGAGCAGGTGGCCGACCCCTCTCGCGCCGGACGGTGCCGGAGGTGCTGGAGCCGCTGATGAGCGCCGAGGCTCCGGGCACCGCCGACTTTCTGCGCGCCCGGCAGGAACGCGAGGTGGTGGAGCGCCCCGAGGACGGCCGCTTCTTTCGCACCCGCGACGCGCCGGATGGCGACCTGATCCTGATCGACATCGCCACCGGCGCCGAGGTCGCCACTGTCGGCACCCTTGAGGTCAACCAGATACGCCCCAATGCCGGCGTCCGGCGCGAGGTCGGCGGCGCACCGGTGCAGTTCGAACTGACCGACCCCGACCCCGAACGCCGCAGCGACGCGCTTGAGGCGATCAGCCGCAGCACCGTCCCCGTCAAGATTCCGGCGCTGGAGACAGCCATCACCGCCGAGGACGACCCCGCGCTT
>SLQD01000195.1 GCA_007131685.1 Paracoccaceae bacterium | reverse complement strand
TGTGAACGCAAGGCGAACATGCGCTTTCCTTCGCGGGGTGTCGCGGCTAGAGTGGCCCCATGACGCAGCATGACGACAGCGACGCCTTCGAGGCCGCCGCACAGGCGAGCCTTTCTGCGCGCGCCATGGCGGCCCGCCCCGCACCCTATCTCGACGGGCTCAACCCGGCGCAGCGCCGCGCGGTGGAGACGCTCGACGGCCCGGTGCTGATGCTCGCGGGGGCGGGGACCGGCAAGACCCGCGCGCTCACGGCTCGGATCGCGCATCTGCTGGGCACCGGGCGGGCGCGGCCCGACGAGGTGCTCGCCGTCACCTTCACCAACAAGGCCGCGCGCGAGATGAAGGAGCGCGTGGGCACGCTTCTGGGCCACACCGTCGAGGGGCTGCCATGGCTGGGAACCTTCCATGCGATCGGGGTGAAGCTGCTGCGCCGGCATGCCGAGCTCGTGGGCCTCGACTCGAATTTCACCATCCTCGACTCGGACGACCAGATCCGCCTTCTCAAGCAGCTTATCCGGGCCTCGGATCTCGACGAGAAGCGCTGGCCGGCGCGGGTGCTCGCCGGGATCATCGACGGCTGGAAGAACCGCGCCTTAACGCCGAAGACCCTGCCGGCGGCCGAGGCCGAGGCGTTCGGCGGCCACGGGCCGACGCTCTATGCGGCGTATCAGGAGCGGCTGCGTACGCTCAACGCCGTCGATTTCGGCGATCTTCTGGTGCATGTCGTCACGATCCTGCAGGCGCACCCGGACGTGCTCGAACGCTACCAGCGGTGGTTCCGCTTCATATTGGTGGACGAGTATCAGGACACCAATGTCGCGCAATACATGTGGCTTCGGCTGCTGGCGGCGGGACATCGCAACATCTGCTGCGTGGGCGATGACGATCAGTCGATCTATGGCTGGCGCGGCGCCGAGGTCGGCAACATCCTGCGCTTCGAGACGGATTTTCCCGGCGCCGAGGTGGTCCGGCTCGAGCAGAACTATCGCTCGACGCCGCATATCCTCGCCGCGGCGGGGCAGGTCATCGCGGGCAACGAGGGCCGGCTCGGCAAGACGCTCTGGACCGCCGAGGAGGGCGGCGACAAGGTGCGGCTGATCGGCCACTGGGATGGAGAGGAAGAGGCGCGCTGGATCGGCGAGGAGATCGAGAATCTCCAGCTCGGCAAGCGGTTCGGCCCCGAGGACATGGCGATCCTCGTGCGCGCGAGCCACCAGATGCGCGCCTTCGAGGACCGGTTCCTGACCATCGGGCTGCCCTACCGCGTCATCGGGGGGCCGCGCTTTTACGAGCGCATGGAGATCCGCGACGCGATGGCGTATTTCCGCCTCGTCGTCAGCCCCGAGGACGACCTCGCGTTTGAACGGATCGTCAACACCCCCAAGCGCGGCCTTGGCGAGAAGGCGCAGCAGAAGATCCAGACCACCGCGCGCGCCGAGGGTGTGCCGCTTGTCGAGGGGGCGCGGCGGCTCATCGCGGCGGGCGGAATCACCGGCAAGGGCGCGCGCGAGCTTGGTGCGCTGCTCGACGGCCTCGGACGGTGGGCCGGCGAGGCGGCAACCGAGAGATACAATCACGTCGAGCTCGCCGAGCGCATCCTCGACGAATCGGGCTACACCGCGATGTGGCAGGCCGATACCAGCCCCGACGCCCCGGGCCGGCTGGAGAATCTCAAGGAGCTCGTCAAGGCACTCGAGGGTTTCGACAATCTGCAGGGTTTTCTCGAGCATGTCGCGCTGATCATGGACAACGAGACCGAGGACGCCACCGAGAAGGTCTCGATCATGACGCTGCACGCCGCCAAGGGGCTCGAATTCGATGTCGTCTTCCTGCCGGGCTGGGAGGACGGGCTGTTTCCCTCGCAGCGCACGATGGATGAAAGCGGGCTCACCGGGCTCGAGGAAGAGCGCCGGCTTGCTTATGTCGGCATCACGCGGGCCGGGCGGGTCTGCACGGTCTCCTTCGCGGCCAACCGGCGGGTCTACGGGCAGTGGCAGTCGCAGCTGCCCTCGCGCTTTATCGATGAGCTTCCGGGCGATCACGTCGATGTGCTCACCCCGCCGGGGCTCTATGGCGGCGGCTTCGGCGCGGCGGGCATGGGCGGCGACATCGAGGGGCGCGCGGCGCGGGCCGATGCCTACAATTCGCCGGGCTGGCGCCGTCTGCAGGCGCGCAGCGCCACGCGGCCGGGGGGCGCGCCGGCATCGGCGCCGGTCATCGAGGGTGCGGCCACGGAGCTTTTCGCCGCCGGCGCGCGGGTGTTTCACCGCAAGTTCGGCTACGGGACGGTGCGCGCCGTCGATGCCGACAAGCTCGACATCGCTTTCGACAAGGCGGGTGACAAGAAGGTCATGGCGCGCTTCGTGGTCGCGGCCGATCGCGCCGATGACGTGCCGTTCTGATCCCTGAACGGAAAAAGGCGACGACATCCGGGAGGAGGTGGATGCCGTCGCCCATTCCGTGCAGCCGACCCCGGGAGGAGGAGAAGGGCCAGCTGCGCCCGGACGCCATGGCCCGGTCCTTGTGCGCCATCCCCCGGGAGGAGGTAGGGTCCGGCGCTGCAACGGCGAACCCGGGAGGAGGAAGGGCCGCCGTATTCACTGGAGCCCGAGGGCTCCGGATTTCGGGGGCGACGACGCGCGGGAGGAGGTTACGCGTCGCCGCCGAAGACAGAAAACCCGGGGAGGAGGTCGGGCCTTCTGAACCTTGTTCTACTTGCCGTAGGCGGTTTCGGCCGCCAGCCGGCTGATCATTGCGCGCGACAGGTCGAGATCCTCGAGCTCCCGATCCGACAGCGCGAGTAGTTCGCGCCGCGTGCGATGGAACAGGCGCCAGCGATACCAGGAGTCCCTCAGCCGCGCGATCACGCCCGGAGCGCGGCCATCCGCGCCGCGCGTGCTCGGGTTGTCGTGCGTCACCAGGGCCATCAGGTCACTCCTTCCTTGCTGCTCGTCGTCGCGTCTCGACACTGCATATAACCTTGTGCTGCGCTCGCACAATGACCCGATGCTGCAATGCTGCTATGCGGCAAAAGCATTGCGAGGCTGCATAATTTTTGAACGCAGTAGTGCAGTATTGCGCGCATCGCGGGCGGAAGATACACACCGCACGGATGCGCAAGCGGGCATACGCACCCGCGCGCGGGTGCGCGGCTATGCATGCCGCGTACGGCAAGCGGCGGGAGGCGGCGATGGCGGTCAGCAGGGGTGATGTGCTCAAGGCCCTCGAGGGGCTTGCGTTGCCGGAGGGCGGCTCGCTGGTGTCGCAGGACATGCTGCGCGCGCTCACCATCGAATCCGGGGTCGTGCGCTTCATCATCGAGGCCCCGGATGCCGAGCAGGCCCGCGCTCTCGAGGGGGTGCGCCGGGCCGCGGAGGAGCTCGTGGTCGGTCTGCCCGGCGTTTCCGAGGCGCATGTGCTGTTGACGGCGCATTCCGAGCCGCGCGCGGAGCGCGCCGCCGCGCAGGGTGCGCCGGCGCGTATCCCGGGCGTGGCGCGCATCGTCGCGATCGCCTCGGGCAAGGGCGGGGTGGGCAAATCCACCGTTTCCGCCAATCTCGCCGTCGCGCTCGCGGCGCAGGGACGGCGCGTCGGGCTGCTCGATGCCGATATCTACGGTCCCTCGCAGCCGCGCATGATGGGGCTGTCGGAGCGCCCGTCCTCGCCCGATGGTAAGGTGATCCTGCCGCTCACGGCGCACGGGGTCACGATGATGTCGATCGGGCTGATCCTGAAGGAGCGCGACGAGGCGGTTGTCTGGCGCGGGGCGATGCTGACGGGGGCGCTGCAACAGCTGCTCACCCAGGTGCGATGGGGCGAGCTCGACGTGCTGATCGTGGACATGCCGCCGGGCACCGGTGACATCCAGCTTACCCTGACGCAAAAATTCGCGATCGACGGGGCGGTGATCGTCTCGACGCCGCAGGATGTGGCGCTGCTGGATGCGCGCAAGGCGCTGCGCGCCTTCGAGACCATGAACGTGCCGGTGGCCGGGCTGATCGAGAACATGTCCACCTATATCTGCCCGAAATGCGGCCATGAGGAGCACATCTTCGGCGAGGGCGGGGTGCGTGCGGAGGCCGAGCGGCTCGCGCTGCCGTTTCTCGGGGAGTTGCCGCTCAGTCTCGAGGTGCGCAGATCGGGCGATACCGGCACCCCCATCGCCGCGACGGAAAGCCCCGTCGCCGCCGCCTATGCCCGGCTGGCGCGCGATCTCGTGGCCGCCGGGCTCGGCTGACGGCGGGCGCCGGGCCGCTCGGGAATTCATGGAATCGCCCGGAACCGTCACTGGCGCCCCCGAATCAAGAGGCGTCACCGCGATGTGATTCGCCGTGCATGGTGCCTTTTGCGCGCCTGCAACCGGGCTTTCGGGCGGGTTCGCGCGGTGGAAATCGGGAAATCATGGGCGGTCCGGCAAATTTTCGGCATTCACCAGATCTAGGTGTCGCCGGGAAATTACACACCATTTCCTGCGGCCGGCTATCAGATTTTCGTGATATGTTCCTGATCGCGCGCAGCAGGTTCGGGCATTGCCGCGGCAGAGCGGCGTGATTTTCCGTTGCTTCCCATGCTTTCCCATGGCATCCCTGAGACACGATGAGACGGGACGAAGGGGCGCCAAAGACCCCAACTCGGCGAAAGTCAGGTTTCATACAGGCACCCGCCTTCATCGCACAACGAGATCCGGCGCGCGGGCGAGCAGCATCCCCCAGGTGGCGCGCGTAGCCGGACATCCCAAGTTGGGACGAGGTCGGCGGATCGGGCAGTGGCAGCGTCCCGGTCCGCCGTTTTCGTTCGCGGCGGCCGAGATCGAGGAGAGACGGGACCGTGGCGCGCAGATTCCGGGGCGAATTCCACCAGAAGGTGGACACGAAGGGCCGGGTCTCCATCCCGGCTCTGTTTCGCCGCGTCATCGAGGCCGCCGACCCGGACTGGAGTGACGGCCAGCGCCCCAATCTCGTGATCGTGTATGGCGATCACCGCCGCAAGTTCCTCGAATGCTACACCATGGAAGCCATCGACGAGATCGACCGCCAGATCGACCGCATGCCCCGCGGCTCCAAGGAGCGGCGCATGCTCGAGCGTCTCATGCACGGCCAGTCGCATCCCACCCAGGTGGACGAGGATGGCCGCATCGTCCTGCCGCAAAAGCTGCGCGACAAGATCGGCCTCGACGGGGAGGCCTTCTTCATCGCCTCCGGTGACCGCTTCCAGATCTGGAAGCCCGAAACCCACGCCGAGGCCGAGGCCGAGACCGAGGCCTGGCTCGACAGCCTGCCCGACGACTTCGATCCGCTCTCGCTCCTGCCGGGGCCGCAGGAGGAGGCATGATGGCGGCCACGGAGCCTTCCGCGCCGCATGTGCCCGTCCTGCTGGAGCCGCTCATCGCGGCGGTGGCGCCGGTGCGTGGCGTCTGGCTCGACGGCACGCTGGGCGCGGGCGGCTATGCGCGTGCGCTGCTTGAGGCCGGCGCGGAGCGGGTCATCGGCCTCGATCGCGACCCCGATGCGCTCGCCCTCGCCGCGGACTGGGCGCCGCAATACGGCGAACGCGTGACCCTGCGCGCGGGCAACTTCGCCGAGCTCGACGCGCATGCGGATGCGCCGCTGGCCGGCGTCGTGCTCGATCTCGGGGTCTCCTCGATGCAGCTCGACCGCGCCGAGCGCGGCTTCTCCTTCACCCGCGACGGCCCGCTCGACATGCGGATGGGCCAGTCCGGGACGAGCGCGGCCGATATCGTCAACGCCGCGGCCGAAGCCGTGATCGCCGATATCCTGTTTCACTACGGCGAGGAACGCGCCGCGCGGCGCATCGCGCGCGCCATCGTCAAGGCGCGGGCCGAGGCCCCGATCGAGACCACGCACGAGCTCGCCGCGATCGTCGCGCGCTGCCTGCCGCGCCAGCGCCCCGGCCACAGCCACCCGGCCACACGCTCCTTTCAGGCGTTGCGCCTGGCCGTCAATCGAGAGCTCGAGGCGCTCGCCAGCGGGCTCGAGGCGGCCGAACGCGCGCTCGCGCCCGAGGGCTGGCTCGCGGTGGTTAGCTTTCACTCGCTCGAGGACCGCGTGATCAAGCGTTTCCTGCAGCAGCGCGCCGAAAAGCGCCGCCACGTCAACCGCTATGCGCGCACGCCGCAGCAGGAGATGCCCGAGCGCCCGTTCCGCGCCGCCGCCGAGATCACGCCCGACGCCGCCGAACGCGCCGCCAACCCGCGCGCGCGCTCCGCCCGGCTGCGGCTCGCGCGGCGCACGACGGCACCGGCAGGGCCGGCCGACCGCGCGGCGCTCGGGCTGCCGAGGATCGATCCGATGAGCGGGGAGGCAGGCTGATGCGCGGTTTCGTGGTTTTCATCTGCGCCGCCGGGGTGATCGCGTTGGCCTACTGGGCCTACAGCGTCAATCACGCCACCCAGCAGGTGCTCGCGCAAAAGCGCGGGCTCGAGCGCGAGATCGCGCGCCTCGAGGAGGCGATCGACGTCCAGCAGGCCGAATGGGCCTATCTCAACCGGCCGGGCCGGCTGCGCGAGCTCGCCGAGGCCAATTTCGACGATCTCGAGCTGATCCCGATGCAGAGCTACCATTTCGCGCATCCCGGCAATATTCCCTATCCGCGGCCCGATCTCGAGCTCTCGGGCGCGCCCGAGCGCGTCATGGGCACGCTGGAGGACGGGCAATGATCCGCAAGCCGCTGCGCCCGCTCGCGCGCATCATCGCTGCGCGCGCGCGCGGTGGCGATCCCGATGCCGTCGAGCGCGAGAATCTGCGGCTGCGCCGCGAGGCCGCGCTCGAAGTGGCGCGCCACCGCGCCGAGGGGCGGCTGCTGGTGCTCGGCATCATGTTGCTCGCGGCCTTCGCGATCGTGGGCGGGAAGATGACCGTGATGGCCACCGCGACGCCCGACCGCGCCCGGAGCGCCAGCGCGCAGAGCGATATCACCGCCGCGCGCGCCGACATCATCGACCGCAACGGCCGCATCCTCGCGCGCAACCTTGTCACCCACTCGCTCTATGCGCGCCCGCAGATGATGATCGAGCCGCAGCGTGTCGCCGACGAGATCGGCGCGATATTCCCCGATATCGATGCCCAGCGGCTCGCGGCGCGTTTCCTCGATCCCGACCGCAGGTTCGTCTGGGTCAAGCGGCGGCTTTCGCCCGAGCAGGCGCAAAAGGTGCGCGATATCGGCGACCCCGGCCTCAAGCTCGGCCCGCGCGAGATGCGGCTCTATCCCAATGGCCAGGTCGCCGCGCATGTGCTCGGCGGCGCCTCCTTCGGGCGCGAGGCGGTCGATGCCGCCGAGGTCATCGGCACCGCAGGCATCGAGCGCCAGTTCGAGGCGCAGCTGCGCGATCCCGCCCGCGACGGCCCGCTCGAGCTGTCGCTCGATCTGCGCGCGCAGGCCGTGATCCGCGAGGTGCTCGAGGGGGCGGTGCGGATGTTCGACGCCAAGGGCGCCTCTGCGGTCCTGATGGATGCCAGGAGCGGCGAGGTGGTCAGCATGACCTCGCTGCCCGATTTCGACCCCAACAACCGCCCGGCGGGCCTCGTCACCGGCGATCAGGGCGATAGCCCGCTGTTCAACCGCGCGGTGCAGGGGGTCTACGAACTCGGCTCCACCATGAAGACCTTCACCGCCGCGCAGGCGCTCGATTCCGGGCTCGTCACCCCCGACACGATGCTCGACACCACGCAGCCGATGCG
>SLQD01000137.1 GCA_007131685.1 Paracoccaceae bacterium | reverse complement strand
TCGGCGCCGCTGCGCCGCCCCCGCTCCATCCACAGCCCGAGCAGCATGAAAGCCGCCGCCGCCGCGATTCCCGCGGGCAGGAAGGCGATGTAGGAGATCCCCGTCACGCTCGAGAAGGTCACCAGCACCGACAGCGACAGCGGCGACCAGAACGCCGTTGCCGCGAAACCGCGCAATGCCCCCGTCGCCAGCGCGCGGATCGTGGCCGCGCTTTCCTGAGCCGCGCGCGCGGCGAGCATCCCGATCAGGATCAACAGCCCCCCGAGCTGCAGGAACAGCGACAGAAGATGGCTGCCGAAGCTGAAGAAGACATAGCGCCGGCCCGGTGGCTGGGCGACGATGAGCCGGGCGCCGCGCGCCACATCCTGCGAGCCGGCCACGAGCTGGCCCATGTATTGCAGCACGAACAGGAACGCCATCAGGAAGCTCGCCCGCTCGACGGCCGGGCCGATCGCGATCCCGAGCCAGAGCGCCGCCCCGGCCGCCGCCGCGCCCGCCCCCGCGACCAGCATCAGCCCGCTCCAGCGCAGCCCATGCGCATTGAGCGCGAGGAAAGCGGCGAAGACGCTCGCCCAGTAGGGCGGCGGCAGCCCCGCGACGGCAATCTGCCAGATTGCGCCGCCGGCCGCGGCGGCGAAGAGGGCGAGATTGCCCGAGGCGCTCAGCGCGGCGCGGCCCGGCATCGGCCAGCCCCCGGCCTAGCCCGCATGGCGCGCCCCGCGCCACCGCACGACCAGATGCCGAAGTATCGGCGCGAGGATCAGCAGGAGCGACAGCGACAGCAGCGCCACGCTCACAGGCCTGTCGAGGAAGACCATCGGGTCGCCGCGCGCGATCACGAGCGAGCGGCGCAGGTTCTCCTCGATCAGCGGCCCGAGGATGAAGCCGAGCAGTACCGGCGCGGGCTGGAAGCCGAACCGCAGCAGGATATAGCCGAGCACCCCGAAGACCAGCGTGACATAGACATCGAAGGTGCTGTTGTTGATGCTGTAGGAGCCCATACAGATGAAGAACATCACCGTCGGGTAGAGGAAGCGCCCCGGGATCGATACCAGCTTCACGAACAGCCCGATCAGCGGGATGTTGAGCACCAGCAGCATCACGTTGCCGATCCAGAAGCTGACCACCAGCGCCCAGAACATCGCCGGCTCGTTGCTGATGAAGGCCGGCCCCGGCACCACCCCGTGCATCATCATCGCCCCGAGCAGCACCGCCATCACCACGTCGCCCGGGATGCCGAGGCTCAGCGTCGGGATGAAGGCGGCCTGCACCGAGGCGTTGTTGGCGGATTCCGGGGCCGCCACGCCCTCGATGGCGCCCTTGCCGAACTTGCCGGGATCGCGGCTGACGCGCTTCTCGACGGCATAGGCCATGAAGGAGGCGATGCTCGGCCCCGCGCCCGGCAGCGCGCCCACCATCGAGCCGAGCGCCGCGCCGCGTCCGGTCGGTCCCCAGAAGCGGCGCAGCTCGTCGCGCCGCGGCAGCATCGCGCGCAGCCCGATCCCGCCCGCGCCGCGCTGCGTGGCGGTGCTGTCGGGCGCAGCAATCTTGTTGATGATCTCGGCCACGCCGAACATGCCCATCGCCACGGCGATCAGGCTTAGGCCGTCGGTGAGCTGGAGGATGCCGAAGGTGTAGCGCTGCGCCCCGGAGTTCAGATCCATGCCCACCAGCCCGAGGATCAGCCCGAAGGTGATCATCGCGAAGGACTTGATGGTGGAGCCGTTTGACAGCGTCGAGGCCGCCACGAGGCCGAGCACCATCACGGAGAAATACTCGGTGGAATTGAAATCCATCGCGATGCGGCCGATCGCCGGGGCGAAGGCCATCACGAGGATGATGGCGAAGGAGCTGCCCGCAAAGGAGGCGGCGGCATTCGTGAAGAGCGCAAGCCCCGCGCGGCCGTCGCGCGTCATCGGGTAGCCGTCGAGCGCGGTCACGGCGGTGGAGGCGGTGCCCGGCAGGTTGAGCAGGATCGAGGTGACCGAGCCGCCGTATTGCGCGCCGTAGAAGATCCCCGCGAGCATGATCAGCGCGATGGTGGAGTCGAGCCCGAATGTCAGCGGCAGCGTCACCGAGATCGCCACCAGCGGCCCGATGCCCGGAAGCGCGCCCACGAAGGTGCCCACGAACACGCCGGCAAAGCAGAACAGCAGCGCCTCGAGCGAGAATGCCGTCTGCATGCCGAGCGCGAGATTGGCGAAGAGTTCCATGTCAGCCCCCGCTCCGGGTGGGCCAGACGATCGGCTCGATGGGCAGACGCAGGCCGAGGATGAAGAGAAAATAGCCGATCGCGGTCAGCGCGAGGATCGTGGCGGCCACGCCGAGCGGGCGCGGCTGCGGCTGTCCCAGCGCCATCAGCAGCACCAGCGCGCTCACCGCCGGGACGAGCCCCGCCGTCCGGATCAGGAGCGCGAAGGCCAGAAGCGCCAGCGCCGCGCAGACCAGCCCGCGCGCCGGAAAGGCGCCGCGCCCGGCCGCGGGGCGCTCGAACAGGGCGAGCACACCGAACGCCGTCATGGCGACGCCGAGAATGATCGGGAAGAAGCCGGGGCCGATGCGGGCCATGGTGCCGATCCGCAGCGTGGTCCCCTCGTGGATCACGTAGAGGCCGAAGGCGATCACGCCGAGCGAGACGAGTCGTGCGGCCGGGTCGAGGCGTCGCAGCATGTCGCGCGGTGTCCCTGTGGCCTGAGCGAAAGCGCCGGCCCCGCGACGGGGCCGGCGGGGGCATCAGTCGAGCTGGGCGCCCGCATCCTCGGCGATCCGGCCCCAGAGCTCGATCTCGCTGGCGATGAAATCGTCCAACTCGTCGTAGTCCATGGGCTCGTATTCGAGGCCGTTGGTCTCGTAATGCGTGCGCACCGCCTCGGAATCGAGGCTCTCGAGCGCGGCTTCGTGCAGCGTGCGCGCGACCTCCTCGTCCATTCCGGCCGGCCCGGCGAGCATGAACCAGGCGATCAGGTCGAAGCCCTCGAAGGTCTCCGCGAGCGGCGGAACATCCGGCGCGACCGAGGAGCCGCCCTCGCCGCTGACGCCGAGCGCGCGCAGATCGCCTTCCTCCAGATAGGGCAGCGCGGCGACGGGGTGGTAGAACATGAAGTCCACCTCCTGCGAGATCACCGCGGTCAACCCCTCGGCGCCGGAGCTGAACGGCGCGTGGACCATGTCTCCGCCCGAGCGCGTGCGCACCAGCTCGCCGGCGAGATGGCCCGAGGTGCCGTTGCCGGCCGAGGCGAAGGTGACGCCGCGCTCCTGCGCGGCAGCGACGAGGTCATCGACGGTCTCGTAATCGGACTCGCCGCTCACGACGAGCAGCGTCGGGGTGTAACCGACAAAGGCGATCGGGGTGACATCCGTCTGCGGGTCATAGGGCAGGTCTTCGAAGATCGAGACATTGATCGCCAGCGTCCCGACCGTGCCCATCGAGAGGGTGTAGCCATCGGGCTGTGCGGTGACGACCTCATGGGTGCCCACGCTGCCGCCCGCGCCGGCGCGGTTCTCGAAGGCGAAGGGCACGCCGAGCACCTCGGACATGCCGTCGCCGACCTGCCGGGTGACGAGATCGGTCGTCGTGCCGGCGCCGAAGGGGACGACGATGCGCACCGTGTCGGTCGGGAAGTCGTCCGCAGCGGCGGCCTGCGCGCCGAGGGCGACGGCCGCCCCCATGACGAGCGGGGACAGGGTCTTGTTCATGCTTTTCCTCCCGTGAGGCGGCCTCGGGCCGCATTTTTCGCAATCCGAAAATAGTTTCGTCTTGCGCATACCTTGATACCCCCGGAGCCTCCGCCGGTCAAGCGCCGAGCCGCGCGCGCCCTATGGCGCCCCGTCGCGAGGCGGGCGCATCGATGGCCGGCGCAGCAACGGCACGACGAGCGGCGCGACGATCGCGGCCAGAGAAAGCAGGAGCAGCGCGAGCGCGATCGGCCGCTCGATGAAGATCGACCAGGATCCGCCGCTGATGATCAGGCTGCGGCGCAGGTTCTCCTCGAGGATCGGCCCCAGGATCAGCCCGAAGGCCAGCGGCGCGGGCGGGATCCGGATCATGTAGAGCAGATATCCCACGACCCCGAAGAACAGCATGACATAGACATCCACCATGCTGTTGCGGATCGCGAAGGATCCCACGACGCACAGCAGCGCGATCGCGGTGAACAAGAGCGCGCGCGGCACCCGCATGACCTGCGCGATGATGCGCATGAAGCCAAAGCCGATCACCAGCGTGAGCAGCACGGCGAGGAACACTGCAACATAGATCGTCGCCACGAAGCCCGGTTCGTTGGCGAACAGCAGCGGCCCCGGGCGCAGCCCGTGGATCAGAAGCGCGCCCATGAGCACCGCCGTGATCGGATCGCCGGGGATGCCCAGCGTCATCATCGGCACCAGCGAGCCGCCCACACCGGCGCTGTTGGCGGCCTCGGGGCCGGCGATGCCCGCGGGCTCGCCCTTGCCGAAGCGTTCCGGGTGGCGCGACAGGCGCTTTTCCTGCGCATAGGCGATTGCCACCGAGATCGCCGAGCCCGCCGCCGGGATCGCGCCCACGAAGGTGCCCACCACCCCGCCGCGCAGGATCGTCTTCCACAGCCGCGCGATGCTGCCGAGCGGGGGGATCATGCTGCCAATACTGGGCACCGGCGGCAGTGCCCCGTCGCGCGCGGCGAGATTGCGCAGCACCTCGGCCAGCCCGAAGATCCCCACCGTCAGCGGCACCAGCTCCACCCCGCCCTGCAAGGCGGCGGTGCCGAAATCGAAGCGCGACACATCGGTTAGCGCGTCGAAACCCACCATGCCGCAAAGCAGCCCGATCAGCCCGACGAGAATGCCGCGAAAGGTCGAGCCGCCCGAGGCAAAGGACAGCAGCACCAGCCCGAACACGGCCGCCATCGCGAATTCGGGGCTGCGAAAGCTCATCGCCACCGCCACGACGCCGGGTGCCAGCGTGATCAGCAGCGTCAGCCCGATCAGCCCGCCGATGCTCGACGCGATCAGCGCATAGGCCAGCGCATGCCCCGCACGCCCCGATTGCGCCATCGGGTAGCCGTCGAACTGCGTGACGATGGCGCCCGGCGTGCCGGGGATGTTGACAAGGATCGCCGAGATTGAGCCGCCATAGACGCTCGCCATGAACACCGCGATCAGGAACAGCATCGCCGCGCCCGGCTCGAGCCCGAAGCTCACCGGCAGCAGGATCGCCAGCGCCATCGTCGAGCTCACCCCGGGCAGCGCGCCCAGCACGATCCCGATCCCCACCCCCACTACCACGAGCAGCATGAGCCGCGGATCGAGCAGTGTCGTGAGCAGCGTGTCGGCGAAATGTTCGAGGATCATGCGAGCCCCTTCAGCGCGGCAGCGGCACGAGCAACAGCCCGGCAAAGACGAGCTGCAGCCCGAGCGGCAGCAGCACCCCGCCCAGAAGCGCGAGTGCCGCATGGCGCAGCGACAGTCGCGCGCCGGCGGTGAGCCCGTAGAGCCAGCACGCGGTGAACACCCCCGCCGCCGGCAGGAAGCCCAGCGGCCGCAGCAGGACCGCCAGCAGGATCAGCGTGACGACGAAGGCCGCCGGGCGCAGATGGGTGCGCGCATCCTCGAGCCCGTCGCGCAGGCGCCCGCCGCGCGCGCGGCGCCAGACGCCGCTTGCCGTCACGGCCGTGCCGCCAAGCGTCAGCCCCCACAGCACGATGAGCGCAAGCAGCGCGGGGCCCGGATCCGGCGAGGGACTCTCGAGACTGGCGCGCAGGCGCTCATTGGTCAGGTAGCCGATCCAGCCGACCCCCGCCCAGGCGAACAGGAAACCCCCGGCGAGCAGGTCGCTGCCGGCGCCGGGGGCGATGGTGTCGCTGGCGTCGTCTGCGTGCATTCCGGCCTCGCGGCGGGCGGGCGCCGCGGCGCCCGCATCCCCCGTCACTGCGCGTCCGTCTCCACGAGGCCCGCCTCGACAAGCACCGGGTGGACCGCCGCGTCGGTGGCTTGCATCAGCGCGGCGGCACCGTCGGCCCCCTGCGGATCGAGTATCAGCCCGATCCCGTCGGCGGCGGCGCGAAAGTCCTCCGAGTCCATCGCCGCGAGCAGCGCCGACTCCAGCGTGTCGCGGACATCCTCCGGCAGACCGACCGGGCCGAAGATCATCACGTAATCGGCGAAGACGAAGTCGTGACCGAGCTCGGTGAAGGTGGGCACATCGGGCGCGCGGAAATGGCGCTCCTCGGCGGCGACGGCGAGGATGTTGACGTCGCCGGCCTCGTGCAGATCGGCGACCATCGGCACCGGCAGCGTCGCCGACATAACCTCCTGCGCGACGAGCGCGGAAACGGTGGGCGCATAGCCCTGGTAGGGCACCTTCGTGAGCTCGATGTCGAGGGCGCGCTCCATCAGCTCGGCGGTGAGAAAGGAGAACCCGCCCGGCGAGTCGTTGCCGTTGATGAGCCCGCCGGGATTGTCGCGCAGATACGCGATGAAGCTCTCGAGATCCTCGATGCCGGTATCGGCATGCACCGAGACGGCCGCCGGATCGATATTGACCAGCGCGAGCGGGTCCATCGCGTCGAGGGGGGTGGCGTTGGGATTCATGTAACTCTGGGCGACGGCATGGACCCCCTTGGTGCCGAGCGTGTAGCCGTCAGGCGCGGCCTGCTCGACATCGCGCACGCCATTGGCCCCGGCCGCGCCGGGCACATTGGTCACCACCACGGAAACCGGCAGTTCCGCCTCGAGATACTCGGCCACCAGCCGGCCGACCGTGTCCTGCGCGCCGCCGGCGGGCCAGCCCACCACGATCGTGATGGGCTCGTCGGGAAAGGCTGCGGCGGGCTGCGGGGCGGCGGCCGTGGCGGCGAGCAGGGCGCCGGCGGCGAGCACATGCAGGGGGGCTGATCCGGTCATGTCGTTCTCCCGTTGGTTGACCCGCGCCTCGGGCGGGTGGTCTGCCGGCGATGGGCCGGCGCGTGGTTGTTATTACACAAACAATAACCAACTGACCTCTGCCGCGCAAGCGACGCGACTTCGCCGCCGCGTAACGGCGCGGGAGGTATGGAAAGAATGCGCTTGCCCGGGGCAAAGAGCAATGAAAAGCTGTGTGTCATGGATCAAACTCCCGATCATTCCAGCGGCGATGACGGCGCCGCAAACGCAGCCGAATCGCGCGCCTCGGGGCGGCGGGCCGGCTATATTCTCGACAACCAGGTCGGCTTTCTGCTGCGCAAGGCGCAGCAGCGCCATCTGAGCATCTTCTCCGCACATATGAGCGAGAATCTGACCTCGCAGCAGTTCGCGGCGCTTTCGAAGCTCTGGGAGGTGGGGCCGTGCTCACAGAACTCCCTCGGGCGTCAGACCGGCATGGACAATTCCACGATCAACGGCGTCGTGCGCCGGCTCGGCGGGCGTGGTCTGCTGACACGCGCGCCGCTGCCCGGCGACGAGCGGATGCTGCGGATCAGCCTGACCGACGAGGGCCGGCGCTGCATCGAGCGGGTGATCCCGATGGCGCGCGAGATCACCCGCATGACCCTCGCCCCGCTTTCGCGCGAGGAGCGCACCACGCTGATTCGTCTCCTGCGCCGAATCACCTGAGCGCCGCGCCCGGGCGGGCTTGCCAAGCATGCGGCGCGTCGGCATACTTGTTGCCATACGAACGAGACGGATCGGACCGGGAGGGTGACATGGCAGCCGAGTCGAAGGACAGCCCCGCGCAGGGCAAGCTCGTGATCCGCAATATCGGGCTCGCGCTGTCGGGCGATGTCGCGGCGCCGGTGCTCGATGCCGACACGGTCGTGGTGATCGACGGGCGCATCGCCGCGGTGGGCGGTGCGGACAGCGTCGATACCGCCGGGGCCGACACCGAGATCGACGCGCAGGGCTGCGCGGTCTGCCCCGGGCTCATCGACTCGCATTGCCACCCCGTCTTCGGCGACTGGACGCCGCGACAGAACCAGTCGAACTGGGTCGAGATGAACGTCAATGGCGGGGTCACGACGCTGGTCTCGGCGGGCGAGGTGCATCTGCCGGGCCGGCCGAAGGACGCTGAAGGGGTTCGCGCGCTCGCCATGACGGCGCAGCGCTGTTTTCGCAATTTCCGCCCGGCGGGGGCCAAGGTAATCGCTGGTGCCCCGGTGCCCGAGCTCGATTTCGACCGTGATTTCTACGAAAGCCTCGCCGCGGCCGGCATCCGCCATATCGGCGAGATCGGGCTGGGCACCGTCGCCAAGGGGCCTGACGCGAAACGGGTGACCGGCTGGTGCCGCGAACTCGGCATCGAGACGATCATGCACACGGGCGGCCCCTCCATCGCCGGGTCGCACCATGTCACCGTCGAGGACGTGCGCGAGGCCGCGCCGGACGTGATCAGCCATATCAATGGCGGGCCGACCGCGGTGCCGCATGAGGGGGTGCGCGAGCTGGTGGCCAACTCGCCCGCCGCGCCCGAGGTCGTGCATAACGGCAACGAGCGCGCGGCGCTGACCTGCCTCGCGGCGGTGCAGGAGGCCGGGCGGCTCGCCGAGATGCTGATCGGGACCGACGCGCCGGCGGGCTCGGGCGTGCAGCCCAACGGCATGCTGCGCATGGTCACGCTGCTGGCGAGCCTCGGCGGGCTCGACGCCGCGCAGGCCTTCGCGCTGGCGACGGGCAATGTCGCGCGCAAGCGCGGGCTCGATGCGGGCTTCCTGCGCGCCGGGCTGCCCGCCGACATCGTATTCTTCGACCGCCCCGAGGGCTCGGGCGGCCGGGATGTGCTCGAGGCGGTGACGCTGGGCAACATCCCCGGCATCGGGATGGTGATGATCGACGGCAAGCCGCGCACCGGGCGCTCGCGCACGACGCCGCCCGCGGCGCGTGTCCCGTCGCTGGCCTGAAGGAGGCAGATGCAATGAAGGCGAAGATCCGCAAGCTCGTCGTCACGCTCGAGGAAACCCATGAGGAGATGGGCCGCGCCATCGACCCGCCCACGCGGCGCGCCGCGGCGGTGGCGGTGATCGCGAACCCGTTCGCGGGGCGCTACGCCGAGGATCTGACCGAACTCATCGAGATCGGCGCCGAACTCGGCGACCTTCTGGGCCAGCGCTGCGTGGCGGCGCTGGGCGTCGATCCGTCGGCCACCGAAAGCTATGGCAAGGCGGCGATGGTGGGCGAGGGGGGCGAGCTCGAACACGCCGCCGCGATCCTGCACCCGGCGATGGGCAAGCCGCTGCGCGCCGCCGTGGAGAAGGGCGCGGCGCTCGTGCCGTCCTCCAAGAAGATGGGCGGGCCGGGCCAGCCGCTCGACGTGCCGCTCGGCCACAAGGACGCGGCCTATGTGCGCTCGCATTTCGACGGCATGGAAGTGCGCGTGAACGATGCGCCGCGCGCGGGCGAGATCATGGTCGCCATCGCCGTGACCGACAGCGGCCGGCCGCTGCCGCGCGTGGGTGGGCTGACCGCCGGTCAGGCCGAGGGCAGGGACGGGCTGCGCTGAGCGCAGCCCGCGGTGCTCAATCCACGAAGGCGCGCTCGACGACGAATTCGCCGGGCTTGTTGTTGGCGCCCTCGTTCAGTCCGGCCTGCAGGCAGATGTCCTTGCAGTCGGCCAGCATCGCCATCGAGCCGCAGATCATCACCCGGTCATGCGCCGGGTCGAGCGCCGGCACGCCGAGCTCTTCGAACAGCGCGCCGGAGGTGATCGCGTCGGTGATGCGCTGCGGTCGCGGGAAGGGCTCGCGGGTGACGCTGGTGTAATGGGTCAGCCGCCCCGCCGTCAGCTCGCCCACCAGGGGATCCTCGGCCATGTCCGCGACGAGGTTCTCCCCGTAGGCGAGCTCGGCGGCAAAGCGGCAGGTATGGGTCAGGATCACCTGGTCGAACTTGTCATAGGTCTCCGGGTCCCGGATCAGGCTGGCGAAGGGGGCGATGCCGGTCCCGGTGGAAAGCATGTAGAGCCGCTTGCCGGGCAGCAGCGCGTCATTGACGAGCGTGCCAGTGGGCTTCTTCTTCATCAGCACGGTGTCGCCGGGCCGGATCTTTTGAAGGTGTTCGGTGAGCGGGCCGTCCGCGACCTTGATGGAGAAGAACTCGATCTCGTCATCCCAGCTCGGGCTGGCGATCGAATAGGCGCGAAAGACCGGCTTCTCGGCGTTCGGCAGCCCGATCATCACGAATTCGCCCGAGCGAAAGCGAAAGCTCGCGGGCCGGGTGATTCGGAACCGGAACAGCTCCTCGGTGTAGTGCTCGACCAGCGTGACCGTCTCGGCGAAGGTGTTGGCCGGGGCGGGAAATTCCTGGCTGTCGGTGATCGTCTCGGCGATGGCCATGGTGTCTCTCCTTGTCGGGGCGGTCATGCCACGGGATGCCGGTTCCTAACATAATTGTTCGCATACATACAAAAGATTCGGGTTGGGCCGCGGCCCGGGATTTTTTGGTGCCGCCGGCGCCAAGAGGCGAAACCGATTGCGAGACCGCAAACAGGTGATTGAAAAACAGGAGTTTACGTGAAATCTGCTGCACGATTGAGCGCTCGGGACGGCCGCGCTCTCAGCGCCGTGATGCCGGCGGCAAGCGCGATCGAAGTGTATTGCGCAGTCGGTGGAGTTCTGTCAATCTGCCCGCGCCTTGTCTGCGGACGGGGCCAATCATGGACGGTCCCGGACGGTGGCCGCAGGCAATGGGGAGATCGCGATGTCCGGATATGCGCGGCCCGGATCGCTCGACGAGGCGCTCGATATCCTGGCGGGGCCGCGTGGCTGGCGGGTCCTCGCCGGCGGGACCGATCTCTATCCCGGCCTCGGTGACGCACTGCGGCGCGCGGACCTGCTCGACATCACCGGCTTGTCTGAGCTGCGCGGCATCACCCCGGGCGAGCACGGCTACCGTATCGGCGCGTTGACGACCTGGAGCGAGATCGCCGCCGCCGATCTGCCGCCCTTTTTCGATGCCCTGCGCCAGTCGGCGCGCGAGGTCGGCTCGGTGCAGATCCAGAACGTCGCCACGGTCGCGGGCAATGTCGTGAACGCCTCGCCGGCGGCGGATGGCACCGTGGCGCTCATGGCGCTCGGCGCCGAGGTCGAGATTGCGGGGCCGGACGGGGCGCGGCGCGTGCCGATCGGGGACTTCGTCACCGGGGTGCGCGCCGTCGCGCTCGGCCCCGGAGAGCTCGTCACGGCGCTCACCGTGCCCGATCACGGTGCGCGGGCGCGCTCGCATTTTCTCAAGCTCGGGGCGCGCCGGTATCTCGTCATCTCGATCGCGATGGCTGCGGTCATGCTGCGCCCGGATGCGCAGGGTCGGATCGCGGATGCGGGTGTGGCGGTGGGGGCTTGCGCGCCGGTGGCGCGGCGGCTGACGGGGCTCGAGGCGCGCCTGCGCGGGGCAGCGCCCGGGGAGTGTGCGGCGCGCCTGCGCGACGGGGACGCCGAAGGGCTTGCCCCGATCGACGATGTGCGCGCCCCCGCGCGCTATCGTGCGGAGGCGGTGCCGGTGCTGCTGCGCCGCTGTCTCGAGGCTTGCGACGGAGCGCATGACGGAGCGCGTGATGCCGGGTGATGGCGGGTTCAGGGCGCGCCCCGCTGCGGCGACGAAGCGGCTCCGGATGCGGGTCAACGGCGTGTGGCGCGGGCTTGATGCGGTGCCGGCGGCGCGGCTGAGCGCGGTGCTGCGCGAGACGCTCGGCCTCGAGGGGGTGAAGGTCGGCTGCGATGCGGGCGACTGCGGCGCCTGCACGGTGCTCGTCGATGATGCGCCGGTCTGTGCCTGCATGGTGCCGGCGGGGCGCATGGAGGGCCGCCGCGTCGACACTGTCGAGGGGCTGGCCGCGGGCGGGCGCCTCGGGCGGCTGCAGGAGGCGTTCCTGCGCTCCGGGGCTGCACAATGCGGCATCTGCACGCCCGGGATGCTGATGGCGGCCGAGGCGCTCCTGCGCCGCGATCCCGCGCCCGATCGCGCCGCCGTGGAGGAGGCGCTCGCCGGGGTGCTTTGCCGCTGCACGGGCTATGCCAAGATCGTCGATGCCGTGCTGGCCGTGGGTACCGAGCCTGTCGCGGCGGTGCGCGCAGAGGCGGGTGCAGCGGTGGGCGCGCGGCTCGACCGGCTCGACGGCGTGCCCAAGCTGCGCGGCAAGGAGGCCTTCGGCGCCGATGCATGGCCGGCGGGCACGCTGCTGGTGCGCGCGGTGCGCAGCCCGCACCCGCATGCGCGCTTTGCCTTCGGTGATCTCGCCGCCTGGCGCGCGGCGAACCCGGCGATCCGCGCGGTGCTCACCGCCGCCGACGTGCCGGGGCGCAACCTGCACGGGGTGATCCCGAACCTCGCCGATCAGCCCGTCTTCGCCGAAGAGGTCGCGCGCTTTCGCGGCGAGGCGGTCGCGGCGGTGGTCGGCCCGCGCGAGATCGTGGCCGCGCTTGATCTCGACGACTTTCCCGTAAGCTGGGAGCCGCTCGAGCCGGTGCTCGACGTGGCGCAGGCGCGCACCGAAGGCGCGGCCCCGGTGCATCCCGGGCGGCCCGGCAATCTGCTCATCGAGGGGCGGGTGACGACGGGTGACGCCGAAGCCGCGCTCGGAGCTGCGGCGGCGGTGGTGGAAGGCGATTTCTCCACGGGCTTCATCGAGCACGCCTATATCGAGCCCGAGGCGGGCTTCGCGCGCCGCGTGGGCGAGCGGATCGAGGTGCATGCCTGCACCCAGGCGCCGCATATGGACCGCGACGACCTCGCCGCGATCATGGGACTCGCGCCCGAGGCCGTGCGCATCGTGCCCACCGGCGTGGGCGGCGGCTTCGGCGCCAAGCTCGACCTGTCGCTGCAGCCCTTCATTGCGCTCGCGGCATGGTTGACGGGGGAGCCGGCGGGCATGGTCTATACCCGCCCCGAGTCGATGATGAGCACCACCAAGCGCCACCCCGCGCGCATCCATGCCCGCATCGGCGCCGATGCCGCGGGGCGGCTTGTGGGCATGACCTTCGAGGGGCAGTTCAACACCGGCGCCTATGCCTCCTGGGGGCCGACCGTGGCCAATCGCGTGCCGGTGCATGCGAGCGGGCCCTACCGCGTGCCGGCCTATGCGGCGCGCGCGGCGGCGATCCACACCCATTGCCCGCCGGCGGGCGCGTTTCGCGGCTTCGGCGTGCCGCAGGCGGCGGTGGCGCAGGAGGTGCTGTTCGACGAGCTCGCCGATGCGGTCGGGGTGGACCGGCTCGAGTTTCGCGCGCGCAATGCGCTCGGGGTGGGTGACCCGACGGTGACGGGGCAGAGCTTCGCGCAGGGCGTGGGCATCGGCGCGTGTTTCGCGGCGCTGCGCCCGCATTGGGAGCGGCTGCGCGGCGAGGCGGCGGCCTTCAACGCCGCCGGGGGGACGCGCCGGCGCGGTGTCGGCGTGGCCGGGATGTGGTATGGCTGCGGCAACACCTCGCTGGCCAACCCCTCGACGATCCGCGTGGGAATCGGCCGCGACGGGACGGTGACGCTGCACCAGGGGGCGACGGATATCGGCCAGGGCTCCAACACCGTCATCACCCAGATCTGCGCCGATGCGCTCGGCCTGCCGGTCGATGCGTTCCGGCTCGTCGGGCCGGATACGGACCTGACGCCCGATGCCGGCAAGACCAGCGCCTCGCGCCAGACCTTCGTGTCGGGTGCTGCGGCCGAGCGCGCGGGGCGTGCGCTGCGCGAGCAGCTCCTGCGCCGGCTCAATGCGGGGCCCGAAGCTCGGCTCATCCTCGAAGGCTCCGTGCTGCGCGCCGGCGAGGGGCGCCTCGACCTGCGCGAGATGGCCGCCGAGGCCAACGAGCATGGCTATGTCTTCATGGCCGAGGAGACCTTCGATCCGCCGACCACCCCTCTCGACGAGAACGGTCAGGGCGAGCCCTACGCGGCCTATGGCTGGGGCGCGCATCTGGCGATGATCGAGGTCGACACAGAGCTCGGCACGGTGCGGGTGCGCAAGCTCGTCGCCGCGCATGACGTGGGCCGGGCGATCAACCCCACGCTGCTGGAGGGCCAGATCGAGGGCGGCTCGGCGCAGGGGCTGGGCCTCGCGCTGATGGAGGAATACCTGCCCGGGCGCACCGAGAACCTGCACGACTATCTCATCCCGACGGTGGGCGATGTGCCCGAGGTCGAGAGCATCCTGGTCGAGGATGCCGACGCACACGGCCCCTTCGGCGCCAAGGGCATCGGCGAGCAGGTCCTGATCCCCACCGCGCCCGCGATCCTGAACGCCCTGCGCGACGCGACCGGCATCGCTATCCGCGACCTGCCCGCCACGCCCGACCGCATCCATGCCGCTCTGCGCGGCCTGAGCCCGAGGACCGCCCCATGAGCGATTCCGATACGAAACCCGCCGCCAAGCGTCGCGAGCCGCGCGAGGAGAAGATCCGCTGCGACGCCTGCCCGGTGCTGTGCTACATCGCGCCCGGGCGCACCGGCGCCTGCGACCGCTACGCCAACCATGACGGTGTGCTCACCCGCGTCGATCCCCTCGTGGTGCTCGATCGCGCCCTCGAAGCGGGGGGGCCCGTTGTCTCCTTCATGGGCGAGGGCAACGAGTGGGAGGGCGAGATCGTCCACACCCCCGAGCGCTTCGTCACCGCCATCGGCGCCGGCACGACCTATCCCGACTACAAGCCCGCCCCCTTCATCGTCTCGAGCGCGGTCGAGGGGGTGGACATGGTCACCGTCGTCACCGAAGGGATCTTCAGCTATTGCGGCGTCAAGCTCAAGATCGACACGGACCGCCATCTCGGCCCCGAACGCGCCATCGTGCGCGCCGATGGCGAGGCGGTGGGCCATGTCACCACGGGCGAGTACGGATCGCAGATGATGTCGCTCGGGGGCGTGCATCACCTAACCGGCGGCTCCAAGAAGGAGGGCCGCGTCACCTGCGCGACGCTGCTCGACCTGTGCAACCGCAAGCCCGTCGAGCTGACCATCGATGACGGAGTGTCCATCGTGGTGCAGGCCGGGCAGGCGCCCGTGATCGACGGGCAGCGCGAGACGCGGATGCGGGTGGGCTGCGGCTCGGCGGCGATCGGGATGTTCGCCAAGCAGTGGTTCGAGCATCTCGACGAGGTCGTGGTGGTCGATGACCACATCACCGGCGTGCTCTCCGAGCATCAGGCCGGCAAGCTCTTGGACGTCCCGCCCACCGGCATCAGGATCAAGGGGCGCCGCAGCACGCCGGGGCGCTATTTCCAGGTCGCCGAGCCGGGGCAGGGCTGGGGCGGCACGGACATCAGCGACCCGCTCACCATCATCGACCGCTTCGATCCGAAGCACGCCCGGCCGGGGTTGCGCATGCTCATGGTCTCCACCACGGGCGATCACGCGGCGTATTTCGTGCTCGACGAGGACCTGATTCCGGTCGAGACGGAAATGCCCGCCCCGGTGCGCGCCAGCGTCGAGCGGGTGCAGGAGAACTGCGAGCCGGCGCTGTGTTCGGTGGTGTTCATCGGCGGTGCGGGCGGCTCGCTGCGCGCCGGGGTGACGGAGAACCCGGTCAACCTCACGCGCTCGGTGCGCGACATGCTCACCCATGTCACGAGCGGCGGCGCGGACACCTATGTCTGGCCGGGCGGCGGCATAACCTACATGGTCGATGTCACGCAGATGCCCGAGAACGCCTTCGGACATGTTCCCACCCCGGCGCTCGTGGCCCCCATCGAATTCTCCATGCGGCTCGAGGATTACGCGGCGCTGGGCGGGCACATGGAGTCCGTCGTGCCGCTCGACGAGCTCGGCGAGGTCGAGCGCGCGCGCAAGCTCGGCCCCGGCGACGAGCGGCGCTGGCCGCTGCTGTCGCACAATTTCCGCCCGCGCGGCGAGGAGCGCTGATGCAGGGCGCGCGCCACGCCCTGCTGCCCGACGGCAAGCGGCTGCACCTGCAGCACGGGCCCATCGACATCATCGCCGGCGCCGAGGGCGCGCCCGGGGAGGTCGGTGCGGCGTATGCGCAGGCGGCGGCCTTCTTCGAGTCGGTGCTGGGCGATCTCGCGGATGAGCTCGCCAGGCTGCGCGCGCCCGTGACGCAGGAATGCACGCTCGCCGGCGGGGTCGCGCGGCGCATGTGGCGCGCCGCCGCGCCGCACGGAGCCGGCGTCACGCCGATGATCGCCGTGGCCGGCGCCGTGGCCGATGCGGTGCTCGCCGCCATGGTCGCGGGGCGGACGCTGGCGCGTGCCCATGTCAACAATGGCGGCGATATCGCGCTGCATCTTCCCGAGGGCGCGGCGCCCTATCGCGCGGCGGTCGCCGTGGACCCGGCCGCGCCGCAGCTTGCCGGAACCGTCGAGGTCGCGCCCGCCATGCCGGTGCGCGGCATCGCGACGAGCGGTGCGCCGGGGCGCAGCTTCTCGCTCGGGATCGCGGACAGCGTCACGGTGCTCGCACGGTCGGCCGCCGAGGCCGATGCCGCGGCCACGCTGATCGCCAACGCCGTCGATCTGCCGGACCATCCCGCGATCCGGCGCGCGCGCGCCTGCGATCTCGATCCCGACAGCGATCTGGGCGAGCGGCCGGTGACCGTCGCTGTCGGCGCGCTCGCCGAGCAACAGATCGACGCCGCGCTCGCGGCCGGCGCGGCCCGCGCAACGCGGCTGCGCCGCTCTGGCGCGATCGCCGCCGCTTTTCTCGCCCTTCAGGGTCGAACGCGCATCGTGGGCGCCGCGCCCCCCGCCCCCGAACAGCTTGAGCCCGTCTCCAGGAAAGGACTTGCCGAATGTCACCCGTAAAGCTGCGCAAGCAGGCGCTCGCCATCGAGGAGATCCACCATGAAGGCGGCAAGCCCGCAGCCGAACCGCTGCACCGGGTCGCCTGTCTCAGCGTGATCGCCAACCCCTTTGCCGGGCGCTACGCCGATGAGCTGCAATGGTTCATGGAGCCGCTCAAGCCGCTCGGGCTGGAGATGGCGCAGCGCATGATCGCGGCGCTCGGCGGCGATGCGGCGCGCATCGAGGGTTACGGCAAGGGCGCCATCGTGGGCGCGGGTGGCGAACTCGAACACGGCGCGCTGTGGCATGTGCCCGGCGGCTACGCGATGCGCGAGGCGCTCGGCGATGCGAAGGCGATCGTGCCGTCCGCGAAGAAGGTCGGCGCGCCGGGCACCCGGCTCGACGTGCCGATCACCCATATCGATGCGAGCTATGTGCGCAGCCATTTCGACGCGATGGAGGTCGGGCTCAATGATGCGCCGCGCGCCGATGAACTCCTGCTGGCGCTGGTGATGACCACCGGGCCGCGGGTGCATGCGCGCATGGGCGGGCTGGCCGCGGCGGACATCGAGGGCGCGGACGGGCTGCGCTGAGGGATCGCGGCGTGCCGGGGTTGCGCTGACCCCGGACGTGGTGAAAGCTCGCGAATGGCGGGCGCAACGACAACAGGGAGACAGTGACAATGATCAGGACCCGGATACTTCTCGGCGCGACGGCGCTCGGTGCGGCGCTCGCGGCGAGTGCTTCCATCGCGCAGGAGCGCGAATTCCGCCTCGGGCTCATCACCCCGCCCGCGCATGTGTGGAACCAGGAGGTCGAGGCGCTCAGCGAGACGCTTCAGGAGATGTCGGACGGCCGGCTCAGCGTCGCGGCCTTCCCCTCCGGCCAGCTCGGCAGCGAGGGCGACATGGTCCAGCAGATGCAGACCGGCGCGCTCGACATGGCGTGGCTGACCACCGCCGAGATGACCGAGCGCGTCCCCGACATCGCCGCGCTGCACGCGCCCTTCCTCGTGGACGATATCGACGAGGCCGCCGCGGTGCTGCGTAGCGACGTGGCGCGCGAGATGCTCGACGAGCTGCCCGGTGCCACCGGCACGGTGGGCATCTGCTACGCGATGACGGGCATGCGCCAGCTGATGACCCGCAACGAGATCGATGCGGTCGACGATCTCGAGGGCATGCGCTTTCGCATCACGCCCGCGCCTGCGATCCGCACCTTCTTCGAGATGCTGGGCGCGGCGCCCGCGCCGATGCCGCTCACCCAGGTCTATGACGCGCTCGCCAACCGGCAGATCGACGCCATCGACATGGATTTCGAGTCGATCATCAACTTTCGCTACTACGAGCACGCGCCCAACATGATGGTGACCAACCACCACATGTTCGGCATGGTCGCGCTCGTCTCGGCACGGGTCTGGAACGAGCTCTCCGAGGAGGACCGCGCCATGATCGAGGAAGCGACGCAGATGCATTGCGACAGCACCATCGACCGCTTCGTCGCTGAGGAGGATGACAAGCTCGCCACCCTGCACGAGGCCGAGGGGCTGACCATCACGGAGGATGTCGGCGCCGAGTTCTTCGGCGACATCGTCGAGCGCTGGGACGCCGAATGGGCCGAGGTGACGCCCTATGTCGGGTACCTGCGCGAGTTCGTTGCCGATCTGCGCGACTGAGCATCGCAAGGGGGGCCGCCATGCCCATCGCCCGCCTGCTGCGCAGGGTGTCGGACCTGTTGATGACGATCGACAAGTGGCTGATGACGCTGCTGGTCGGTCTGCTCGCGGTTCTGGTGCTGTTCAATGCCGGGGCGCGGGCGGTGGGCTACACGGTGGCCTGGGCTGATGAGCTGGCGACCCGCTCGATGATCCTCGCGGCCTTTCTGGGCGCGGCGCTTCTGTTCCGGATGCGCCGCGATCCGTCGGTGCAGATCCTGCAGGATTTCGTGCCCTCGGGCGTCGCGCGGGCGCTGCGCATGGCCGCGTCGCTCGCCGGGCTCGTCTTCGCGGTCGCGCTCCTGTGGCTGTGCTGGCGCTGGTTCGATCCGCTCGCCTTCGCGGCAACCGGGTTCGACGTGCGCGAATTCCAGATGGCAACGGGCAATTTCATCTATTCCGACACCACGCCGGTGATGGGCCTGCCGAGCGCGCTGTTCTTTCTCGTGCTGGCGTGGTTCGCCGTCACCGTGACGGTGCATGCGCTGACCAACCTGGCCGAGGATGCGGGTCTCGTGCCCGCGCGCCGCGATGATGCCGGCGCGGAGGTGAGCCTGTGACGGCGCCGGTCTTCATCCTGCTGCTCTTTGTCGGGGTGCCGATCGGCTTCGTGCTCTCGCTCGCGGCGATGCTCTTCATCGTCGAGAGCGGCAACCTGATCCTGCTGGAGAGCTTCCCGCGCCGGCTGTTTTCCAGTCTCGACAATTCCGGCCTCGTGGCGATCCCGCTCTTCATCCTGATCGGCGAGGTGATGAACTCCGCAGGCATCACCACGCGGCTGGTGCGGCTCGCGGCGGCCTTCGTGGGCGCGGTGCGCGGAGGGCTTGCGCATGTGAACCTGCTGGCCAACATGTTCGTGGCCTCGATCCTCGGCTCCGCGACGGCGCAGATCGCGATGATGAGCCAGGTCATGGTCCCCGAAATGGAGCGCGCGGGCTATGACCGCGGCTATGCCGCCGGGATCACCGCTTATGGCGGGCTGCTCGGCCCGATCATCCCGCCCTCGATCGTCTTCGTGGTCTATGCGGTGCTCGCCCAGGTCGCGGTGAGCGACATGCTGGTGGCCGGGATCATTCCGGGGCTGATGCTGACGGGGCTGTTTCTGGTGACGGTGGCGCTTCTGGGGGCGTGGCAGGGGTTTCCGCGCGGCGAGCGGCTCGGCTGGGCGGCGCGGCTCGGGGCGCTGCGCGCTGCGCTGCCGATGCTGCTCATCCCCGTGGTGATCGTGGGCACGATCCTGGCCGGATTCGGCTCGCCCACCGAGGCCGCCGCGCTCGGCGCGCTGGTGTCGATCCTGATCGGGATGTTCTACACGCGCACGCTGCGTCTGCGCGATTTTCCGGCGATCCTGATGCGCTCGGGGCTCAACTCGGCGCTGGTGCTGTTTCTCGTGGCGGCGGCGGGAGTTTTTTCCTGGGTGCTGACCTTCGCGCAGGTGCCGCAGGCGGCGGCGCGCTGGATCCAGGAGATCGCGACGACGCCGATGGCGTTCATGCTGCTGGTGCTCGTGGCGCTCCTGATCGTGGGCACGGTGATCGACGGCATTCCCGGGCTGATCATGACGGTGCCGATCCTGCTGCCCATCGCGACGGATGTTTACGGCATCCACCCGGTGCATTTCGGCGTGGTGGTGTCGATCAACCTGATCCTGGGGCTTCTGTCGCCCCCGGTCGGCATCGGGCTGCATGTCGCGGCGAGTGTCACGGGCACCAACGCGCTGCGGGTGTTCTGGGCGACGCTGCCCTTCTTCTTCATCAGCGTGCTGGTGCTGATCCTGCTCGCGCTGGTGCCGCAGCTGAGCATGGCGTTCCTGTAGGGGTCAGCGCAGGGTGACGGTGACGGGCGCGTCGAGCCAGTGCTCCTCGAGATTGGCGCCCGGCCCGATGCGGTCGATCACGGCAAAGAGCCCCGGCGTGTGCAGCGGCGCGAGCACCCCGTGCCAGACCCCGCGCAGGTAATTCACCCCCTGGCCCGGTCCGGCGACAAAGGCGCGCGGAGCGCCGGGCACACCGCCCGCATCGGGCGCGACGATGACGAGAAACGGATGCTCGCTCATCGAGATGAAGGCCTGGCTGCCCTCCGGGTGACGCTCAAACATGTCGAGCGCGTAGGGCAGGGCGCGCGGTTCGGCGCGAAAGATCGACACCCCCGCGCGCCCATCGCCGAAATCGAGCCGCGCGCGGTCATGAAAGCGCCCGCAGCGGCCCTGGTTGATGATGCGGTCCGCCTCGCCCGCGGCCTCCAGCACGTCGCCGAACGGCGCGAATGCGGCCGCCTCGAGCGGCGCGGCGCGGATCATCGCAGCACCGGGTGGCGGTTGACGTCCTTGTAGAGCAGGTAGCGAAACGGCCCCGGCCCGGCCGCGTAGCAGGCCTGCGGGCAGAAGGCGCGCAGCCACATGTAATCCCCCGCCTCGACCTCGACCCAGTCGCGGTTGAGCCGATACACTCCCTTGCCCTCGAGCACGAACAGCCCGTGCTCCATCACATGCGTCTCCTCGAAGGGGATCGAGCCGCCGGGCTGGAAGGTGACGATGTTGACATGCATGTCATGGGCGAGATCAAGGGGATCGACGAAGCGCGTCGTCGCCCATCGACCTTCCGTGTCCGGCATCGCGATGGTGGTGGCGTCCGTCTCGCGGGTGACGAAGGGCTCGGGCGCCGCGATCCCCGGCACCGCCTCGTAGCGCTTGCGCAGCCAGTGAAAACGCAGCGGCGAGGCGCCCGCCTCCAGCGTCCAGCCGCATTCGGGCGGCAGATAGGCATAGCTGCCCGGCCCCAGCGCGTGCTCGGTGCCTTCTAGGCGCAGCAGCCCCTCGCCGTTGGTGACATAGAGTATCCCCTGCGCCGCCGGGTCGGGCTCCGGCGCGTCGCTGCCGCCGCCCGGCGCGACCTCCATCAGGTAATGCGCGAAGCTCTCGGCGAACCCCGAAAGCGGGCGCGCGAGGATCCAGGCGCGGGCCCCCGCCCAGCCCGGCAGGTTCGAGGTGACGATATCCGTCATCACCCCGCGCGGGATCACGGCATAGGCCTCGGTGAAGACGGCGCGGCCGGTGTGCAGCGCGCTTTGCGGCGGCAGGCCGCCCGGGGTCGTCATGGCAGCATGTCCTTCAATCGCAGCTCGGCGATGCGCTCGACCTGGCGGCAGGCCTCGTCGAATTCGGCGGCGCGGTCATTGTCGAGCCGGCGCTGCATCGCGGCCATGATGCCGGGCTTGTCGTGATCGCGCACCGCTATGATGAAGGGAAAGCCGTGGCGCTCGACATAGGCGGCGTTGAGGCCCGCGAAGGTCTCGCGCTCGTCGTCGGTGAGCGCGTCGAGCCCGGCGCTGGCCTGCTCGCGCGCGGACTCCGCCGTCAGCCGCTCGGCGGCGGCGAGCTTGCCGGCGAGATCGGGATGCGCGGTGAGCACGCCGAGGCGCTCCTCCTGCGCCGCGCCGCGAAAGGCGCGGGCGAGCGCGTTGTGCAGGCCCGCCGCGCTGTCATGGGCGGGTCCGAGCTCGAGCCCGAAGGCCCGCTCGGCGATCCAGGGCGAGTGCTCGAAGACCCCGCCGAAGGCTTCGACGAACCGCGCGCGGTTCATCTCGCTGGGGCGCTCGCGATGTTCCGGCGGATGCGCGGCCGCCCAATGCGCCGCGATGTCGCCGCGCCGGGCGAACCACACCCCCTCATGCGCCTGCGCATATTGCAGAAATCGCTTGAGACCCATCACCCGGCCGGAGCGCCCCGCGAGCCGGCAATGCAGCCCCACGCTCATCATCTTCGCCGCCCCGGCTTCGCCTTCGGCGTAGAGGCAATCGAAGCTGTCCTTGAGATACTCGAAGAACTGCGCGCCGGAGTTGAAGCCCTGCGCCGTGGCGAAGCGCATGTCGTTGGCGTCGAGCGAATAGGGAAGGATGAGTTGATCGCGCCCTCCAAGCCGCATCCAGTGCGGCAGGTCGTCGTCATACGCGTCCGAGATCCAGTCGAACCGCCCGAGCTCCGCCGCCAGCGGCACCGAGTTCATCGAGGCGCGCCCGGTATACCAGCCCCGCGGCGGTTGCCCGGTCACCTCCGCGTGCAGCCGGATCGCCTCCGCGATCTGCGCGCGCTCCTCGGCCTCGGGCATGTCCTTGTGCTCGATCCATTTCAGCCCGTGGCTCGCGATTTCCCAGCCGGCCTCGGCCATCGCGCGCACTTGCTCGGGCCCGCGCGCGAGCGCCGTGGCCACCGCGAAGACGGTGACGGGAACGCCGAGCCCGGTCAGCAGCCGATGCAACCGCCAGAACCCCGCCCGCGCACCGTATTCATACATCGACTCCATGTTCCAGTGCCGCTGTCCCGGCCAGGGCTGCGCGCCGACGATCTCGGAGAGGAATGCCTCGGAGGCGGGGTCGCCGTGCAGCAGGCAGTTCTCGCCCCCCTCCTCGTAGTTGAGCACCACCGAGACGGCGATCTTCGCGCCGCCGGGCCAGGCGGCGTCGGGCGGGGTGGGGCCGTAGCCCCGCAGGTCGCGCGGGTAGCGGGTCATGGCGTTCCTTTCTGTCGCCTGCTTATCGCACTCATGCGCCGGGATTTGCAAAAAATCGCGAAAACTCTTACGCCGGGCGAAGGCGAGGACGGAGGGCAAAATGGCTGAGGGGTTCCTGACCACGCATGTGCTCGACACGGCGCGCGGCAGTCCCGCCCGCGGGCTGCGCATCGAGCTCTACCGCGTCGACGGCGCGACGCGCGATCTGCTTGCCACCCGCGTGACCAACGAGGACGGGCGCACCGACCGCCCGATCCTGCCCGCCGTCGATTTCGCGCCCGGGACCTACGAGCTGGTGTTCCATGCCGGCGACTATCTCGACGCGACGGGCACCCCGCCCGAGGCGCCGCGTTTCCTCGATGTGATCCCGATCCGCTTCGGCATCTCGGACGCCGACAGCCACTACCACGTGCCGCTGCTGCTCTCGCCCTTCGGCTATTCGACCTATCGCGGCAGTTGAAGCCCCTCGGTCTGGCGGGCCATCTCGGCGCGGCAGCGCGCGATCATGAAATCGCTGAAGAGGCGCGTCTTGGGATCGGCGAGTCGTCGATGGGGGGTCAGGCAGGCGAGCCGGACCGGCAGCGGCGGCGTCGCCTCCGCCACCGGCATCAGCGCGCCGGAGCGCAGATGTTCGGCCACCTCGAAGACCGGCTTGAGCACCACCCCGCGCCCTTCCAGCGCCCAGGAGGTGAGCACATCGCCGTCATCGGACTCGAAAGGCCCCGAAATGTTGAATTTCTGCAAGCCCTCGGGCGTATGAAGGGTCCATTGGAACTCCTTGGCACCTGGAAAGCGCAGATTCAGACAATCGTGACCGTCCCGGATCAGCGCCGCGCCATCGGCGGGATGGCCCATTCTGGCGATGTAGTCGGGTGCTGCGCACAGGATCCGCGGGCATTCCGCCACCACCCGCATCTTGAGCGCGCTGTCCTCGAGCGGGCCGAGATGAAACGCCGCGTCGAGGCCCTCCGCGGTCACATCGATGCCGCGATCCGACAGGCGCAGCCGCACATCGATACCGGGATTGGCGTCGCGAAACGCCGGCACCAGCGGCGCGATGAAGCGCCGCCCCACGCCGAGCGGCGCGGCCACGAAGATCGTGCCCTTCGGGGTATGCGCGATGTCGGCCACCGCCGCCTCGGCCGCCGCGATCGACTCGAGCACGCGCAGCGCGCCGTCATAGAAGATGCGCCCGCTCTCGGTGGGGCTGAGCGTGCGCGTCGTGCGATTGAACAGCCGCACCCCGAGATGCTTCTCGAGATCGGCGATGCGCGCCGAGGCCACCGCCGGGGAGGTACGCTGATCGCGCGCCGCCGCGCTCATGCTGCCGAGCTCGAAGACGCGGGTGAACATCTTCAGGTTGCGCACATAGGCCATGCGGATTGTCCGCTCCCGTTTGAAAGTCCTCTGCGATTGACTGCATTATCAGAAAGCCCGCCCGTGATATAGCGGGGCGCACAACCACGGAGCCGCCTCATGTACGACCTCGCCGTTCTCGGAGAATGGGCCGAATTCGCCCTGCGCTGGCTGCATGTGATCACCGCGATCGCCTGGATCGG
>SLQD01000258.1 GCA_007131685.1 Paracoccaceae bacterium | reverse complement strand
CGGGGGCGCGTCGTCAGGCCGGCCTGAGCAGATGCGCGCGCATCGGCTGATGCAGCACGAGGCCGTCCGGCCCCGGCACGGCCTCGGCGGCCAAGGCGGCCTGCAACGCCGCGCGCTGCGCGTCGATGGCCCGCGCGCGCGCGGCATCCACGGCCGCGATACGGGCGGCGAAATCCGCGAAATCCGCATAGACCTCGTCGCGGCCGAAATCGAACCGCGTATCGAGCGCGCAGACCCCGCGCTCGACCGCCGCCGCGATCGCGGCCTGCGCCGCCGCGCGGATCCGGCTTTCATCGTCGATCACCGCGAGCACCCGCGACAGCGCGCCTTCCACGCATGGCTCCACCACCACGAGCCGACCATCGCGGTGCAGCACCCGCACCGCCTCGGCCAGCGCCGTTTCCATCGCCTCTTCAGGGACATGGTGCAGCGCGTTGAGAAACACCGCCAAGTCGAAGCTGGCATCGGCGAAGGGCAGCGCCTCGGCCGGGGCGCGGCGGATATCGGGGCGCGCATCGGCCGGTGGCGCGGGCTCCACCCCCGTCCACTGCGCGCCGAGCCGGACGATCAGCCCTGCGAGCGCCCCACCCCCGCAGCCGATATCCAGCACGCGCGGCCCCGGCGCCTGTGACAGGGCATGGCGGATCACATCGGCGGTGCTTTCGGGGCTGGGCATGACGGGGCCTCGTTTGGTTGCAGGCTAGCCCCCTGCCCGGCCAAAGCCAAGGCCCGATACGCGGCCTTTGCATCTCGGCCGCGGGTGGGAAATAGTGCCGCATCAGATCAAGGATGCCGCCCGATGACCGAGTCCGACCCCCATGCCGAGATCCGCGCCGAGGTGGCACGGCTGTGCCGGACCTTCCCCGACAGCTACTGGCGCGCGCTCGACCGCGACGGGGCCTATCCCACGGAGTTCGTCGAGACCCTGACGCGGGCAGGCTGGCTCGCCGCGCTGATCCCCGAGGAGTATGGCGGCTCGGGGCTCGCACTTTCGGGGGCGGCGGCGATCCTGGAGGAGATCCAGCGCGCGGGCGCCAACGGCGCGGCCTGCCATGCGCAGATATACATGATGGGCGCGCTGCTGCGCCATGGCAGCGATGCGCAGAAGGCCGAATACCTGCCCCGCATCGCGCGCGGCGAACTGCGCCTGCAGGCCTTCGGCGTCACCGAACCCACAAGCGGCACCGACACGAGCTCGATCCGCACCACCGCGCGCCGCGAGGGCGAGCGCTACATCGTCAACGGCCAGAAGATCTGGACCTCGCGCGCCGAGCATTCCGACCTGATGCTGCTGCTCGCGCGCACGACGCCGAAATCCGGGACCGGCAAGCGCACCGACGGGCTGTCGCTGTTTCTTCTGGACATGCGCACCGCGCGCGAGGAGGGGCTGAGCATCCGCCCGATCCGCACGATGATGAACCACGCCACTACCGAGGTCTTCTTCGACGAGGTGCCGATCCCCGCCGATACCCTCATCGGCGAGGAGGGGCGCGGCTTTCGTTACATCCTGTCGGGCATGAATGCCGAGCGCATCCTGATCGCGGCCGAATGCGTGGGCGATGCGCGCTGGTTCATCGAGCGTGCCAGCGCCTATGCCAGCGATCGCAACGTCTTCGGCCGGCCCATCGGGCAGAACCAGGGCGTGCAGTTTCCGATCGCGCGCGCCTATGCGCGCATGCGTGCGGCCGATCTGATGGTGCAGGAGGCCGCGCGCCGATTCGAGACGGGCGAAAATTGCGGCGCCGAGGCCAACATGGCCAAGATGCTCGCCGCCGAGGCCTCATGGGAGGCGGCGGAGGCCTGCGTGCAGACCCATGGCGGCTACGGCTTCGCGGAGGAATACGACATCGAGCGCAAGTTCCGCGAAACCCGGCTCTACCAGGTCGCGCCGATCTCGACGAACATGATCCTCAGCTACCTCGCCGAGCATGTGCTCGGCATGCCGAGGTCGTATTGATGCGCCCGCTCGACGGGCTCACGGTGATCGCCGTCGAGCAGGCCGTGGCCGCGCCCTTCTGCACGGCGCGTCTTGCCGATGCGGGCGCGCGCGTGATCAAGATCGAGCGGCCGGGCGGTGACTTCGCGCGCGGCTACGATGCCACGGCGCGCGGGCAGAGCAGCTATTTCGTCTGGCTCAATCGCGGCAAGGACTCGCGCGTGCTCGATCTCGGCGCGCAGGCGGGGCGCGACGCGCTCGCCGGGATGATCGCCGAGGCCGATGTGCTCGTGCAGAATCTGCGCCCCGGCGCGATGGCGCGCATGGGGCTCGACCCGGCCGAGCTGCGCGCGCGCCACCCGAAGCTCGTGACCTGCTGCATCAGCGGCTACGCCCCCGACGGGGCGCGCGCGGCGCGCAAGGCCTATGATCTCCTGATCCAGGCCGAGTCGGGCCTCGCTGCGATCACCGGTGGCCCCGCCGAACCCGCCCGCGTCGGGATCTCGATCGTCGATATCGCCACCGGGGCGAGCGCGCATGCCGCGATCCTCGAGGCGCTGATCGGGCGCGGTATCACGGGCGAGGGCGTCGGCATCCGGCTGTCGATGTTCGACGTGATCGCGGACTGGATGGCGGTGCCGCTCCTGCAGGCCGAGGGCGGCAAGCCGCCCGCGCGGGTGGGGCTCAGCCATCCCTCCATCGCCCCCTACGGCGCCTTCGCGGCGCGCGACGGGCGGGTGATCCTGCTGTCGATCCAGAGCGAGCGCGAATGGCGCGGCTTCTGCGCCGGGGTGCTCGGCGATGCCGCGCTCGCCGCGGATCCGCGCTTCGAGAGCAACGTCGCGCGCGTGGCCAACCGGGCGGAGACCGATGCGCACGTCGCCCGGGCCGTTGCGGCGCTGGACGGTGCGGCGGTGATGCGCGCGCTCGACGCGGCCGATATCGCCCATGCCGAGGTCAATGACCTTGCCGGCCTGTCGCGTCATCCCGAGCTGCGCCGCGCCACGGTGCAGACCCCGTGCGGCGCGGTGGAGCTGCCCGCCCCCGCGGCGGTATTCTCCGACGGGGCGCGCGCGCTCGGGCCGGTGCCCGGCATCGATGGAGGAGAGGCGTGAGCGAGATCGACATCGACACCCTGCGCCGCTGGATCGGGCGCGAGGAGAGCCGCGGCGACGTCATCACCGCCGCGCTCGCCGAACGCTTCGAGGCGACGCTCGGGCTCGATCCGGTGGCGGGGCTGGGCGCGCCGGCGCCGCGGCTGATCCATCTGTGCCTCGGATTGCCCGCGGTCCCCGCGGAGGCGCTGGGCCCGGACGGCCACCCGGCGCGCGGCGATTTCCTGCCGCCGGTGCCGCTGCCCAACCGCATGTGGGCGGGCGGGCGTTTCGAATTCGAGGGCACGCTGCATGTGGGCGACGCGGTCACGCGTACCTCGCGCATCGAGGATGTGACGCTCAAGCGGGGGCGCAGCGGCACGCTGTGTTTCGTCACGGTCGGCCACCGCGTCACCGGCCCCGCCGGCGCCGTCATCGAGCGCCAGAACATCGTCTACCGCGACGGCACGGGCGCCCCGCGCGGCGCCGACCCCGCCGGGAGCGGTCAGTGGGTGCGCACGGTCGCCGCCGATCCGGTGACACTGTTTCGCTATTCGGCGATCACCTTCAACGGCCACCGCATTCATTACGACCAGCCCTACGCGACCGGGGTGGAGGGGTATCCGGGGCTCGTCGTGCATGGCCCGTTGCAGGCAAGCTGGCTCTATCACTTCGCCGCCGAGCTGCGCGACGGCGCCCCGCCGGCCGCCTTCGAGTTCCGCAGCCGCGCGCCGCTGTTCGACACCGACACGATCACCCTCAGCGCTGCGCTGCGCGATGACGGATCCGTCGCGCTGTGGAGTGCCGCGGCGCAGGGACCCGCGTCGATGGAGGCGACGGCCCATTGGCTCTAGAGCGCGTCGCGTTCATGCCTATTCTCCCGATGGGCTCCAGCATTTCGAAGGCGCCTGTTCGAGGCGCGCAAGATCGGTCCCCGCTTCTGCGCAGCATGCTCTAGAGGCCGAGATAGTCGTGCTTGATCTGCTCGGTGATCTCGCCGGGTGCGCCGCGCCAGACATCGCGGCCGCGCTCGAGGATCACGCAGTCATCGGCGACGGGCAGAATCTCGGAGAGGGTCTTGTCCACCAGCAGGATCGACAGCCCCTCGGCGCGCAGCGCCCGGATCGCCGTCCAGATCTCGCGCCGGATCACCGGGGCGAGCCCCTCCGTGGCCTCGTCGAGCACCAGCAGCCGCGGGTTGGTCATCAGCGCCCGCCCGATGGCGAGCATCTGCTGCTCGCCGCCCGAGAGCGTCGAGGCGAGCTGACCCGACCGCTCGGCAAGCCGCGGAAAGAACTCGCGCACCCGCGCGAGCGACCAGTCGCCCGGGCGCGCGGCGGCGGTGAGGTTCTCCGTCACGGTCAGGTTGGGAAAGCAGCGCCGCCCTTCGGGCACCAGCCCGATGCCGCGCCGCGCCGCGCGATAGGATGGCAGCGCCGTGATATCGCTCCCCTCGAAGCGGATGCTGCCGGCTCGTACCGGCAGCATCCGGCAGACGGCGTGGATGGTGGTGGTCTTGCCCATGCCGTTGCGACCCATCAGAGCGACGGCGCTGCCCTCGCGCACCTGCAGGCTGACGCCGAACAGGGCCTGCGAGGCGCCGTAGAACACCTCGAGCCCCTCAACCTCGAGCATCGCGCTCATGCGCCTTCCTCCTCGCCCAGATAGGCCTCGCGCACGGCCGGGTCGGCGCGGATCTCGGCGACGCTGCCCGTGGCGATGACGCGCCCGTTCGCCAGCACCGAGATGCGATCGGCGAGCGCGAAGACCGCGTCCATGTCGTGCTCGACGAGCAGGATCGGCGCCTCGGCGCGCAGCGTGTCGAGGAAGGCCGTCAGCCGGCGCCCGCCCTCGGCGCCCATCCCCGCCATCGGCTCGTCGAGCAGGAAGGCGGCGGGCTCGAGCGCGAGAGCCACGGCGATCTCGAGCAGCCGGCGCTCGCCATGCGACAGGGTCTCGGAGGGCACGCTCGCGCGCCCCTCGAGCCCGACACGCGCCAGGATCGCCTGCGCCGGCTCCGTCAGCGACCGGTCGCGGCCCACCGGCCAGACCATGCGGTAGGAGTGCCCCTGCCGCGCCTGCAGCGCCAGCATGACGTTGCGCCGCGCCGAATACTCCGGGATCAGCGAGGAAACCTGAAAGCTGCGTCCCAGCCCCAGCCGCGCGCGCTGCGCCACCGACAGCCCGGAGACATCGCGCCCGCGAAAGGCGATATGCCCGGAATCGGGGGCGTGCCTGCCGCTCACCAGCGCCATCAGCGTGCTTTTTCCGGCCCCGTTCGGCCCGATCAGCGCGTGGATCTCGCCGGGCACGAGCGTCAGCGAGACGTCGTCGGTGGCCTTGAGCGCGCCGAAGGATTTCGACACACCGGCGAGTTCGAGGACCGGCTCAGCCATGGCGCTCCCTCCCCGCGATGATCCCGATCACCCCGCCGCGCGCGAACAGCACCACCGCAAGCAGTACCAGCCCGAGCCAGAACTGCCAGTGCTGGGTCAGCCCGCCGAAGATCACCTCGAAGCCCACGAATATCGCCGCACCGGCGAGCGGGCCGAACAACCGCCCCACCCCGCCGAGGATGCAGATCACGATCAGCTCGCCCGACACGTGCCAGCTCAGCATCGAGGGGCTCACGAAACGGTTGAGATCGGCCATCATCGCCCCGGCGAGCCCGGTGATCATCCCCGAGATCACGAAGGCGGCAAGCTTGATGCCGAAGGGCGATATCCCGACCGCCGCGACCCGCTCCGGGTTCTGCCGGATCGCCATGAGGGCGGCGCCGAAGCGCGCATTGCGCAGCATCGCGAACACCGCCAGCGCAATCACCAGCGCGCCATAGGCGAGCAGGAACATGTGCCAGGTCTGCAGCGTGTTCAGCCCGGGGAACTGGTTGCGCACGAGGATCGGCAGGCCGTCCTCGCCACCATATGTGGGCCAGCCGATGGCGAAGTAATAGGCCATCTGCGCGAAGGCGAGCGTGATCATGATGAAGAAGATGCCCGAGGTGCGCAGGCTGAGCACCCCCACCACGAGCGCGACCAGCCCGCTCAGCAGCATCGCCACCGGCCAGATCGCCAGCATCTGGTCGCTTCCCGACAGCCCGAACACCATCGGCATGCCCGAGAAGGCATGATGCGCCATGATCCCGGCGACATAGCCCCCGAGCCCGAAATAGAGCGCGTGCCCGAAGGACACCATGCCCCCGAGCCCGAGCGCGAGATTGAGCCCCACCGCCGCGAGCGCGAAGATCGCCACCCGCGTCGCCAGCGTGACATAAAAGGGCTCGTCGATCATCATCGCGATGACCGGCGTCGCGAACAGACCGACGAGCAGCACCGCGTTGAGCCAGAATTCCTTGCGCGATTCATCCATGGGCGGGGAACAGTCCCTTGGGGCGCAGGATCAGCACCAGCGCCATCAGCATGTAGATCAGCATCGAGGCGATCGCGGCGCCGATATCCGTCGCGCGCCCCGCATCGAAGAGCAGATCGAACAGTCGCGGCAGCAGGAAACGGCCCATCGTGTCGATGACGCCGACCAGAAGCGCTCCCACGAGCGCCCCCTTGATCGAGCCGATCCCGCCGATCACGATGACCACGAAGGCCAGGATCAGCACCGGCTCGCCCATGCCCACCTGCACCGACTGGATCGACCCGACAAGCGCCCCGGCAAGCCCCGCAAGTGCCGCGCCGAGCGCGAAGACGACGGTGTAGAGTGCCTTGATGTTGACGCCGAGCGCGGCGATCATCTCGCGGTCGGACTCGCCGGCGCGGATGCGCACCCCGAGCTGCGTGCGCGTGATCAGGAGCCACATCCCCACCGCCACCGCGATGCCGAACCCGATCAGCGCTAGCCGGTAGAGCGAATAGTTGAACCCGAAACCCAGATGCACCGTCCCCGCAAGGCTGTCCGGCCGGCTCAGATAGAGCGGGAACGGGCCGAACAGCATGCTCGTGCCCTCCGACAGGATCAGGATCAGCGCGAAGGTGGCGAGCACCTGGTCGAGATGGTCGCGGTCGTACAATCGCCGTATCACCGTCATCTCGATGATCGCGCCCGCAGCGGCGGCGGCGGCGACCCCGGCGGCCAGGCCGATCCAGAAATTGCCCGTCGCCGCCGCGACGCCCGCGCAGATGAAGGCGCCGATCATGTAGAGCGAGCCATGCGCGAGATTGATCAGCCCCATAACGCCGAAGACGAGCGTCAGCCCGGCGGCCATCAGGAACAGCATCAGCCCGAACTGCACCCCGTTGAGGAGCTGCTCGATGAAGAGAGCGAGACTCATGGTCGGATGTCCGGATCAGGAAGGGCGCGGCGCGGCCCCGGCCGCGCCGCCTGCAGGGCTCACATCTGGCAGTTCTCGCCGAACACGTCCTGGTGCTCCTCGAAGGCCGTGCCGGTGATGCGGTTGGTGTATTCGCCGTCCACCTCGACGACCTCGCGCACATAGATCGACTGGATCGGATGATGATTGGAGGCGAAAGCGAAATCGCCGCGCGTGGAGTCGAAATCGGCCTCGCGCAGCGCCTCGCGGAAGGCGTCCTGATCGGAGATTTCGGCCTTCTCCAGCGCCGAGAGGATCAGCTTGGCGGTGTCGTAGCCCTGGCTGGCATAGATCGAGGGCGTGCGGCCATACGCGGCGCGGAAATTCTCCATGAAGGCGAGGTTGGTCTCGTTGTCGAGATCGGGGCTCCACTGCCCGGTATTGACCACGCCGAGCGCGGCCGAGCCCATCGCGGGCAGGTTGTCCTGATCGAAGGTGAAGCCCGCCG
>SLQD01000108.1 GCA_007131685.1 Paracoccaceae bacterium | reverse complement strand
GCGGCCACAAGCTGCGGTATCGCCCGCGCCGAGGCGGCCCGGTCGCCCGCGGTGACCTGGGCGAGCGCCGACACCGCGCAGACCGCCACGGCCGTGACCGCATCCGCGTCGAGCGCCGGGCGCAGCGCTCGGCGCTGCCCGTCGGCAAGCCGGGCGCGCGCGCTGCGAAAGCCGCGCACCCCGAGGACGACGAGCAGGATCGCCGTCGCGACCAGGATCACCGCGACCGCGGGTTCGAGCAGCCAGCGCCAGCCATGCAGCCACATCGAGATGAAGTAATACTGCTCCACGAGCGGGGCGAGGATGAAGGCGAGCACCAGCGGCGAGCGCGACCAGCGCACCCGCTTCATCACCCACCCCACGAGGCCGATGGCGATCGGAAAGCCCATGTCTTCCCATTGCCGCGAGGCCTGCACCGCGCCGATCAACACCACCGACAGGATCACCGGCACCAGCACGGTCGCGCGCACGAGCACCACCCGCGCGAGATGCGCGGCCAGCAGGAAGGCCGCGATCCCGCCGATCACATTCGCCACCAGGAGCGTGAGCACTATCGTGAAGGTCAAGGGCAACTCCTCGCCGAGCATGTCGGGCCCCGGCACGACCCCCTGCAGCAGAAAGGCCCCAAGCAGCGGCGCCCGACCCCCGGGATCACGGCAAGCATCGTCCCGATGGCGCCGCCGAGGAACACATAAGCGAACATGTGAAGCTGAAAGAGCAGCCCGAAGGCCTCGGCCAGCGCGGTCATGGTGTGGCTGTCCAAGGCGGCCTCCGCGCCTCGCCACGAGGCGCCGGCCCGGTTGCGTCCGGGCCAGCCACTGGTTCACCGATCCGCCCGGATCAATCCGACTCGACCGCGGCGCGGAACCAGTCCTGCACTTCCTGCGGCTGCCAGAGCCCGTCGGCGACCTGCTCCTGCACGAACTCCCAGTCGCCGTATTCGGGCAGCGGGATGTTGCGCGCCTCGGCCTCGGCGATCAGGTCCGGGTCGCGCATCGCCCGGTCGAGGACGTCGCGCAGGTAATCGAAGCGGTCCTGCGGCACATCCGGCGGCAGGAACAGCAACAGCGCCATCTCCGAGCCGCTCGTCAACGCCGCGACGACGCCGTAGAGCTCGTGATCCTCGTCGACGAAATCGATCCACAGCGGCACGTCGTCGAGCCCGGCCACGGGGTTGCCGCCCGTCTGGGCGAGCACGCTGATGGTGCCGTCGTCGATGAGGTTCCACTTGCTGGCCAGCAGGTTGCCATGCTCGGCGGTGGTGCTGGCGACCTCGCCCTGGACCATCGCGTTGAACATCGGTGCGCCGCCGCCATAGCCGGGGATGATGTCGAGCCGGGTGTCGAGGACCTGGTTGGTGGCGGTGGCGACGGTGTGAGCCGTGCTGACCGGTGGCATCGCCGAATGGGTGCCGGCGTGCTCGCTCATGTCCTCGAAGGTCTCGATGCCGCTGTCGGCGCGGGCGACGAAGACGCGCGGCGAGGCGAGCACCCGGCCCAAGGGCTGCAGCGCGGCCGGATCGTAGAGTGCCTCGGCGAGGCGCGCGAAGGTCAGCAGCACCATCGAGGGTGTGGGCATGAGGCAGAAGGTGCCGTCCTGCGGGGCCGCGTTGACGGCGTAATTGGTGCCGACGATGCCGCCGCCGCCGGGGCGGTGATCGAGGACGACCTCGGTGCCCTCGGGCAGGTCGCGGTTCATGTAGTCGATCGCGAGCAGCGCGGCGAGGTCCATGGTTCCGCCGGGCCCGGTCACATGCATGAGGGTTAGGGTCCGGCCCTCGCAGAATTCCTATGGCGTTTCGGCGAGCGCGGCCGTGCCGGTCTGCGCGGCGGCGATCAGGGCCATGGCTGCGGCACCGCTGAGCGCCTGTCTGCGATGGGTCATGGGGTCCTCCTCCCGTATGGGGTGCGCCGCCTCGGGGCACACCGGGTCCGTCGCGCAGCCATCCCGGCGCGCGGACGGCGCAAGGGTCGCATGACACCGCCGCGCGCGGCCAATTCAATCGCGCCGCCATCGCATGAGAATTCGCTATACGGTTCCTGCGCCTTGCGCCGCGCCGCGGACGAGCTCGATGAGCTCGGCCTGGGCCGCGGTGGGGACCCAGTCGGCGCGGCTGGTGATGCCGATGGCGCGCGCGTGCCGGCGCGCGGCACCACCCAGGCGCGCCCCGCCAGATCGGCCGGCGTCACGCGCCCCGCCCGCACCAGCGGGTGGTGATTGCCGACGAGAACCGCGAGCATGTCGTCGAAGAGCGGCTCCTGCACGACGTCGTCGATCGGCGCCGGATCGCGCAGCGCGCCCAGCATGAAGTCGATCTCGCCGCGCCGCAGCCCCGCGAGAAGATCGCCGTAAAGCCCGTCGATCACCGTCACCGCCGCGGATCGCCGGCGCGCACGCAGTGTAATGCGCGCGCGGCAGCAAGACCGAAGGCGACAGCGGAGGCGCACCCACGACGATCCGCGCCCCGGCGCGCCCGTCGATCTCGGCCAGTTCTGCCTCGGCCTGAGCGAACTCCGTGAAGGCGAGCCGCGCAGCCCGGGCGCGTGCGCGGCAGGGTCGCGTGGCGACGAAGCCGCGAGCGGTGCGTTCGGACGGCGCCCGGCGGGCCTCCTCTTCGAGCTGGCCGATGGCGCGCTGCACGGTGGGCTGGGCGAGGCCGAGACGGCGCGCGGCGAGGATGACGTTTCGGCCTCGCTCACGGCGATGAGCGCGCGCAGCTGCGCGGCGGTGGCGGTCACGACGAGCCGGCCCGAGAGCTCCGCAAGGGCCGGGTCCAGCCGGTCGAAGGCGCGGCGCAGGCGCCCGGCGAGCAGCCCGCCGCGCTCGGTCAGGAAGAACCCCTGCCGCGTGCGCTCGAAGAGGGCGCCGCCGCCGAGAGCCTCGTGCTTGCCGATCGCCTTGGTGACGGCGGGTTGCGAGACGTTGCAGTCCCGCGCAGCCGCCGTCACCCAGGCGATCCACCCGCGCGAGCAGCTCGGCCTCGCCGGGCTCGGCCGACACGGCGGCGACGCTCTCCTGCCAGTCGACGGCGGCGCGGCTCATCCCGTCGGGCAGGCCGAGCGCGCGCTGCGTCGCGGCGACCTCGCGCATCCTCGCCCGAGGCGCTCGCCCGGCGCGTCGCTGCCATCGAGGCGAGCGACTTCATCAGCCATGGCTGGAGCGGGGGCGGCGCCGGCTACGGCCCCGCCTCTCGCTTCGAGGGCCCGTTCGGCCATGTCTTCGAGATCTACTGGGAAACGGTGCGCTATGCGCCGCCCAGTGCGGAGCGTCCGGCCCTCAAGAACATCGCGCCGCGCTTCCATGCCCGCTGGGCGGCCCCGCGCCGGCACGATCATCTCAACCTGCTCGCCGCGGATGTGCGCGAATTCAGCCGCTTCATGCAGACCTGCCTCGGCAGCCGCGTGACCGAATACATCCAGCTCGACAAAGGCCGTCTCGGCTGGTGCTCGCACCGGACCGGGAGCCGGTCTGCTGGACCGAGGCGGACCGGCGCAAGGGCCAGGCCCCGGGGGCTCGGGACCATCGAGACCTTTCACACCCATGGCACGCCGCCAGTGGGAGAGGGCTGAGGCATGGGCGTCGTCGTCGAGGACATCGCGCGCGCCGATGCGCAGGTGATCGCAGCCCTCGGGGCGGCCGGGGCGGCCACGGTTCACGAAGCGCAGGAGCGGCGCGGGGCGCTCGCGCCCGAGCGACGCCCGATCCAGTCCGGCACGCGCATCGCCGGCTCGGCGGTGACGATCTCCGCGCCGCCGGGGATAACTGGATGCTGCATGTCGCCATCGAGCAGCTGCGCGAGGGCGATGTGCTGGTGCTCGCGCCGACCTCGCCCTGCACGGACGGCTGTTTCGGCGATCTGCTGGCCACCTCGGCGCAGGCGCGCGGCTGCCACGGGCTGGTGATCGAGGCGGGGGCGCGCGACGTGGCCGATCCGCGTGCGAAGGGCTTCGCGGTCTGGTCGAGGGCCGTGCCGATACAGGGCACGGTGAAGGAGACGCTCGGCTCGGTGCACGTGCCGATCGTGTGCGGCGGCCAGGCGATCGCGGCGGGCGACGTGATCTTGGCGGGTGATGACGGCGCGGTGGTGGTGCGCCGCGACGAGGCCGCGGAGGTGCGCGACGCCGCCGAGGCGGACAGGCGCGCGCTCCTCGCCGCCGGGGAGCTCGGGCCCAACATCTGCGGCATGCGCACGCGGCTTGCGGAGAAGGGGCTCAGATATGTCTGAGACGGGCACCGGCATCCCCTGCCTGTGGATGCGGGGCGGCACCTCGAAGGGGGGCATCTTCTGGCCGCCGACCTGCCGGCCGACCCGGCGGCGCGCGATGCGCTGCTGCTCGGGGTGATGGGCTCGCCCGATCCGCGCCAGATCGACGGCATCGGGGGTGCCGATCCGCTGACCTCGAAGGTCGCGGTCCTCGCGCCGGCCACGCGCGACGATGCGGATGTGGATTATCTCTTCCTGCAGGTCTTCGTCGATCGCGCGCTCGTGTCGGGCGCGCAGGGCTGCGGCAACATCCTCGCCGGGGTCGGCCCCGCCGCGATCGAGCGCGGCCTCGTCACCACGCGCGACGGCGAGACCGAGCTGCGCATCCACATGGCCAACACCGGCGACATCGCGAGCGCCCGCATCGCGACGCCGGGTCGCCGGGTCGCCGGGCGTAGTACCGCGGCGATGCGGCGATCGACGGGGTGCCCGGCCCCCATGCCGCGATCCCGCTGATGTTCGAGGATTGCGCCGGGTCGATGTGCGGCGCGCTGCCGCCCACCGGCAACGCGCTGGACGCCATCGCGGGGGTGGACTGCACGCTGATCGACAACGGCAAGCCCTGCGCGGTGATGCAGGCGGCGGATTTCGGGCTGCGCGGCGACGAGACGCGTGACGTTCTGGACGCCGATGCCGAGCTGATGGCCCGGCTCGAGGACATCAGGCGCGTGGCGAGGCCGATGACGGGCCTCGGCGACGTGGCCGACAAGTCGGTGCCAAAGATGACGCGCGTCTCGGCCCCGCGCGCCGGTGGGGCCCTCGCGACGCGCTCCTTCAGCCCGCATCGCTGCCACGCCTCGATCGGGGTGTTCGCGGCCATCAGCGTCGCGACCGCCTGCACGCTCGCGCCCGCGCCCGCCGCGGCGCTCGCGCAACTGCCCGAGGACGGCCACTTCCGCATCGAGCATCCCGGGGGGTCGGCCGAGGTTCTCCTCGAACTGGACGCGCAAGGGGAGATCAGTCGCGCCGGCACGATCCGCACCACTCGCAAGCTGTGCGACTTGCAGGAAACGCCCGGTTTCGTTCAGGTGGATCGTGACCGGGCGCCCGCATGACGATCGCGGCGCCCCGTTTGCGCGGCTGTCCGCGCCGGGGACGGCAGCCGGCTGCAGGCAAGGCGCCCGCGTGGGGGCGCGATGGGAGTCGGCCGGAGTGTGGTTTCGGGGGCGAGGAAGCGGCCGTGACGAACACGCAGACGACAGCATGGCCGGCGGTTCTCATCGCGGTGCTCGCCGGCGTGCTCGCGGCGATGCATGTCGGCAAGCTGCCGCCCGCCCTGCCGATGATGCGCGCCGAGCTCGGTTTCGGGCTCGTCGCGGGCGGCTTTGTCGTCGCGCTCTTCAGCGTGCTGGGCATGACACTGGCGGTCTTCGTCGGGGGGACGGTCGCTCGGCTGGGGCGCGAGCGGGTCGTGCTGATCGGGTTCGCCTGCCTCGCCGCCGGCGGGGCTCTGGGCGCGCTTGCCCAGGGCGTGCCGATGCTCATGTTCAGCCGGCTCGTCGAGGGGGTGGGATTCATCGCCGTGGCGGTCTCGCTGCCCTCGGTGATCCTCGCCGCGGCGGCGCCGCGCGACCATGCGCTCGCGCTCGGGCTGTGGAGCGTCTACATGCCGCTCGGCATGGCCATGGTCATGCTGGCTGCGCCGCTGATTCTGGAGACGCTGGGCTGGCGCATGCTCTGGTGGGGGGTGTTCGCGCTCTGCCCGCTCATCGCGCTTGCGCTCATGCAGCAGATGCGCGCGCTTTCGCCTGCCCCCGCGCCGCGCACCGATGCGCTGCGCGTGGCGCGCGAGGCGATGCGCGCGCCGGGGCTGATCCTGGTCGCGCTGATCTTCGGCGTCTACGCAATGCAATGGGTCACCCTGATGGTCTGGCTGCCCACCTTCCAGACCGAGAGCCTCGGCGTGAGTCTCGATCGGGCGGCGCTGGTGACGGCTCTGGTCGTTCTGATCAATGTGCCCGGCTGCCTCTTTGGCGGCTGGCTGATGCGGCGCGGCGCCTCGGCGCGCGGGCTGGTGATCACCGGAAGTATCATCATGGGGCTGTGTTCGCTGGGCATTTTCCTGCCTCTTCTGCCGGATGCGGCGCGCATCGCGGTCGCCGTGGCGTTCTCGTTCTTCGGCGGGCTGGTCCCGCCCAGCCTGTTCAACAGCGTCCCGCCCGCAGCGCCCACGCCGTCGCATGTCGGCGCGGGCAACGGGCTGCTGATGCAGGGCTCATCGGTGGGGCAGTTCGTCGGGCCGCCGCTGGTGGCCTGGGCCGTCACCCTGGCGGCGGGGGACTGGCGCCTCGCCGCGGTACCGATGCTGGCGGCCTGCCTGACCGCGATCGCGGCGGCGGTGTTTCTGGGGCGCTGGCATTCGTGAGCGCGGACCCAGCGCCGGATGCAGGGCGACCGCCCCGCCACGTCGCGATGCGCCCGGGCCGACGGTCTGAATCTTTCCCCCGCCGCATCGGGTGGACGTCGATGCCGTGACCCTCGCCCGACAGAGCAGGCTGCCTCCGCAGCCAGGCCCGGCCGCGTGTGCCCCGCGCCTTCGACGCGCACATCGCCGCCTGCTGCGCCGGCTTGCCGGGGTCCACCCACCGCAATACCTCGCCCGGTAAGCGGAACGCGAAAGGGCGCGGAATGGTAAACGCTCCTCCGGTCACGACCGGCAAGGCGCTCGAGCTGCTGCAGGCCGGGTGGCGGGCACAGCAGGCGGGCGGGCTGACGGCCTCGTGGATGCTGCATGGCCGCCCCGGCATCGGCAAGACCGAGATCGTGCAGGACCTGGCCGCGCGCATCGGCGCGCGGCTGTTCGACCTGCGGCTGACCACTATCGAGCCGCAGGATCTGCGCGGGCTGCCGTTCTTCGACCTCGAGCGCCAGCGCACCGTCTGGTTCCGCCCCGAGGACCTGCCCGATGACCCGGCGCAGCCCTCGGTGCTGTTTCTGGACGAACTCACCGCCGCGCCACCGCAATTGCAGCCCACCGTCTACGGGCTGTTGCAGGAGCGCCGCGTCGGGCCGCACCGCCTGCCCGATAGCTGCCTTGTCGTGGCCGCGGGCAACACGGTCGAGGATGGTGCGGTGGCCTATGAGATGGGCACGGCGCTGTCGGACCGGCTGATCCATCTCAACCTCGTGGCCGAGCCGAATGACTGGGTGCAGAGCTACGCCGTGCCGCACGGGCTGGACCCGGCCGTGATCGCCTTCATCCGCACGCGCCCCGACCTGCTCGACACCATCGAGCCCGCCCTGCGGCGCGGCGACATGATCGCCTGCTCTCCGCGAAGCTGGGCGCGGGTGTCCGCCCTGATGCGCGCCATCCCCGACCGCACGCTGCGCCACACCGCCATTGCCGGTGTCGTGGGCGAGGCGGTCGCGGCGGAATTCCTGCTGATCGCCGATGAAATCGCCGCCACGGTGCAGCTCGAGGAACTGCTCGAGGCGAAACCGCGGGATCGGCCGGAGCTGTACCCGGCGTCGATGCACGGCATGACGGCGCTGGTCTATGCGCTGATCGCGCGCGCCGACGCGGACAGCCTGCCGCGCATCATCGAGATCATGGCCGAGGCGCGCGGCCTCGGGCAGACGCGCGGCGCGCCGTTCTCGTCCATGCCGCTGGCCGAGCTCGGCGCGCATGGCTTCGAGATGC
>SLQD01000043.1 GCA_007131685.1 Paracoccaceae bacterium | reverse complement strand
GCGCGGCGTCGGGATCGATCCGACGATGGTGCCGCTCGATGACGCGAAGACCTATGAGCTCTACGCCTCGGCGCGCACCGTGGCGGTGTTCCAGGTGGAAAGCTCGGGCATGATGGATGCGTTGCGGCGCATGAAGCCCACCTGCATCGAGGACATCGTGGCGCTGGTGGCACTCTACCGCCCCGGCCCGATGGAGAACATCCCCAAGTATTGCGAGGTCAAGAACGGCCTCTCCGAACGCGAGCACATCCATCCGCTGATCGATCACATCCTCGACGAGACGCAGGGCATCATCGTCTACCAGGAGCAGGTGATGCAGATCGCCCAGGAGATGGCGGGGTATTCGCTCGGCGGCGCGGATCTGCTGCGCCGCGCGATGGGCAAGAAGATCCAGGCCGCGATGGATGCCGAGCGGCCCAAGTTCCTCGAAGGCGCCAAGGCCAAGGGCGTCGACGAGGCCAAGGCCGTCGAGGTGTGGAACCTGCTCGACAAGTTCGCCAATTACGGCTTCAACAAATCCCACGCGGCGGCCTATGCGGTGGTCAGCTATCAGACCGCGTGGCTCAAGGCGAATTACCCCGTCGAATTCATGGCCGCCGTGATGAACTGCGACATCCACCTCACGGACAAGCTCAACATCTACAAGCGCGAGGTGGACCGGCTCGAGATCGAGGTCGTGCCGCCCTGCGTCAACCGCGCGCGCGCGACCTTCTCGGTCGATGACGGCCGGCTCGTCTATGCGCTCGGCGCGCTCAAGAATGTCGGCGTCGAGGCGATGCGGATGATCACGGCGGCGCGCGGCGATGCGCCCTTCGCGACGCTGTTCGACTTCGCGCGCCGCGTCGATCTCAAGCGGCTGGGCAAGCGCCAGATGGAGATGCTCGCCCGCGCAGGCGCCTTCGATCAGCTCGACCCCAACCGCCGCCGCGTGATGGAAAGCATCGACGCGCTCACCGCCTATTCCACCGCGATCCACGAGGCGCGCGCCTCCGACCAGGTGTCGCTGTTCGGCACCGCCGGCGAGGACATCCCCGAGCCGCGCCTGCCGGAGGTTCAGGACTGGCTGCCCAGCGAGCGCCTCGCCGGCGAGCACATGGCGGTGGGGTTCTATCTCTCCGGCCACCCGCTCGATGATTACGCCGCGGCGCTCATGCGCAAGGGCGTCGCCGGGCACGCCGAGGTCGAGCGCCAGGCCGCGAACGGCACCGTGATCGCGCGCATCGCCGGCACCGTCTCGAGCCGGCAGGAGCGCAAATCGGCCAAGGGCAACCGCTTCGCCTTCGTGCAGCTTTCGGACCCGTCGGGGCTGTTCGAGGTGACGGTGTTCTCCGACACGCTCGAGACGGCGCGCGCGCATCTCGAGCCGGGCGCCAATGTCGTGCTCACCGTCGAGGCGACGCTCGAGGCCGATCAGCTCAAGCTGCTCGCGCGCAGCGCCCAGCCCGTCGATGCGGTGGTCGCGGATGCGGGCGGTGATGGGCTGCGCATTCATATCGCGGATGCGGCGGCGGTAGGCTCGGTGAAGGCGCTGCTCGGGCAGATCGCCAGTGCGCCGGCGCGCGGGCCGATCCTGTTCTGCGTGCGCGATCCCGAGACCGGCTGCGAATACGACATCGAGGCGGGCCGCGACTTTCCCGTGGGCCCGAAGATCAAGGGGGCGCTGCGCTCGGTCGGCGGGGTGCTCGAGGTCGAGGAGGTCTGAGCGTCGCCGATGCTGGCGTTTTGTGTGGCGTGCGTTATGGTGCAGGAGCGACCTTCAACCGCCGGACCCCGATGCCCTTTCGCCTGACCGTCAACGGCACCACCGAGGAGCTCGACCTGCCCGCCGAGATTCCGCTTTTGTGGGTGCTGCGCGATGTGCTGGGGCTGACGGGGGCGAAGTATGGCTGCGGCATCGCGGCCTGCGGCAGCTGCACGGTGCATGTGAACGGCCGCGCGGTGCGCGCCTGCGGGATGCCGCTCGGGGAGGTGGACGGGCCCGTGACCACGATCGAGGGGCTCGGCGGGCCGGGGCGGCTTGCGCCGCTGCAGGAGGCCTGGATCGCGCATCAGGCGGCGCAATGCGGCTATTGCCAGCCCGGCCAGATCATGCAGGCCGCCGCGCTGCTCGCCGACAATCCCGACCCAAGCGACGCCGATATCGATGCGGCGATGGATGGCGTGCTGTGCCGCTGCGGCGCCTACAGCCGGATCCGCGCCGCGATCCGCGACGCCGCCGGCGCCATGCGCGGGGGCTGATGATGAGCCGCTGGGGCCGCATAACCCGGCGCACGCTGGTCCTGGGATCCGTCGCCGTGGCCGGGGGGGTTGCCTTCGGCATCTGGCAGACGCGCCGGCCGGTGGAGAATCCGCTCGTGCCCGAGCAGGGCGTCACCCTCAACCCGTATGTCATCATCGACCGCCAGGGCACCACGATCATCGTGCCGCGCGCCGAGATGGGACAGGGCGTGCACACCACCCTCGCCGCGCTGGTGGCCGAGGAGCTCGACATCGCCTTCGACTCGATCCGCGTGATCCATGGCCCCGCCGCCGATGCCTATTACAACGCCGCGCTCCTGCGTGCGGGGGTTCCCTTCGCCGAATACGCCCAGAGCGGCTGGCAGCAGACCGTTTCCGGCGCGGTGGGTCGGGCAGGGCGGGTGCTCGCCCTGCAGATCACGGCCGGCTCGACCTCGGTGATCGATGCCTATGAGCGCATGCGCCTTGCCGGCGCGGGCGCGCGCGAGACGCTCAAGATGGCGGCGGCGGACCGGCTCGGCGTGCCGCGCGCCGCGCTCGAGACCGAGGACGGCGCGGTGATCGCCCCCGATGGCACGCGGCTGAGCTACCGCGAGCTCGCGCAGGAAGCGGCGGATTTTCCCGTGCCGGAGCCCAATCTGCGCGATCCTTCGGAGTGGCGCTATCTGGGCCGGTCGCTGCCGCGCACCGACATGCGCGACAAGGTCACGGGGGCGGCGGTCTTTGCCTGCGACGTGCGGCTGCCGGGGATGCGCTTCGCCGCGGTGCGGCGCAATCCGCATCTCGGCGGCGGGATGCACAGCCTTGATGCAGCGCCCGCCGAGGAGATGCCCGGGGTCGAGCGGGTGATCGAACTCGAGGACGGCATCGCCGTCGTCGCCGATACCACATGGACCGCGATGCGCGCGGCCGGGGCGGCGCGCATCGCTTGGGGCCCGTCGTCGCACCCGCCCGATACCGCGGCGCTCTTCGATGTCATCGAGGAGGCCTTCGACACCCCCTACAACGCCCGCCTGCGCGATGACGGCGATGCCCCGGCCGCGCTCGCCGCGGCCGAGGGCCCGGTCATCGAGGCCGAATACCAGGTGCCCTTCCTCGCCCATGCGACGATGGAGCCGATGAACGCCACCGCCCATCACACCGGCGACGCACTCGAGATCTGGACCGGCAACCAGGCCCCGATCCTGCACCGCGACGCCGCCGCGGCCGCCGCCGGGCTCGACGCCGATGCGGTGACGATCCACACCACCTTCATGGGGGGCGGTTTCGGGCGGCGCATCGAGACCGACTTCACCGCCATCGCCGCGCAGGTGGCGCGCGCGGTGGAGGGCACGCCGGTGCAGGTCGCCTGGTCGCGCGAAGAGGACATGCGCCACGGCTATTTCCGCCCCGGCGCACGGGCACGGATGCGCGGCGCCGTGGCGCAGGGGCGCGCGCAGGTCCTCGAGGCGCAGGTCGCCGCGCCCTCGGTCACCCGCCAGGCCGGGCAGCGCTTTCTCGGCCTCTCGGCGCCGGGGCCCGACCGCGGCCATCTCGAGGGGCTCTTCGATCAGCCCTATGCCATCGCGAACTACGCCGTGACGGGATTTCTCGCCGAGCTCGCGCTGCCGGTGGGGTTCTGGCGCTCCGTGGGGGCGTCCTTCAACGGCTTCTTCCACGAAAGCTTCATCGACGAACTCGCGCATGCGGCAGGGCGCGACCCGCTGGCCTTTCGGCTCGATCATATCCGCGACGAGCATGCCGCCTCGGCGCGCACGCTCGAGGTGGTGCGCGACATGGCCGGCTGGACCGGGCAGACGCCCGAGGGCATGGGGCGCGGCGTCGCCTTCAGCTTCGGCTTCGGCACCCCTGTGGCCGAGATCGTCGAGGTGGGGCTCGAGGGCGACGCGGTGCGGATCCGCAACGCCTGGATCGCCTGCGATGTGGGCCGCGCGCTTGATCCGGGGATCATCCGCGCGCAGATGGAATCGGGGCTGATCTTCGGGCTCTCGGCGGCTGTGCATGGCGAGATCACCTTCGCCGAGGGCGCCGTCAAACAGCGCAACTTCACCGATTACGAGATCCTGCGCATGTCGCGCACGCCGCGCATCGAGGTCGAGATCCTCGAGCAGCGCGCGCATCCCGGCGGTGTCGGCGAGGCCGCCACGCCCGCGGCGGCGCCCGCGCTCGTCAACGCGCTGTTCGACCTGACCGGAGAGCGTTACCGCACGCTGCCGCTGTCGCGGCATCTGCGCTTTGCCTGAGCGGCGGTTGACCGTCGCGCACCGATCCTCCTATATCGCCGCGTCACAGTCGCAGGAGGAGACCATGCCCGCAGTCCCGACCCGCTCGGCCGCGATCGCCATCGCCGCCGCCCTCGCCGCCGGCCCCGCCGCGGCCGAATTCGACGGGATGGAGCCCGTCACGCTCGATCTCGCGCATGTCGTCAACGAGCAGGACGCCTTCCACGTCGCCGCCGTGCATTTCAAGGAGCTCGTCGAGGAGCGCAGCGAGGGCGCGGTCTCCGTCGAGATCTACCCCAATGCCGAGCTCGGCGACGAGCGCACCCTGCTCGAGGGTATGCAGATCGGCACCGTGGATATGGGCGTGATCACGAACGGCCCCGTCGCCAACTTCGTCGAGGAGATCGCCGTCTTCGAGCTGCCCTTCCTGTTTCCCGATCGCGAGAGCGCCTATGCCGTGCTCGATGGTGAGATCGGCCAGGAGCTTCTGGGCGAGCTCGAGCGCGTCCAGCTCAAGGGGCTGGCCTATGCCGAGCGCGGCTTTCGCAACCTCACCAACAGCCAGCGCCCGGTCCGCGAACCCGGCGATATCGACGGGCTGCGCGTGCGGGTGATGGAAAACCCCGTCTACACCGACACCTTCCGCGCACTGGGCGCCAACGCCACCCCGATGGCCTGGACCGAGGCGCTCACCGCGATGCAGCAGGGCACCATCGACGGGCAGGAGAACCCCGTCGGCGTGGTGCATTCCTTCAATCTCGACGAGACGCAGACCCACATGACGATGTCGCGCCACACCTATGCGCCGGCGATCTTCGTGATGGGGCTGTCGGTGTGGGACGACTTGCCGGAAGCGGCACAGGAAGTCGTGGCCGAGGCCGCGCAGGAGGCCGCCGAACACGCCCGCGCCTTCAACGCCGAGATGGAGGAGGAGCAGCTCGCCGAGCTGCGCGAGCGCGGCATGGAGATCATCGAGGATGCCGATCTCGCCGCCTTCCAGGAGGCCGTCCAGCCCGTCTATGACGAGTACGGTGCGCAATTCGGCGACTATCTCGAGCGCATCCGGGCGCAGCTCGACTAGGTGCGGCTGCTCGCGGCCATCGACGGCGCCATCGGCGCCGTCCTGCGCCCCGTGGTGTTCGCGGGGATGGTGGTGCTGATCGGGGTGATCACGCTGCAGGTGGTCTCGCGGGTCTTCTTCACCGCCGTGCCGTGGACGGAAGAAGCCGCGCGCTTTCTCGTGATCTGGCTGACCTTTCTCGGCGCGGCGCTGGCCTATCACCAGCGCCGCCACATCGCGGTGACGGTGCTCGTGGAGCGGGTGCCGCCGCGCTGGCGGCGCGCGTTGCTCGTGGCCGGACTGGCCGTGATCTGCGCCTTCATGGTGAGCATGACGGTGCTCGGCTGGCAGTTCCTGCAGACGCAGGGGGCGCAGCGCGCGCCGGCGCTGGGCTGGCGGATGATGCATGTCTATCTGATCCTGCCGCTGAGCGCCGGGCTGATGGCCTGGCTCAGCCTGATCGATCTCGCCCGGCTTCTCGTCAACGGCGCGGAGCCGGTGCAGCGGGATCTGCCGCAATGAGCCTTCTGCTGTTCGGGCTGTTTCTGCTCTTCGTGGTGATCGGCGTGCCCATCGCCATCGCCATCGGGGCCAGCACGCTGGCGGCGATCCATCTTGCCGGGGTGCCGCATATCGTGGTGCCGCAGCAGATGTTCTCGGGCATCAACTCCTTCGCGCTGGTGGCGATCCCGATGTTCATCCTCGCCGGAGACATCATGGCCAAGGGCCAGGTCAGCGAGCGCATCGTGGCCTTCGCGGATGCGATCTTCGGCTTCCTGCGCGGGGGGTTGTCGATCGTGGCGGTGATGGCGGGGATGTTCTTTGCCGCGATCTCGGGCTCGAGTGCGGCGACCACGGCGGCGGTGGGGTCGAGCCTCGTGCCCGAGCTGAGGCGCAAGGGCTACGAGCCCGCCTCGGCGGCGAGCCTGATCGCCGCGAGCGGCACCATCGGCGTGGTGATCCCGCCCTCGGTGCCGATGATCATCTACGCGGTGATCGCGCAGGAATCGATCTCGCAGCTCTTTCTCGCGGGCATCCTGCCGGGGATCTTCATGGGCGGCGCGCTGATGATGATCGCCGTGGTGCAGGGCTACCGGCGCGCCTATCCGCGCGGCACGGCGTTCTCGCCCATCGTCATCTGGCGCACATTCCGCTCGGCCTTCTGGGGGCTGATGACGCCGGTGATCATCCTTGGCGGGATCTTTTCGGGGATCTTCACCCCGAGCGAGGCGGCGGTGATGGCCGTCAACTACGCGCTGTTCGTTTCGCTCTTCATCTATCGCGACCTGCGGCTGCGCGATCTCTATCCGCTGCTGATCCGCGCGGCGGTGACGACGGCGGTGATCATGTTCGTGATCGCGGCCTCGGCGGCGCTGAGCTGGGCGCTGTCACGCTGGCAGGTGCCGGGGCAGATCGCGCAGACGGTGCTGGGCTGGTCGAGCGACCCCTACATGGTGCTGCTGCTGATCCTCGGGCTGATCCTGCTGACGGGCGTGTTCATCGAGACGGCCTCGGCACTCATCATCCTCACGCCGATCCTGCTGCCGCTGGCGCTGCAGCTCGGGATCGACGCGGTGCATTTCGGCATCATCATCGTGGTCGGGCTCGCCATCGGCATGATCACCCCGCCGGTGGCGATCAATCTCTATGTGGCCTCATCGGTGACGGGGATCGGGCTCGAGCGCATCGCGTGGGCAGTGCTTCCCTATCTCGCGGCGCTGATCGGGGTCTTGCTGCTGGTGGCCTATGTACCGCTGATCATCTAGGCGGCGTCACGCAGCCCCGGCGCTCAGCGCGGTGCCGAGCGCGGCGAGCAGCGTGACGAGCAGCGCGGCGAGGAGCGTGAAACGCCCGTTCCAGGCGAAGGCGAGCCGCGTTGCGGGCAGGTCGAGGCGCTTGGCGGTCATGAGCATGCTCGCCGTGAGCGGGCTGCCGCAGGCGGCGACGGACCAACCCCCCGTGAGAGCCAGCACGAGCCAGGGCTTCGCCCCGGCGGGCCAGACCGCGTCGAGCGCGCCGGCCAGCAGGGTCACCGTCACGAGCGGGTTGATGGCGACAAGCGACGCCACGATGACCGTGACCGGGACCGCCGCGGCGATCATCGTGGCCGTGCCGGGCGCCAGTGTGCCTTGCATGATTTCGGTTGCGATCACGGCATCGGCGGCAAGCGTGCCGATGAGCACCGCCCCGCAGATGATCGCGATCTCGTTGGTGATCCCGCCAACGCCCTGCGCGACCGCCCCGCGCAGCGCGTTGGCCCCGCCGCGGCCGAACTGCGCCACCGACCACGCCACCGCCATCACGAAGACGGCCAGGAATACCCCCTCGATCAGCGCCAGCCCGAAGGCCGCCACCAGCCCGAGCCCGCCCGCGATCAGGGCCGCCACCGGGGCGGCAAGCCGCAGGATGAGCCGCCGGTCCGCCGGCCCGAGCGGCGCCGCCGGCGCCGCCCCGGC
>SLQD01000268.1 GCA_007131685.1 Paracoccaceae bacterium | reverse complement strand
GATATCGAGGCTCAGCCCGCTGATGGCGACCACGTCGCCCGGATAGACCTTGCGCACCGTGTCGAGATGAATCCCGGCCATGGGTTATTTCTCCGTCTCTGTCAGGCCCTTGACGAACAGCCGCTGCATCACGAGCACCACGATCACCGGCGGCAGCGCCGCCGCCACCACCGTGGCCATGATCAGGTGCCATTGCGGGTCGCCTTCGGCGGCGTTGAGCATGCGCTGGATGCCCATCACGATGGTGTAGTAGTTGCTGTCGGTGGTGATCAGCAGCGGCCAGAGATACTGGTTCCAGCCATAGATGAACATGATCACGAACAGCGCCGCGATATTGGTGATCGACAGCGGCAGCAGGATGTCCTTGAAGAACTTGAACGGCCCCGCCCCGTCGACGCGCGCGGCCTCCATCAGCTCCTCCGGCACGGTCATGAAGAACTGGCGAAACAGGAACGTCGCCGTCGCCGAGGCAATGAGCGGGATCGACAGCCCCGCAAAGCTGTTGAGCATCCCCAGATCGGCGACGACCTGGAAGGTCGGCACGATGCGCACCTCCACCGGCAGCATCAGCGTCACGAAGATCACCCAGAAGAAGAAGATGCGGAAAGGAAACCGGAAATAGACAATCGCGAAGGCCGAGATGATGGAGATTGCCAGCTTGCCGATGGTGATGGCGAGCGCCATGACGAGGCTGTTGAACATCATCAGGCTGATCGGCGGCGTGCCCGCCGAGCGCAGCCCGATCTCGAACATGTCCTGGTAGTTCTCCCAGCCGCGCCCGCCCGGCACGAGCGGGATCGTCCCGCGCAGGAAGCTGCCCGGCGGCTGCGTGGAGGCGATGATCGCCACATAGATCGGGAACACGACCGCGATTACCCCGAGGATCAGGATCGCGTGCGAGAAGATGCTGTGCCAGCCCTTTCTCTCGACCATTGCGGCCCCCTAGTAGTTCACGCGCCGCTCTATGAAGCGGAACTGGATGACGGTCAGGGTGATCACGATGGTCATCAGGATCACCGACTGCGCGGCGGAGGAGCCCAGATTCATGCCGATGAACCCGTCGGCATAGACCTTGTAGACGAGGATGTTCGTCGCCTGGCCGGGGCCGCCCTGCGTGGTGGCGTGGACGATGCCGAAGGTCTCGAACATCGCGTAGACGATGTTGACCACCATCAGGAAGAAGGTGATCGGCGAGAGCAGCGGGAACACGATCGACCAGAAGCGCTTGGTCCGGCTCGCCCCGTCGATGGCCGCGGCCTCGATCAGCGAGTTGGGGATCGACTGAAGCCCGGCGAGAAAGAAGATGAAGTTGTAGGCGATCTGCTTCCAGGCGGCGGCAATGATGATCAGGATCATCGCGTGGTTGCCGCTGGCCCTGTGGTTCCAGTCATAGCCCACCATTTCGAGCATGTAGGTGATGATGCCGATCGACGGGTTGAACATGAACCACCACAGCACCCCGGCCACCGCCGGAGCGACCGCATAGGGCCAGACCATCAGCGTCGTGTAGGTCTCGCGCGAGCGCAGCATGTCGTTGACCTTGACCGCGAACAGCAGCGCGAGCCCCATCGACAGCAGCGTGGTTCCGACCGCGAAGACCGCCGTCACCCCCATCGCGTTGAGATAGACCGGGTCGTCGAACAGCCGCTCGAAGTTGCGCAGGCCGACGAATTCGCTGCGCATGCCGAAGGCGTCCTCGCGCAGCACCGACTGGTAGAGCGCCTGCGCCGAGGGCCAGATGAAGAAGATCATCGTCACGATGATCTGCGGAGCCAGCAGCGCGTAGGGCAGCCAGCCCGTGGGAAAGGTCATGCGCTTGGTCTGCATGCCGGGCCCTTCCGGGGATCGCGGGGAACGAGTACGGCCCGCCGCGCGGGCGGGCCGTGGCAGTCGACGCCGGCTTAGCGGTTGTCTTCCTCGAAGTCACGCAGGAGACGGTTGCCGCGCTCGACCGCGTCGGATGCGGCCTCCATGCCGGTCTTGTCGCCCGCGACGAGGACTTCCATCTCCTCGGAGATGATGTCGCGGATCTGCACGAAGTTGCCGAAACGCAGGCCCATCGAGTTCTCGGTGGGCTCGTTGAGCTGCATCTGCTCGATCGAGATGTCGGTGCCGGGGTTCTCGTCGTAGAATCCCTCCTCCTCGGTCAGATCCCACGCGGCCTGGGTGATCGGCAGGTAACCGGTGCGCTGATGCCACTCGGCCTGGACCTCGGGGCTGGAGAGATATTCGAAGAACGCGGCCGTGGCCTCGTATTCCTCGTCGCTGTGGCCCGCGAGCGTCCAGAGCGTCGCGCCGCCGATGATCGAGTTCTGCGGCGCGCCCTCATGGTCGTCATAATAGGGCAGCATCGCGTAGCCGACCTCGAAATCGGTGTTGGCGAGCACCCCGGCGCGGCCAGCGGAGCTTTCCATCATGATGGCGCAGTCGCCGCTGTAGAACATCGGCCCGGCATCGGGGCCCGCACCACCGCCGGCCCAGCTGAACACGCCGCTTTCCTGCCAGGCGGCGAGATTGTCCCAGTGCCGGGCGACGAGGTCGCTGTTGAAGACGAGCTCGGTGTCGAGGCCGCCGAAGCCGTTCATCTGCGTGCCCAGCGGGATGTCGTGCCAGGCGGTGAAGTTCTCGAGCTGCACCCAGCTCGGCCAGCGCGTGGTGAATCCACAGTCGGCCGCGCCGGACTCGAGGATCTGCTCGGACATGCTCTCGAGCTCGGCCCAGGTTTCGGGCGGGGTGTCGGGGTCGAGCCCGGCCGCTTCGAAGACGTCGCGGTTGTAATAGACGATCGGGGTGGAGGAGTTGAACGGGAAGGAGAGCATGTTGCCCTCGGTATCCGTGTAGTAGCCCACCACGGCGGAGAGGAAATCGTCCGGGTCGAAGGCCCGGCCATGATCGGCCATGAGCTGATGCACCGGATAGATCGCCCCCTCGGCGGCCATCATCGTTCCGGTGCCGACCTCGAAGACCTGCACGATCTGCGGGTGCTCGCCGGCGCGGAACGCGGCGATCGCGCCGGTCATCGTCTCGGAGTAGTCGCCGCGATAGCTCGGATTGACCCGGTAATCATCCTGCGACTCGTTGAAGCCCTCGGCCATCTCCTCGAGGATCTCGCCGAGCTCGCCGCCCATGGCGTGCCACCAATCGATCTCGGTCTGCGCGTGAGCCGCCGTCGCCGATATGGCGAGCGCCGCGGAGGCGCCCAACAGGCTTGCACGATGCGTCATAATTCATCTCCCATGTTCAGGCTGTTCCTGCAGGGGGCACGGCGCTCTCCCCGTCCCCGTGGCCCCCGGTTATCGTTGTCGCATGACATTTTCATGTCAAACTGTTTATGCGCGACAATGCCCAATTCGCAAGCGGACCTGCCTCGATTCGCGCCAAAACAACAAGAAACGCGCATCGCCGCACGTCTTGCCGCAAAGCCGCGGGTGCGCCCGGACATGAAAAAGCCCCGCCAAGTGGCGGGGCTTGATCGTCGTCGCGATGACGCGGGAGATCACTCCATCGGAGCTTCTTCCTCGCCCATCATCGGCTCGTCGCTCATCTCGTTGATCATCGCCGCGATCTGCTCGCCGAGTTCCGGGTTCTCGGCAGCGGCTTCGCCGATCTCGAGGTATTCGTCGAGCGTGATGTTCGGCGACTCCTCGATCGCGCCGATCATCGCCTCGTTGCCCTCGTCGACGAGCGCCTGCTGCTCTTCCTCGGACTCGACGGCCGCGAGGTCGGCGGCGTAGGCGTCGCGGATCTCGGCCACGTCGAGCGCGGCCTCGGCGAACGCCTCGATCTGCTCATCGCTGTACTCGGCGTCCTGCGCAACGGCCGGCAGCGCGGTGGCGAGGGCCAAGGCTGCAGTCGCGGTCGCGGTGGCGAGAGTCTTGGAAAAACGCATGATGTCTCCTTCGGTTTGCTCGAACCCGTGGATCCGGGATGCGCAAGACCTATCCCCCCCGCCGCCGCACATCAACCGGCCCGCCCCGCACAGCCAGATCCCGGGCGGATTTCGGCAAAATCATGCGAAATCAGGGCGCCGAGCCGGCGGATTGCCGCCCGGCTCACAGTAACCGGTGGATCGGCAGGTGCCCGATGACCCAGGAGACCCCGCGCCGCAATGCCCCCGCGCCCGGCTCGTGCATCAGCACCCCCGCCAGCCCGCCGCCGGACCAGCGCAGCGTCCGGCCATCGAGCACGAGGCTGTGGCTGCGTTCGGGGGCGGTATCGATCGCGATGCTCGCCTCCAGTTCGCCCACGAGGTCCGGCGCGTTGAACAGAACCCCCATCTCCGTATTGAGCAGGGCCGAGCGCAGGTCGAAATTGAACGAACCCACGAAGCCCAGCGCTCCGTCCACGATCATGATCTTGGAGTGCAGCATCTCGCCGCCCTGCCCCGGCGGTGCTCCGGGGGCGAATTCATGCAGCTTCACCCCCGCCGCCAGCAGCGGACGGCGATAACGGCGATAGGCGCCGTGGACGACCATGTGATTGGTCGCGGCCAGGCTGTTGGTGAGCACCCGCACCGCCACGCCCCGCGCGGCAAGGTCCCGCAGCCGCGCCAGCCCCTCGCGGCCGGGAACGAAATACGGCGTCACCAGCGTGACGCTATGGCGCGCGCCGTCCATCACCGGCTCGATCGCCTCGGGCATCCAGCGGTCGCGCCGCGTGCCCAGCGCCTTTTCGGGCGGATCGGCAACCATGCGCGCCGCCGCCGTCCAGGTGAGACGCTGCGCGGGCACCAGCGGCGCCGTGTCCTCATCCGGCAACGCATTGGCAAGGAACGCGCGCGCGCGCGGTGCCCCCGCCTCGGCCTCGAGGGCGCGGCGAAAGCGCGGCAGGTCCGCCGAATAGTCACGCCACAGCGCCGAGATCGGCAGCGCGAGGCCGCTGTTCCAGTAGGCGTCGAAGATCGTCTCCGCGCGTGTCAGCGCCGCCCCGACCACCAGCAGATCGACATCCCGGCCGTCACGCGCGCTGCCGCGCGCGGCGCCGAGATCCACATCGGCGATGTTGCGCCCGCCGACCAGCCCCAGCCGCCCATCCGCGAGCCACGCCTTGCAGTGCATCCGCCGGTTGAAGCGCACCAACCCCAGCACGAGCTCGATACCCCGGCGCAGCGCCGAGCGGCGGTTGCGGATCGGGTTGAACAGCCGCACCTCGATGCGCGGATGGCCGTTCAATGCCAGATAGCTCGGATCGAAGCCCTGCACGTTGATGTCGTCGAGCAGCAGCCGCACCCGCACACCACGATCCGCCGCCGCGATGAGTTCGCGCGCCATGAGCCGGCCGGCCATGTCGTCGCGCCAGATATAGTAGAGCATGTCGAGGCTGCGCCCGGCCGCGCGGGCGCTGCGCGCTCGCAGGGCGAAGGATTCGGCATTGTCGAACACTGCGCACAACCCGCTGCGCCCGCGATTGGCCTGCGCGAGCGGTGCGACGGCCCGGTCGATCGCGGTTTCGCAGCCCTCGGGCATCAGCGCGCGCGACGGTGCGCCGCGCGCGCGCTTGGCGAAGCGGCCATAGGAATAGAGCGCCATCGCGGAGGCAAGCGCGAACATCGCCGCGGCGATGAGCAGCCAAATGATCCAGTTCATGCTGATCCCTGCCCGTTCGGGCCGCGGCCGGCGGCGATGCGCATCCCGTCTCCTATCGCGCGGCGGAACATCCGCCGGATCGCGGCGCCGCCGCGTCCGGCAACCGGCTCACGCGCTCAGCGCCGCGCCGCCCTCGCGCGCGCGGATCCAGGCCTTGACCGGCAGATGGTCCGAGGCGAGGCGCGCCAGCGGGGTGTCATGGCTCGCCATGTCGATGACATCGGTGTCGGGGCAGGCAAGGATGCGATCGAGCGCCAGCATGGGGCGGCGCGCCGGGAAGCTCTTGACCAGTGCGCCGGGGGCATGCGGCATCAGTGGCTCCAGCGAGGACCGCCGCGTGAGCCGCCACTCGTTGAGATCGCCGGCCAGCAGCGTCGGCCGCGGCGGCGCCGCGCGCAGCACCTCGCTGAGCGCCTGCGCTTGCGCCAGCCGCGAGCGGCGCAGCAGACCCAGATGCGCCGCCACCACGCGCAGCGGCCGGCCCGCGCGGATCACATCGACCATCACCGCCCCGCGCGGCTCGAGTCCGGGCAGGTCGATCTGCTCGACATGCTCGACATCGGTGTCGCGCAGCAGGATGAGATTGCCGCGCCAGCCATGCGCGCGCGCGCGCCGCTCCAGCGGCACCGGTATGAGCCCCGTCAATTCGCGCACCGCATCGAGATCGAGCACCCCGGCCATGTCCCCGAAGCGCCGGTCCGCTTCCTGCAGGGCGACGATATCGGCATCGATCTCGGCGAGCACGCCGGCGATGCGCCCGGGATCGCGGCGGCCATCGGCGCCCACGCCCTTGTGCATGTTGTAGGAGGCGATCCGGAAGGCACCCGGATCGACACCGGCGCGGGCCGTGTCCGTCGTGGCGAGGTGTGAAGTCGTGCGGCTCATCGCGCTCCAAGATGGTCGCAAAGGCGCGCGCGCGCAAGATCCGGCGCGTCAGCCACGGGCCTCGCGCGCAAGCCGATCCGAGCCGGTCTCGACGGCATCCTCGAGCCGGTGCATGAAGCTCTCGCGCGCGAGCCCGGCGGGGATCTGCGGCAGGAACGCGATCACCGCCCGCCCCGGCCGGCGCATGATGCCGCGCTTGGGCCAGAACAGCCCCACATTCGCCGCCACCGGCACGCAGGGCTGACCGAACTCCTCGTAGAGGATGGCGGTGCCGACCTTGTAGGGCAGGTAGGCGTCCGGGGCGACGCGGGTGCCCTGCGGATAGATCACCAGCTGCCCCGGCAGCGCGCGGCCGCGCTCGACATCCTCGAGCATCCGCCGGATCGCCTGGCCGCGCTTGCCGCGATCCACCGACACGCAGCCCAGCCGGCGCGCATACCAGCCCAGGATCGGCATGCGGTTGAGTTCCGTCTTCATGATGAATTTCGGCTGCGGCAGCACGCTGACCAGCATGATGATGTCGAGAAAGCTCTGATGCTTGGCCGCCACCAGAACCTCGCCCTCGGGCACCGGTCCACGCACCTCGGTCTCGAGCCCCACCATCCAGCGCGCGCTCCAGCGCACCCAGCGACACCATGTTCGCGTGCCCGCATTGGCGCCGCGCCGGTCGATCACGGCCCAGGGGGTGAAGACGATCGCGAGCAACCCCATCATCAGATAGATCTGCCCGACGAAGACGAGCGATCGCAGCCATTGTATCGCGTGCGGCATTCCCCGGCCCTCCCGACATTGCGACCGGCAATGCCAATTGCCCGCGCGCCGCGCAAGCCCGCGCGGGACATCGGCGCCGATACGGCCCGGCGGCGCGCGCGTGGTGCAGAGGCGCGACCGCGCGCGCACCGCGCCTTGCCGCCCGGCGCGCAACATGCTCAGATATGGACCGTTCCAGTGCTGCGAGGCGCCGATGCGACTGACCTGCCCCAATTGCGATGCGCGCTACGCGGTATCGGCGGCGATGATCCCGCGCGCCGGGCGCGAGGTGGAATGCTCCGCCTGCGGCCATGTGTGGTTCTTCGTCCCCGACACGGCCGCCGCAGCCGCCGCCGGCGCGACTCCCGCGCCGGAGACCGCCCCGCAGCCGGCCGCAGATCCGGATACGGTGTCCGCGCCGGAATCCCCGCCCGCGCCGAAGCCCGCGGACGGCCCGGCGCCCGACGCTGAAGATGCGCCGGCTCCGGCCGAAATCCCTCCGGCGCGCGAGCGGGTCGATCCCGCGGTGCTCGGGGTGCTGCGCGAGGAAGCCGCGCGCGAAAGCGCCGCGCGCCGTGCGGAAGCTGTCCGGGGCGAGGCCGCACCCCTCGTCACACCGGGCCCGGCGCACCCGCGCGCGCCCTACCTCGAGGCACCGCCAGCCGCGCGCGCCACCGGCGCGCCGGGTGATGCTCCCGCCCACGAAGCCGCGTCCGAGGAGCCGGCGCCCGAAGCGGCGCCCGAAGCGGCGCCCGAATCTTCGGAAACGGCGCTCATGCGCCGGGTGCG
>SLQD01000106.1 GCA_007131685.1 Paracoccaceae bacterium | reverse complement strand
GCCCAGGCGGCGTCGAAGACGCCCTTCTCGTTATGCGCGATACGCTTGAGTCTGGTGGCCATTTGTCCCTGTCCCGTGATCGGCACCCCGCGCCGCGGCGCAGGGCGGGCGCGTCAGCTCGCCGCGGCGGGGATGCCGAGCGTCTGCATGACCCACGCGGCGACCTCGCGCAACAGCGGGTTCGCGGCGCTGTCGAAGCTCTCCACCACGGGCAGGGTGTCGAGGCTCTCGACCTCGGCCGTGGCGGTGAAGACGCGCGTGGCGACAATGCTGGCATCGTCCTCGCGCACCAGACGGGCGGTCATGCGCAGCCGGATTTCGGCGGCGTCCTCGCCGTCGCGGCGCTCGGCCTGAAAGTCGGTGATCTCGGAGATGAGCGCATAGTCGCCCGACCCGGCGAGCGGCCGCCGGCCGACATAGCGCACCGCGTTGGTGTTCTCGACGCTGCGCAGCATCAGGGTCTGCATCATCTCGGGTGCGCTGTCGGCCCAGCGCGCGCGCGGCAGGTATTGCGCCTGAAAGGGGTTGGGGCGGATCATGATGCGGTCGGTATCGAGCGCGCCGCTGGCCTCGGGGACCTCCACCACGAGATCGATCGCGCGCGGCTGACCCGTCGCGGAGGGGCCGTCGACGGGGGCGCGCAGCTCGTAGGTGTCGAGCGGCGTGGTGGCTTCGCCGAGCGCGCCGAGCGCCCCGCAGCCTGACAGGAGCAACAGCGAAAGCACGGCAAGCAGGCGGGACATGGGCAATCTCATCGTCTGAATTCGGGGGACTGGCGATCGAGCAGGAAGCGCGCGGGCTCGCGCTCGATCTGGCGTGAAATGCGCTCGAGGCTCGAGACGAGGCTGCGCGCCTCGCGCGCGAGGATAGTGTATTGCGGCAGCCCGGTGCGGGCAAAATCGAAGATCGGGCCGCGGGCGTCGCCCACGAGGCCGCCGATCTCGGCGAGGGTCTCGCGCGCGCTCTCGGCGGCGGCGCGCAGATCGGCGGTGACCAGCGGCACATCGTCGGAGACCTGTTCGAGCGCGGCATCGAGCCGGGCCATGGTCTGGCGCAGATCGGAGGTGATCGCGCCGATATCCTCGTTGATCACGCGCTCGGCGCCGGTGAAGGTGCCTTCGGCGGCCGTGAAGGTCCCCTCGGCGGCGGCGAGGGTGCGCTCGCCGGTCTCGAGCGCGGCGTTGATGGCCGCAAGGGTCTCGTTGGCGTTGGTGAAGGTTTCGGTGACGGCCTTGAGCGCGGCCTCGGAATCGTCGGTCAGCCCCTCGAAGCGGCCGGTCGCCCCGGAGATGTCGGCACCGACCGACGCGACGGTGGCATTGGCCTGCTCCGTGGCCGAGCGGATATCGGCCATGATGGCGGGCAGATCCTCCTCGGCGACGGTGGTGATCGCGGCGATGGCGGTGTTGGTGTCGGCGATGGCGGTGCGGGTCTCGCCGATCAGGGCCGCGCCCTCGTTCTGCATCAGCGTGTCGAAATCGGCGGCGGTGCGATCGACGGTGATCAGGGTGCGGTTGGCCTGCGCGATCATCTCGTCGGTGGCGGCGAGGGTTTCGCGCGCCTCGCTGAGCCGGCGCGTGGCGGCGGCGCCGGTCGCGGTGTATTCGCGGATCATCAGCCGCGCATCGCGCGACAGCCCCGCGAAATCCTCGCGCAGCGTCGTGCTGGTGGCGTCAAGGGTGGTGAGCAGCGCGCGGAAATCGCCCTCGACGACCTCGGTGACGCGCTGCATCGTGTCGTCCGCGGTGGCCATCGCGGTCTCGCCCGCCTCCAGCGTTCCCTCGGCGCGCCGGGCGAGCCCGGAGATGTTGAGAAGGGCCGTGTCGGCGCTGCGCATGGTCTGGGTGGCGACCTCGGTGATCTCGTCGAGGTTCTCGGCGAACTCCGCGATGCCCTCGCCGGCCGCGCCGACACCGGCGGTAACGGACTCGAAATCCTCCAGCGCCTGGGCAAAGCTTTCCGAGGAACGCTCGACATTGGCGAGGATGCGATCGACGCGATCGATCGTGTCCTGATCGAGCGCCTCGTTGACGCGGCGCATCGCGGTGAGCACCTCGTCGAGGATCTCCGGCGCATCCTCGGTGAGCGATTGCAGCGCCGAGCGCCCGGCCTCGATGCGGGGAATGTCCTCGTCGGCAACTTCTGCGAGCCGCGGGCGATCGGCGCTGCCGGCGCTGATCGCCACGAAGGACACGCCGGTCACGCCCAGCGCCTCGATCGTGGCGAGGCTGTCCTCGCGGATCGGCGTGTCGGCCTCGACCTCGAGCCGCACCACGACGGCGCCGTCGCTCTCCTGCGACAGCGAGATATCCACGACCTGGCCGACCGGAACCCCGGCGAAACGCACGTCCGAGGCCGCGCTCAGCCCAGAGACATTCGTGAATCGCACGTCGTAGTAGTCGTATTGCTGATCGAACTGCACCTGCGCGAACCAGATGAAGAAGAACAGCGACCCGACGAAACCGGCCAGGGTGAATGCTCCGACAAGGATGTAGTTGGCGCGCGTTTCCATTCCGGTCCTAGCTCTCAGCCGCGGCCGCCTGCACGTCCGCCTGTGCGGCGCGTGCGCGGGGGCCGTGGAAATACTCTTTGACCCAGGGATGATCCACATCCAGCATTTCGCGCATCGTGCCCGTCACGAGCACGCGCCTCTCGGCGAGCACGGCGATACGGTCGCAGGTCGCGTGGAGGGTATCAAGGTCGTGCGTGACGAGGAATACCGTCAGCCCCATGCTGTGGCTCAGATCGCTGATCAGCCGGTCGAAGGCGGCGGCCCCGATCGGGTCGAGCCCGGCGGTCGGCTCGTCGAGAAACACGATCTCGGGATCGAGCGCGAGCGCGCGCGCCAGCCCCGCGCGCTTGCGCATGCCGCCCGACAGCTCCGACGGGTAGTTGTCACCGGCCTTGTAGGGCAGCCCCGACATCGACACCTTCAGATCCGCGAGCGCGCGCCGCGTCGGCCCGTCGAGCCCCGGCACGGCGCGCATCGGCACCTCGACATTCTCGCGCACCGTCAGCGCCGAGAACAGCGCCCCGTCCTGAAACATCACGCCCCAGCGCCGCTCGAGATCGCGGCGCTCCTGCTCGCCGGCTGCGAGCACATCGACGCCGAGCACCCGGATCTGCCCCGCGGCCGGGCGCAACAGTCCGCTTATGGCCCGCAGCAGCACCGACTTGCCGGTCCCCGAGCCCCCCACCACGCCGAGCACCTCGCCGCGATAGACGTCGAGATCGAGATCGTCATGCACGACATGCCGGCCGAACTGGGTGCGCAGGCCGCGCAACTCGATCACCGTCTCGCGGGCCATCACATCCCCACCTGCGCAAAGAAGATCGAGAACATCGCGTCGATCACGATCACGGAAAAGATCGCCGTGACCACCGATGCCGAGGTCATCCGGCCCAGCGATTCGGCATCGCCGCCGACCTGCATGCCGGCATGACAGCCCACCACGCCGATGACGATCGCGAAGACCGGCGCCTTGATCATGCCGACGACGAGGTTCGAGAACATCACCCCGTCGAGCAGCCGGGTGCGAAACATCGCCGGCGAAACCCCGAGCTCCACCCAGGCCATCAGCGCGCCGCCCAGGATGCCCACGATATTGGCGATCATCCCAAGGATCGGCAGCATGATGACGAGCGCGAGGATGCGCGGCACGAACAGCGCCAGGGCCGGATCGATGCCGAGCGTGCGCATCGCGTCGATCTCCTCGCGCATCTTCATCGAGCCGATCGCCGCGGTAAACGCCGAGGCGGTGCGCCCCGCGACGATGATCGCGGTGAGCAGAATGCCGAGCTCGCGCAGGATCGATACCGAGATCAGCTCGACGACGAAGATCTCCGCGCCGAACTGGCGCAGCTGCACCGCGCCCTGGAAGGCGAGCACGATGCCGATGAGGAACGCCATCAGCGCCACGATCGGCACCGCCTTGATCCCCACCTCGTGGCAGTGATGCACGAGCGCGGTCAGCCGGAAGTCGCGCGGCACCACGAGCGAGCGCAAGAACCGCACGAGGAAAAGCCCCAGATAGGCGCACAGCTCCACGAAGAACGCCCCCGCGCGCGCCGTCCCGCGCCCCACCGCCTCGAGCCGGTCGGCAAGGCTCGCCGGGGGGGCGGGGCGGTCATCCGGGGCGGGCATCGCCGCCTCGACGGTGCGGATGACGCTTTGCGCATTGGCGTCGGCCCCGGTGATCGTGACCGCCTGCCCCGCCGCGATCGCGCGCGCGCGCAGCCGGCACAGCGCCCAGGCGCCAGCGGTGTCGATCCTGTCGAGATGGCTCAGATCAAGCTCGAGCGGCTGATCGACCGGCACCTCGCCGAGCCGGCGGGCCGCGGCGGTGACGGTGGCGATGTCGAGCGCGCCGTCGAGCGCGACGCGCCGCGCCGCGCCCTCATCGCGAACCGAGATCGCCACATCGCCCGCCATCGTCCACGCCATCGCGCCATCCATGATTCCGCCGCGCCGGCCGGGCGGCGTGCCCTCAGCGACGCATAGCGCATGACGCCTCGAATGCACAGCCGCGGCGACGCGGCTGCGCGGTCAGCCTTGCGGTCAGCTCCGCGATCTCGCGAAATGGTCACCGAAGCGCGCGCGCAGCTCGGTCTTCTGCACCTTGCCCATCGTGTTGCGCGGCAATTCCGGCACCGTCACCAGCGCCTTCGGACGCTTGAAGGCCGCCAGCGAATCGCCCAGCGTGGCGCGGATAGCGTCGAGATCGGGCCTCTCGCCCGGCCGCGGGACCAGCACCCCGAGCACCGCCTCTCCGAAATCGGGATGCGGCACGCCGATGACGGCGGATTCGGCGATCCCGGGCTGGGCGTCGAGGGCGAGCTCGATCTCCTTGGGATAGACATTGAGCCCGCCCGAGATGATCATGTCCTTGGAGCGCCCGACGATGTGCAGATACCCGTCCGCGTCGACGCGCCCCAGATCGCCGGTGATGAAGTACCCGTTGTCGCGCAGCTCCTCGGCGGTCTTGTCGGGCATGCGCCAGTATCCCTGGAAGACGTTGAGCCCGCGCACCTCGACCATGCCCGTCGCCCCCGCCGCGAGCACCTCGCCGCTCTCCGGATCGGTGATGCGGATCTCCACGCCGGGCAGCGGAAAGCCCACGGTGCCCGCCCGGCGCTCGCCGTCATGGGGGTTGGAGGTGTTCATGTTGGTCTCGGTCATGCCGTAGCGCTCGAGGATCCGGTGCCCGGTGCGCGCCTCGAAGGCCTCATGGGTCTCGGCCAGCAGCGGCGCCGATCCCGACACGAAGAGCCGCATGCCCGCCACGCGCTCGCGGTCGAGTCGCTCATCGGCGAGCAGGCGCGTGTAGTGCGTGGGCACCCCCATCATCACGCTCGCCTGCGGCAGATGCGCGAGCACGGCCTCGATGTCGAACTTCGGCAACAGGATCATCCGCGCCCCCGCCGCCAGCGTCACGTTCGTCGCGACGAAAAGACCGTGAGTGTGAAAGATCGGCAGGATGTGCAGCAGGACATCGCCGGACGAGAAACGCCACTCCTCGACCAGCACCTGCGCGTTCGACAGAAGGTTGGAATGGCTGAGCATCGCGCCCTTGGAGCGGCCCGTCGTCCCCGAGGTATAAAGCAGCGCGGCGAGGTCGTCGGGCGCGCGCTCGACGGGGTCGAAGGACTCGGGCTGCCCCCGCGCGGCCTCGGCGAGACTGCCGCCGCCATCGGCACCGAGCGACAGCGGCCACGCGCCGTGTTTCGCCGCGAGCGGGCCGAGCACCGGCTCGAGCGCCGGATCGACGACGACGATCCGCGGCTCGGCATTTTCGATGAAGTAGTCGAGCTCCTCGGGCGTATAGGCCGAATTGAGCGGCACGAAGACCGCCCCCGCGGTGATCGCCGCACCATAGAGGGCGAGCGCATGCGCCGATTTCTCGACCTGGACGACGATGCGGTCCCCCGGCTCCACCCCGCTTTCGACGAGCGCATGCGCATACCGCGCCAGCATCGCCGCAAAGGCGCGCCCGGTGACGACGCCGCCATCGGGCAGCGTGATGAGCGCATCGTCGCGCGCGGCGAGCGGTGCGAACAGGGCCTGGTGCAGCGTGTTGCCTGTCATGCCGTCCTCTCCCTTTACCTCGACGCGCCAAGGTTGCATGCCGCGGCGGCGGGCGCCAGCCCCGGCGCATCGGCTTGCCGCGCGCCGCGATCGGATGCAGGCTCCGCGCCAGCGAGGGGGGAGTGAATGAAGACCGGCCTGATGGTTCTCGTGCTCGGCTATGTGCTGAGCCAGTTCTACCGTGCGTTCCTGGCGGTGCTCGCGCCGGACCTGGCCGAGGACATCGGCGCGGGGGCGCAGGCGCTGGCGCTGTCCTCGGGGCTGTGGTTTCTGTCCTTCGCGCTGATGCAGCTTCCGGTGGGCTGGGCGCTCGACCGTTTCGGGCCGCGGCGCACGGCGGCGTGGCTGCTTGGCGCAGCGGGCGGCGGCGGTGCGCTGGCCTTTGCCGCGGCGCAGGGGCCCTTTGGCGTGCATCTGGCGATGATCCTGATCGGGGCGGGCTGCGCGCCGGTGCTGATGGCGTCCTACTACATCTTCGCGCGGGTCTATCCGCCGGCGGTCTTCGCGACGCTGGCGGCCGCGATGATCGGCTTCGGCACGCTCGGCAATCTCGCCAGCGCGCTGCCGCTCGAGCTCGCGGCGCAGGCGATCGGCTGGCGGGGCGCGATGGTGGTGCTGGCGGTGCTGACTGTCGCAGCGGCGGCGGCGCTGCTGCTTCTCGTGGAGGACCCGCCGCGCGCGCCGGATGCAACGCCGGGGGAGGGCTCGCTCCTCGATCTGCTGCGCAATCCGGCGATCCTGGTGATCCTGCCGATGCTGGCGGTCAACTACGCGCCCGCGGCGGGGCTGCGCGGGCTGTGGCTGGGCCCGTATTTCTCGCAGCTGCATGGCGGCGGTGTCGGGCTCGCGGGGCTCGTCATGGGGATCGCGATGGTGGTGGGCAGCTTCGCTTACGGTCCGCTCGACCGGATCTTCGGCACGCGCAAATGGGTGGTGCTCGGCGGCAATCTCGCCGGTGCGCTCTGTCTGCTGGTGCTCTGGGCGGCGCCGGTGCCGGGCTACTGGACGGCGGTGGGGCTTCTGGCCGCGGTGGGGCTGTTCGGGATGTCGTTTCCGATGATCATGGCGCATGGGCGCAGCTTCTTTCCGCCCCATCTCGTCGGGCGCGGGGTGACGCTTCTGAACCTGTTCGGCATCGGCGGGGTCGGCGTGCTCCAGCTCCTGAGCGCGCGGGTGCATTCGGGCGCCGCCGCCGCGCCGCCGGAGGCGCCGTTTCAGGCGCTTTTCGCGTTCTTCGGCCTCGCCGTGCTCGCGGGCTGCGCCGTCTATGCCTTCTCGCGCGACCGCACCGACTGAGCGGGCTTTCGCGGCGCGCAGCGATAGGCTAAGACCGGGCCAACGCACATGAAGGAGACGCCTGATGGGCTACAAGATCGCCGTCGTCGGGGCCACGGGCAATGTGGGCCGCGAAATGCTCGCCATCCTCGCCGAGCGCGAATTCCCCGTCGACGAGATCGCCGCACTCGCCTCGCGCCGCTCGCAGGGCACCGAGGTCAGCTTCGGCGACCGCACCCTGAAGTGCCAGGACCTCGCGCAGTTCGATTTTTCCGGCTGGGACATGGCGCTGTTCGCGATCGGCTCGGATGCGACCAAGGAATACGCGCCCAAGGCCGCGGCGGCGGGCTGCGTCGTGATCGACAACTCGTCGCTCTACCGCTACGACCGCGACGTCCCGCTCGTCGTGCCCGAGGTGAACCCGGAGGCCGTCGAGGGCTACGCCAAGAAGAACATCATCGCCAATCCGAACTGCTCGACCGCGCAGATGGTCGTCGCGCTCAAGCCGCTGCATGACCGCGCGCGCATCAGGCGCATCGTGGTCTCGACGTATCAGTCGGTCTCGGGCTCGGGCAAGGACGCGATGGACGAGCTGTGGAACCAGACCAAGGCGGTCTACAACCCCACCGACGACGTCCCGCCCAAGGTCTACCCCAAGCAGATCG
>SLQD01000125.1 GCA_007131685.1 Paracoccaceae bacterium | reverse complement strand
GGTAGATCGCGAAGGCCGGCCATGAAGCGCGCATCGATCGCGTCCTTGAGCCGCCACAGCCAGCCGCCATCGAGACGAAGCCCCCATTTGTCGGCCACGGCGCCCTTGCCGCCGGTGGAGATCAGCTTGAGGTAGTCGCGCTGCGGCCGGTAGCGGCGCAGCCGCCGGCCCGACAATGCGGCGCGCAGATTGTGATGCAGCACCGGCGCCTGGCGTACCGCGAAGACCCCGGCTCTGGGCCGCGGCGACTCCCGCATGTGGGCACAATCGCCGGCCGCGAAGATCGCCGGATCCGTCACCGAGCGCAGATGCCCGTCCACCGTGACGTAACCGCCTTCGAGCGCGAGGCCGGTCCCGGTGAGCCAGGGCTGCGGCCGCGGCCCTGCCGCGCCGAGGATGAAATCCGCGCGCAGCGCGCGGCCATTTTCGAGATGCACCGCCCCGGCCTCGACCGAAACCGCCCGTGCGCCCGCTTCGAGCGTCACGCCGAGCCGGTCCATATGCGCGCCGAGTGCCCGCTGCGCCCCCGCGCCGAGCCCCGGCAGCGGCGCCGGGGACGCCTCGAGCACCGTGACCTGCGGCGCGGTGCCGAGTCCGCGCAGCCGATGCGCCATCGCGAGCGCGAGCTCGACCCCGGCGACGCCGCCGCCGATGACCACGACCTCGGGTGTCGCCCGTCCCGCCGCCACGCCGTCGCAGAAGGCGCTCCACGCCGCCGCGTATTCGTCCAGCGGCTTGGCGCTGACGCCGTGCTCGGCGAAACCCGGCAGCTCGGGCAGCGCCGAGGTGATCCCGATATCGAGCGAGGCGAGGTCATAGGCGATCGGTGGGCGGTCGGGCAGGTGAATGCGCCGCGCCGCGCGGTCGATCGCCTCCGCGCGCGACAGCACCAGCCGCGCGCCGGCATGGCGGGCGAGCCGCAAGAGGTCGATCTCGAGCGCCGCGCGCGGGTAGTGCCCGGCGATATGACCGGGCAGCATCCCGGTATAGGGCGCGGTAGGGGACGGGCTGATCAGTGTCAGCCGCGCCCCGGGCAACGGCGCCATCCCCCAGCGGCGCAGCACCAGCGCATGGGTATGCCCGCCGCCGACGAGCACCAGATCGCGGGTCAGGGGCAGGGCCGGTGTCGGGGTCATTGGCGGCTCCTTGGGGCGGGGGGCGCCGGGGCGCGGCAGCGATTGCACGCGCGCGCGCGGCGTGCAAGGTTTCGCCCGGGCGGCAGGGGAGGACCGGATGACGCACCCGCTGGCGAGGATCATGGTTGCCCCCACCGGCGCGCGGCGCGGCAAGGCGGATCACCCGGCGCTGCCGGTGACGATCGCCGAGAGCGCCGCGACGGCAGCGGCCTGTCACGCCGCCGGGGCCGGGGCGATCCACCTGCATCTGCGCGATTCGGCCGGGGGTCATCTGCTGGAGGCGGAGGGCTACGGCGCGGCCATCCGCGCGGTGCGGGCGGCCACGGGCGGGGCGATGCAGGTTCAGGTCACGACGGAGGCCGCCGGGCGTTACGATGCCGCCGCCCAGCGCGCGCTCCTCGAGGTGCTCGAGGCGGAGGCGGCGAGCGTGGCGCTGCGCGAGCTTCTGCCCGCCCCCCGCGAGGAAGCCGCGACCGGGGCCGCGCTCGCCGCCGCCGCGCGCCGTGGCGTGGCGCTGCAATACATCCTCTACACGCCCGACGAGATCGCCTGGCTCGCCGATCTGGTGGCACGCGGGGTCGTGCCGGACGGGTTCGAGGTGCTGTTCGTCATGGGGCGCTACGATGCCGGCGACAGCGCGCCCGAGCGGCTGGTGGACTGGCTCGCGGCCTGGCGCGCGAGCGGGCTCGAGGAGGCGGTCCCGTGGATGGTCTGCGCCTTCGGCGCGCCCGAGACGCGGGTGCTTGCGGCGGCGCTGGCGCTCGGCGGCAAGGCGCGGGTGGGCTTCGAGAACAACCTGCACCGCGCCGATGGCAGCCTTGCGGCCGACAATGCCGAGCGCGTCGCCACGATCGCGGAGATCGCGGCGCGGATGGGCCTCGCCTAGACCGCGAGGCGCCCCGCGATCAGCGTGAGCAGGCCCGCCACGACCCCGACATAGACGAGCACCCCGCCGCCGAGCAGCACCGGCCCCCGTGCCCGATCCGGCAGCCGGGCGAGCGCGGCCCCGAGCCCCTGCGCCATCCGCCCGCGCCCCTGCGCCAGTGCCAGCGCCGCCGCCCCGGCAAGCGGCGCCGCGCCCAGAAGGGTCGCGTAGAGATAGACGCCCGAAAGATTGCTGAACCCGGCCGCCGCGGCCAGGGTCGGCGCGACGACCCGGAGCGCCTGCGCCGGATCACCGCCGAAGGAGTCGAACCACAGCGCCGAGGCCGGGTAGATCACCGCATGCAGCCCGATGAAGGCCGCGAGCCGCGCCGCGAGATCGACGCCCAGTGTCGCCACGGGACCGCGGCGCCCGCGCGCTGCAAAGAGCACGAAGCCGATGAAGTTGACCACGAGCACCACCGGTACGCCATTGGTGAGGATCTGGCGCCCGAACCGCATGAGCGCCGTGGCGTCGGAGGCCAGATGCGCCGCGAGCCCCGGCGACAGCGCGATGAACACCGCAAGCGCCGGCACGAGCCCCGCTGCGCTCACGATCAGCACGTGAAGCCCGAAGCGCGCCGCGGGCATGTCGAGCCGGAACCAGCGGTCGAGGCGCGCCAACAGCCGGTATGCATCGTGCCGGGACATGATCCGTAACCTAGCGCAACACTCGGGTCGCGACACCGGCAGGGCGGGGTATGCGCCAGCAGCGCCCCCCAGCGGGTGCCGTGCGTCACCCCCGGGGGGCCGGCGGCCCGGCGGCGCGGGGACCGGTCCGATGCCGCGACGGGACGCCTTCGCGCGCGGGCGGTCAGCCCTCGATATCGGTGAACTCGTAGTCGAGCCGCTTGAGCACGCGATCGTAGTTGTAGAGCAGCTTCGACTGGTTCTCGGCCCCCATCCAGATGCAGGCGACGGCGAAGCTGTAGCTGTCCTGCTCGGGCAGGTCCGACAGCCGCATCCCCTCGGTGACCTGTGAGGCGATGTAGGTGCCGGGCACCCGCGCCGCGGCGGCCTCGACCTCCTCGGTCGTGGGCGCGCGCGCCACGGTCGCGTCGCCGAAGAACACCCGGTAGAAGAACTCCGCGCCGACATTGAAGGCGCCCTCGCGATGGGGCATGTCGGGCCGCTGGCCGAGGCCGAGATCGACGGTGACCTGCTGATGCGAGACGCCGTCGACCTTGTCGAACAGGTCGCAATGCGACTGCGCCACGCGGGTGTTGATCTCCAGAAGCCAGATCCGGTCCTGCACCTCGTCCCAGAAGAACTCGATGTTGAAGGCGGAGTTGTCGTAGCCGATATGCTCCATCACCTTCACGGTAATGTCGCGCATGCGCTTCTGGATGCGCTCGGGAAGCTGCGACGGGTAGAGGTAGTAGAAGAAGCTCAGCACCTGCGGGTAGCGGATCGAGTCGACGATGCCGTAGGGGACGACCTCGCCGTTGAAGACATAGCCCTCGAGCGTGCATTGCCGCCCGCCGATGACCTGCTCGGCCATGCAGCAGCTGCCATTGACGGCGCGGATCTCCTCGGGAAGGTCGGCCGCGTCGAGCACCACGTCGAAGGGCTCGGCGATGGTGCCGATCTCCTCGCGAAACCGCGCGACCGCGTAGTCGAAGTCCTCCGGCGTATCGATGCGGAAGGCCAGCCGCGAGCCCGAGGACTTGATGGGCTTGACGAAAAACGGAAACGACATGCCGCTGCCGCCGATCCGGCCGAGCGCGCCGTCATCGAACGGGTCGAAATAGGTGAAGTCGGGAACGTTGTCGGGGATCACCTCGCGCTGGACGGTGCGGCTCCAGAACTTGTGTTCGCATTTGAGCAGCGCCTCGAGCGAGACCGAGCGGATGCCGAACTCGGCGCACAGGATCGGCAGGATCGTCGAGACGGGGAAATCCATGTAGCCGACGATGGCGTCGATCGTGCCGTCGAAATTCGACAGCGTCGCGCGCGCCTCGTCGAGCATCGCGGGGATGTCGAAATCCTCGGTGTCATAGACGGCGGCCGGCGCGATGATGCCGTGAAAGGCGATCTGATCGGCCCCACGCAGCCGCTTGAGGCGCTCATGGTTGTAGTCGTTCAGGCCGATGACGAAGACGTTCTTCATGGACGTGCCTCCCTGCGCCGCACTCTGGCGGCCTCGTATCAGATTCCCTGCAATTCGGACCTCGCCGGTCAGCCGGCGACGGGAGCAGGACCGCGGAAGCTGCGCCCGCGCAGCCGCTCGACGACCGCGTCGATGTCATCGACGAGCAGCAGCAGCAGGTCGCCCTCGGTGGCCCCGTCCATTGCCTTGCCCACGGCCTCGTGCTCGGCCATCACGATCTCGGCGCTACAGTGCCGTGCCGCGCCCGCGCGGATCAGCTCCGCCGCCTCGCCTGGCTGGCGCCCGCGCGGATCGGATTCGCAGACATAGAGCCGGTCGAGCATCGAGCCGAGCTTCGCGCCGAGCGCCTCGAGATCGTCGTCGCGCCGGTTGCCCGGCGCGCTCGCCACGCCGATGCGCCCGGCCTTGCCGAGCCCGCGCACCAGCGGCTCGAGCGCGGTGAGCGCGGGCACGTTGTGCCCGTAATCGATCAGGCAGCGGATGCCGTCGGCCTCGATCAGGTTCGAGCGCCCCGGCAGCATTCCCGGCGTCGGGTAGAAGGTCTGCAGCCCCATGCGGATATCGCCGAGCGTCAGCCCGAGCGCAAAGCCCGCCGCGGCCGCCGCCATGGCATTCTGCACATTGTAGGGGGCGTGCCCCTCGAAGGCGAGGGGGACGTCATTGACCTTGATGACCTCGGCCTCGACCTGCCCCTGTCGCATCACGATGGACCCGCCAGCGACCGTGAAGAGCACGCCGTGATCGGCGACATGGGCGCGCAGCGCCTCGGTGTCGGGGTTCATCGAGAAATAGACGATCTTGCCGCCGGCCCAGTAGGTGCCGTGCTCCATCACCTTGGGATCGTCGGCATTGAGCACAGAGGTGCCGTCGGGCTTGACGGCATCGACGACGATCGTCTTGCAGCGGGCGAGCTCGTCGAGGGTGTGGATGTCGTATTCGCCCAGATGATCGCTCGCGATGTTGAGCAGTATTCCCACATCGCAGGCGTCGAAGCCCAGCCCGCGCCGCATCAGCCCGCCGCGCGCGACCTCGAGCACCGCGTGGTCCACCGTCGGCTCCTTGAGAACGACGCCCGCCGCGCCGGGACCGGAATAGTCGCCGCGCATGATGACGTGGTTGTCGATCTCGATGGTGCCGGTGCAGGCCATGCCGACCTGCTTGCCGGCATGGCGCAGCAGATGCGTGAGCAGGCGCGTCGTCGTCGTCTTGCCGTTGGTGCCGGTGATCGCGGCGATCGGGATGCGCCCGTCATCGGTCGGGTCGGGAAACAGCATGTCCACGACGGCCTTGCCCACGTCGCGGCCGGTGCCGTGGGTGGGGGCGATGTGCATGCGGAAACCGGGGCCAGCGTTGACCTCTACGACGCCGGCGGACTGCTCCTCGAGCGGCTTGGCGAGCGTCTCGGCGAGAAGATCGATGCCGAGAATGTCGAGCCCGATGAGCCGCGCGATGCGTTCGGCGGCATACTTGACCTCGGGATGGACATCGTCGGTCAGGTCGGTGGCCGTGCCGCCGGTGGAGATGTTGGCCGTGGGCTTGAGCAGGACCATCTCGCCCTCGGGGGCCACGCTGTCGAGGGTCAGCCCGGCCTGCTCGATCATGCGGTGGGTCTGATGATCGATGTCGATCTGGGTGAGCAGGTTCTCGTGGCCGACCCCGCGGCGCGGATCGGCGTTCTCGCGGTCGATGAGCTGCTGCAGGGTGGAGACCCCGTCGCCGATGACATGTGCGGGCCGCCGGCGCGCGGCGGCGACGAGCTTGCCGTCGATCACCAGAAGCCGGTGATCCTCGCCGCGAACGAACGTCTCGATGATGACGGCGTCATGATGGCGCAGCGCGGCGTCGTAGCCCGAGCGCAGCTCGTCCTCATTGGTGATGTTGGTCGTTACGCCGCGGCCGTGATTGCCCACGAGCGGCTTGGTGACGACAGGCCAGCCGATCGCCCCGGCGGCGGCGCGCGTCTCCTCCCAGCTGTGGCAGGTGCGCCCCCAGGGCACTGCGATGCCCGCATCGCCCAGAAGCTGCTTGGTCCAGTCCTTGTCGTCCGCCACGCCATAGCCCAGAAGCGAGGTGTTGCCCGTCACGGTGGCCTGGATGCGCTGCTGTTTGACGCCGTGGCCGAGCTGGCTGTAGCTCGTCTCCTCGGTCAGCCGCTGCCAGGGGATGCCGCGCGCCTTGGCGGCGTCCACGATGGCGCCGGTCGAGGGGCCGAGCTTGTGATAGTCGCGCACCTCCTTGAGGCGGGCGATGACCGCGTCGAGGTCGATCTCGGCCCCGTCGAAGAGCTGCTGCACGAGATCGACGGCCTCCTCTCCGGCGGCGAGCCCGCAGGCCTCGTCGCGGTAGCGATAGACGACGTTGTAGATGCCGGTCTCGTAGGAATCGACGGTCTTGCCGTAGCCGACATCGAAGCCGATCATGTTCTGCAGCTCGATGGCGACATGTTCGACGACATGGCCCGCATAGGTGCCGCGCCCGACGCGCTGCAGGAAGCCGCCCGGCACGCCCACCGAGCAGCGATGCGCGTAGATGTCGGGCATCAGCGCCTGCAGGCGATCCCCGAAACCGTCCACCATGTCCGTTGTGCGGTGTTCGAGCTCCTCGATGTCGAGGCGCATGTAGATGGCGGGATATCGGCTGTAGTAATTCGGGCCGCGGAGAGCACGGTGCGCAAGAATCTTCATTCCGTCATGTTCTCACTTGGCGGGCACCTTTGCAACCGGTGCGAAATCCGTGGTCGTGTCGAGGAACTTGCGCTTGCGCACGTCGTAGCCGTAACCGCTTGTTAGGGCATGCATAATGACATGCTCCACGGCGAGCGGCTCGCCATCCGACAGGTCGGTGACGTTGCAGCTTCGCATCTGCGTGCTGTCCACGATGATGACGTGCCCGCTCCCGATTGCCTCGAGAATCGGCCCCGGATGGATGATCACGGCGGCGTCCTCGCCGATGCCTACGCCGATGCATTCCGGGTTCGTCGCGCCCACCTCCATGAGCCGGGTGAAGCGGCCGCGCTCGAGGAAATGGCTGTCGATGACGACGCCCTGCACGAAGCCAAGCCCCGCGCTCATGTTCACCGCACCCTTCTTGAGCGCGTCGGAGGCTGCGCCGTTATAGATCATCGTCCCCGACATCGCCGCCGCGCCCGCGCTCGTGCCGGCCACGACGGCATCCTTGCTGAGGCGCTCGCGCAACGCATCGAGAAGCGGCGAGCTGCCGAGCACATGCGTCAGCCGCAGCTGGTCGCCGCCGCTGATGAAGACCATGCCGCAGCTCTTCATCAGCTCGGCTTTCTTCAGGTCATGCGCCTCCTCGCGGTCGCGCGCGTCGATCTGTACCACCTCGGTGGCGCCGAGTTGCTCGAAGAGCGTCTTGTAGGGCGGGAAGACCTCGTCGGGGATCTGGCTGGCGATCGTCAGCACGCCGACCTTGAGGTTGTCGGGCTTCATCATTCCGAAAAGCCGCTGCATGATCTCGGAGGCCGAGGTCTTCTCTTCGGCGCCGCCGATGGCGATGAAGGAGCCGCGCGGGAGATGCTTGGCATAGGTCATGTTGGGTTTCTTCCGCCGTTCGGGCGGAGCCTTCTGCTCAGGGGTCGTGCCTGCCACGTCCGCCTCCGTTCATGATTGTGCACCGGCCCGCCGCGGGATCAAGGGCTGGTGACGGATTGTTCGCGACTGTGCGAAAGCTGCTACATATTGTGGCCCTACGCATCGGAGGTGATCGGCATGAGGGCGGCGGCCGCCTGTTCCATGATGTCGAGGCCTTTTCGCAGGGTGGCTTCGTCGGTTGTCAGGGCGGCGAGGATCTTGACGACCTCGTCATTGGCGCCGGAGGTCTCGATGATGAGGCCGCGCTC
>SLQD01000161.1 GCA_007131685.1 Paracoccaceae bacterium | reverse complement strand
GCGCCGCGCAGCGCCGGCGCCCGGGGCGCGCGGTGCGCGGCGACGGGGCGCTGCGCCGGCGGGTGCGTGATGCGCTCGGTTTCGAGCTGACGCGGGCGCAGGAGCGCACAATCGCCGAGATCGCCGAAGACATGGCCGCCGAGACGCGCATGAGCCGGCTCCTGCAGGGGGATGTCGGGGCGGGCAAGACGCTGGTGGCGCTCATGGCGCTCCTGATCGCGGTGGAGGCGGGCGGTCAGGGCGCGCTGATGGCGCCCACCGGCATTCTCGCCCAGCAGCACCATGACAGCCTCGCCCCGCTCGCCGACGCGGCCGGGGTGCGGCTCGGGCTGCTGACGGGGGAGGATACGGGGGCTGTGCGCGCGGCCAAGCTCGCCGCGCTGGCTTCGGGCGAGACGCAGATCCTCGTGGGCACCCATTCGCTGTTCCAGCGCGACGTGACCTTCGCCGATCTGCGCCTTGCCATCATCGACGAGCAGCACCGTTTCGGCGTCGCCCAGCGCATGGAGCTCGGTGCCAAGGGAGCCGCTGCCGATGTGCTGGTGATGACGGCGACCCCGATCCCGCGCAGCCTCGCGCTCGCGCAATATGGCGACATGGATGTCTCGCAGCTCGACGAGAAGCCCCCCGGCCGCCGCCCGATCCGCACGGCGCTGGTATCGGTGGCGCGGCTCGAGGAGGTGGTCGCGCATCTGCGCGACGCGCTCGGAGCGGGGCGGCAGGCCTACTGGGTCTGTCCGCTCGTGGAGGACAGCGAGAGTGTCGAGCTGACCTCGGTGGAGGCGCGCTTTCGCCAGCTGCGCGCGGCGCTCGGCGAGGGGGTGGTCGATCTCGTCCACGGGCGCATGCCCGCGGCGCAGAAGGAGGCCGCGATGGCGCGCTTCGACGCGGGCGAGACGGGGGTGCTCGTGGCGACGACGGTCATCGAGGTCGGGGTGAACGTGCCGAATGCGACGATCATGGTCGTCGAGCGGGCCGAGAGCTTCGGCCTTGCGCAGTTGCACCAGCTGCGCGGCCGGGTGGGGCGCGGCACGGCCGACTCAACCTGTCTGCTGCTGCATGCGCCCCCGCTTTCGGAGCCCGCGCGGCGGCGGCTGCAGATCATGCGCGAGTCCGAGGACGGCTTTCGCATCGCCGAGGAGGATCTCGCGATCCGCGGCGCCGGGGACCTGATGGGCACGGCGCAATCGGGCCTGCCGCGCTTTCGCATCGCCGATCTCGAGCGCCAGGCCGGGCTCATGGCGCTCGCCCAGAGCGACGCGCGCGCGCTGCTCGGCAGCGATCCGGAGCTTTACGGCGAGCGCGGCGACGCGGCACGGGTGCTCCTCTGGCTGATGGAGCGCGACAAGGCAATTCGCCTTCTGCGTGTAGGGTGACGCAATTTGTTCTCCAGTGTTCTTAAAAAGTTCTTGCTCCGCATCCCCGGATATGAGAACAAACAAAAAACACATGGAGGGAAAGCAAATGCTTGATGAGCTGATTTCGGTTGCAATGCGGGCGAAGCCGACATTGCTCCAGGATGCCGTCGGGGCGCTGTCGCTCGCCGTGATGCTCTGGGCGGGGCTGCATCTGCCGCTTCTGTTCTGACGTGGCGCGGGCGCGCCGCGCGGGCAGCGCCCCGGCTTCCCTCGGGCCGGTCGCCACGCTAGTGTGAGGGTATCTGAAGCCGCCGCGCAAGGCTCGCATGGCCACATCCGCCGACATCGCCTATGCCCGGATCCGCGAAGGGGTTCTCGCCGGGCGCTACGCTCCGGGCAGCCCGCTGCGCGAGGAACAGCTCGCCGCCGATCTCGGCGTCAGCCGCACGCCGGTGCGCGAGGCGCTGCGCCGGCTGAATGCAGAATCGCTGGTCGAGTTCGTGGCCAATCACGGGGCCCGCGTGGCGAGCTGGTCGCATGCCGATCTGCAGGAGACCTTCGATCTGCGCGCGCTACTCGAGGGGCATGCCTGCAGCCTCGCCGCCGAGCGGCGCAGCGCGGCGCAGCTTGCCGATCTCGAACGCCTCGCCGACGAGATGAGCGCCGCCCATGCCGACGCCGCCGGGGTGGCGCAGCTCGCCGCGCTCAACCGTCAGTTCCACGGCCTGATCCAGGAGGCGAGCGGTACGCGCCAATTGCCGCGCCTCGTTGCGCGCATCGTGGATGTGCCGCTGGTGCTGCGCACCTTTCACCAGTACAGCCCCGCCGCCCTCGCGCGCAGCCTTGCGCATCACCACGAGATCACCGCCGCCCTTCGCGCGCGCGACGGAGCCTGGGCGCGGGCGGTGATGGAGGCGCATATCCGTGCCGCGCGCGAGACGCTGCTGGGGGGCGAATCGCCGGGCTGACGCCCGTCAGCCGGGATGCACGGGCGGGGGAAACAGGCCGGCGCGGCCCAGAAGGCCCGGCGGTGTCCGTCCGAGCTGCTCGCCGAGCCAGTCGCTCGCGGCCACCGCCGCGGCGAGATCGATTTCGCCGACATGGCCCATGCGTTGCAGCATGTAGGCCAGATCCTCCGTCGGCAGATTGCCGGTTGCGGCGGGCGCGAAGGGGCACCCGCCGAAGCCTCCGAGGCTGGCATCGATGGCCGTGACCCCGGCCGCGAGCGCGGCCGCGGCGTTCGCCAGTCCGGTATTGCGGGTGTTGTGAAGATGTGCGCGCAGCGCGATGCCGGGTGCGGCCGCGGTGACGCGGCCGAAGCGTTCCGTGATGTCCGACGGTGCGGCGACGCCGATCGTGTCGGCAAGCGCGATCTCATCGGGTAGTTCGGCGCCGAGGCTGTCGATGAGCCGGGCCGGGGCGTCGGGAGCGATCTCGCCCTCGAACGGGCAGCCGAAGGCCGCACCGATGGTGAGCGTGCTGCCAAGCCCGGAGGCGCGCAGCCGCGCGCGCACCGCGCGCCACTGTGCCAGCGTGTCGGCGATTGCGGCGCCCTGGTTGCGGCGGTTGAAGCTCTCGCTCGCGACGACGACGAAATTGACCTCGTCCACGCCGGCGGCGATCGCGCGCTCCGCGCCCCTGAGATTGAGCGCCAGCGCCGAGAGGCGCGGGGCGTGCGGGCTGCGCTGCGCGCGCGCGGCGGCGATGACCTCCTCGGCCCCCGCCATCTGCGGCACGCGCGCCGGGTTGACGAAGCTGGCCGCCTCGATGCGGCGCAGCCCGGCGCGGTGCGCATGCGCGATCAACGCGGCGCGGCTTGATGGATCGAGCGTCACGGCCTCATTCTGGAGCCCGTCGCGGGGCGAGACTTCGACGATGTGGGGGATGTCGGGCAGCATGGGGCGCTCCACGAAAATGTATACAATAATTTCGAACTTTGCGCAGGGTCAAGCACTTCACATCCGTCATGCCACGCGCAAGAGGCATCAAGCGCCAAAACCTCTTGACTTGGCGCCTTGCCTGCGCAGGATGCATACAATTGGTGGGAGGTGCAGGATGGCAGAAGAGGCCGGGGGGCCGTTGGCCGGGTTGCGGGTCATCGAGATGGGGCAGCTTCTGGCCGGGCCGTTCTGCGGCCAGCTCCTGGCCGATTTCGGCGCCGAGGTCATCAAGGTCGAACCGCCGGGCAAGGGCGACCCGATGCGCGAATGGGGCCGCGAGAAACCACACGGCCAATCGCTCTGGTGGCCCGTCATCGCGCGCAACAAGAAATCGCTCACCCTCGATCTGCGCAGCGCCGACGGCCAGGATATCCTGCGCGATCTCGCGCGCGGCGCCGATATCGTGCTCGAGAATTTCCGCCCCGGCACGATGGAGCGCTGGGGACTCGGCCATGACGCGCTGAGCGCGCACAATCCGGGGCTCATCATGGTGCGCGTCTCAGGCTTCGGCCAGACCGGGCCCTATTCCGGCCATGCCGGCTTCGGCGCCATCGGCGAGGCGATGGGCGGGCTGCGCCATGTCGTCGGCAGCCCCGACCGCCCGCCGAGCCGCGTCGGCATCTCCATCGGCGACAGCCTTGCGGCGACCTTCGCCGCACTCGGCGCGATGATGGCGCTGCATGCCCGCCACCGCACCGGGCGCGGCCAGGTCGTGGACAGCGCGATCTACGAGGCCGTGCTGACAATGATGGAATCGCTCGTCACCGAGTATGACAAGGCAGGGTATATCCGCGAGCGCACGGGCTCGATCCTGCCGAGGGTGGCGCCGTCGAACGTCTATCCGACTGCGGACGGCTCCGGCATCCTCATCGCCGCCAACCAGGATACCGTCTTCGCCCGGCTCGCCGCGGCCATGGGGCGGCCGGAACTCGCCGGCGATCCCCGCTTCGCGACCCACACCGCGCGCGGCGACGCCCAGGAGGAGCTCGACGCCCTGATCGCCGAGTGGACCGGCGCGCGGCCCGCCGAAGAGGTGCTCGCGCTGATGAACGACAATGGCGTCCCGGCGGGGCGCATCTACCGCGCGCCCGAGATGCTGGAGGACGCGCATTTCAAGGCGCGCGAGGCGATCGTGCGCGTGATGCATCCGCAATTCGGCGAGCTCGCAATGCAGAACGTCGCACCGCGCCTGTCCGAGACGCCCGGCGCGGTGCGACACCCGGGCCCGGAGCTCGGGGCGCACACCGAGGAGGTGCTCACCGGCGTCCTGGGTTATGATGCGGCGCGCGTCGCGCGTTTGCGGGAGGCGGGCGTGATCTGACACCATCGAGCGCCGCACGGCGGCAATTGCTACCATCTGTGATCAGGGAGGAGACGATCATGGCGAAGACCGGACTCTGGGCCGTGGGGGCCACGGCGGCGGCGCTGACGGCCGCGGGCGCCGCACAGGCGCAGGAGGACATCACCGTGACCCATTGGGGTGTGCTGATGTATGGCGCGCCCTACGCCATCGCGATGGACCAGGGCTTTTTCGAGGAGGCCGGCGTCGAGATCGGCGACATCCTGAGCTCCTCGGGCGGCGGCACCACGGTGCGCAACGTGCTCTCGGGCGATCTGCTCTACGGCGAGACGAGTCTGGCCGCCGCGGTCTCGGCGCATCTTTCCGGGCGCGAGATCGTGATCGTGAATACCGGCGCCGATACCGTCGCCGACATCCTCTGGGTGGCGATGCCCGACAGCGAGATCGAGTCGATCGAGGATTTCGCCGGCAAGCGCATCGCCTATACCCGGCCGCAATCGGTCACCGACATGACCTTGCGCATGTCGCTCGACGCGGCGGGGATCTCCGCGGACGACGTGGAACTGATCGCCGCGGGCGGGATCGGCGACGGGCTGACCATGCTCGAACAGGACGGGGCCGACGCGGTGCCGATCCTGGAGCCGGTCTGGGCCGCCAGCCGCGACAATTACAAGGCGGTTCTCGAGCTCGACACGGCGCTGCCGCGCATCAGCCAGACGGTGGGCATCACCACCCCCGCGATGGCCGAACAGAAGCCCGACGAGCTGCGCGCGCTTGTCGAGGGGCGGCGCATGGGCGTGCAGTTCATCAGGGAGAACCCCGAGGAGGCCGCGCGGATCTTCGCCGAAGCCTATGAGAGCGATGTCGAGGTGATGGAAACGGCCGTCAACGCGATGCTCGAGATCGACTACTGGTCCGAGGGCGGCTTCAACTACGAGCAGATGGATCGCAAGATGCAGGGGCTGCGCCTCGTCGACGTGATCGACGAGGATGTCGACTGGTCCGGGCTCGTCGATGAGAGCTTCCTGCCCGCAGACCTTCGCAGCGACTGAGGGAGGCGCCTCTTGACCGGCGAGATACATGCGCACCTGACGCGGGTCACGCGGGTCTACCCGGCGGTGGCCGGCAACCCGCCCGTGCACGCGCTCGGGCCGATCGACCTCGAGCTGCGGCGCGGCGAGTTCTTCGCCATCGTCGGCCCGTCGGGCTGCGGCAAGTCCACCTGCATGGATGTGCTCGCCGGGCTCGCCCCGCCGAGCGAGGGAGAGGTCAGCTTCGAGGGCAACCCGATCAGGGGCAGTGTGCCCGACGGGGTCGGGGCAGTCTTTCAGGAGGACGCGTCCTTTCCCTGGCTCACGGTGTGGGACAACGCCGCCTTCGGGCTGCGTCGGCAAGGGGTCGACGCGGCGGAGATCAGGCGGCGCGTCGAATACGCGCTCGGCTTCATGGGGCTGCGCGATTTCGCGCAGGCCTACCCGGCACAGCTCTCGGGCGGCATGCGTCAGCGCGTGTGCATCGCGCGCACGCTGGTGCTTCAGCCGCGGCTGATCCTGCTCGACGAACCCTTCGGCGCGCTCGATGCGCAGACCCGGCTCCTGATGGGTGACGAGCTCCTGCGGCTTTGGCGCGAGACCGGGGCGACGGTTCTGCTCATCACCCATGCGCTCGACGAGGCGGCGATGCTGTCGGACCGCGTGGGCGCGATGTCGGCGCGGCCGGGACGTTTTCTGGAAACCCTCGAGACAGGCTGGCCGCGCGACCGCGACTCCAGCATGCTCGAGGGCGAAACCTTCGGCCATATCACCGGGCGGCTCTGGCAGCTCCTGCGATCGGAGTCGCAGGCTGCGATGGGCCACCATCCCGATGCGGCGCAGGGCGGCACCCGTCGGGAGGCGGGATGACGCGCCTCGCCTGGATCCGTCTCGCCATCGTGCTGGGAGCCTTCGCGGCGCTCGAATGGCTCGTGCAGTCCGGGCGGATCTCCACGCACACGATGATCCCGCCCACCCGGATGGTCACCGAGCTCTGGGCGATCCTCGCCTCGGGCGAACTCACCGGCGACATCACGCAAACGCTCGGCAATGTCGCGATCGCCTGCCTGCTTTCGGTCACGGTCGGTTTTGTCGTGGGGGCCGGGATTCATGCCATCCCGCGTTTGCGCCGCGCGCTCGACCCCTTCCTGACGACCTATTACGCGGTGCCGTTCTTTGTCTTCTATCCGCTGCTCGTCTATATCTTCGGCATGAACAACCTGCCGATGATCGCGATCGGCTTCATGTTCGCGGTCGTGGCGATGATCATCAACACGCTCAACGGGCTCGACAAGATCCCGCGCGTCTACGACAAGGTCGCGCGGATGCATCAGATGAGCCGCGCCTCGATGGCGCTGCGCATCCAGATCCCGGCGGCCGCGCCGAATCTCTTCACCGGGCTCAAGCTCAGTGTCGCCTATGCCTTCATCGGCGTGATCGCGTCGGAGTTCATCCTCGCCCCCGGCGGGCTCGGGTACGCGATCGCCTTCGCCTATGACAATTTCGACAACGAGACGATGTATGCGCTGATGCTCTTCATCCTCGTGCTTGTCACCGCGATCAACATGACCCTGCACTATCTCGAGCAGCGCCTGCTGCGCCGCCAGGGCTTCTGAGGAGCAACCATGTCGCGCAGCAGCGTCTACGCCATCGATATCGCGCTGGTCGTTCTCGGCATCGTCGTGGTCTGGCAACTCCTGCACATGGGGGCGGGGGATGTGGCGATCTCCTCGCCGGCGGCGACGGCGCTGCGCGCGGGCGAGCTGCTGCTTTCGGACGCGTTCTGGCCGCATGCCGCCGAGACCGGGCTGGCGCTCTTCTATGCGCTGGTCATCGCGCTGATGATCGGGCTCGGGGTCGGCACGCTCCTGGGGGGACATCGGCTGTCGGGTGACGTGGCCGAGCCGATCCTTGTCGCGCTCTATTCGCTGCCCAAGATCACGCTCTACCCGGTGATCCTGCTGGTCTTCGGGCTCGGCCTCGAGGCGAAGGTAGCCTTCGGGGCAATTCACGGGGTCATCCCGGTGACGATCTTCACCATGAACGCCGTCAAGAACATCAACCCCGTCTTCCTGCGCACCAGCCGCGTGCTCGGCATGGGGCCGATGCAGACCGCGACGCATATCCTGCTGCCGGCGACGCTGCCGGAGATCGTTTCCGGCCTGCGGGTGGGCTTTTCGCTGACGCTTCTCGGGGTGATCATCGGCGAACTCTTCGCCTCGCATCGCGGCATGGGCTTTCTGGTGATGCGCGCCATCGGCACGCATGACGTTACCACCATGATGGCGGTCACCCTGCTCCTCGCGGTGGCGGCGGTGCTCATCGCATCGCTGTTGCTCTATATCGACAACCGGCTGCATCGCCGGGTCTGATAGGGCGCCGTGAAATCTCGGCCGGGCCAACCGTGCCGCGCGCTCCCTGCGGGCTTGCTGGCTCCGCGCGCAACCCCCGGGCTGGCGCGCCCGCGTCAGGGTATCGCCGCCGTGACCGCCACGCCGGCAATCGCGATCGCGACCCCGTAGGGCAGGGCGCCGGCCCGTGGGTCGAGATCCGCGCTCAACGCGCGGCGCAGCAACCAGATCATGGCAAGCAAACCGCCGGCTACAGCCGTGAGCATGAGGAAGGCGCCGGCCCCCTCATGCCCGACCCAGAGCACACCCGCGGCGATCAGCTTGACATCGCCCCCGCCCAGCCATCCGCGCGCGAAGAGCGCCGCGCCTGTGATCAGAGCGGCGAGAGCGACGCCCAGATCGGCCGCCGCCGCGGCGAGCCCGGGCGCGGTGAGGACGAGACGGCCCAGCGCGAGTGACGCCAGCGCGAAGCAAAGCGCGTTGGGGATGCGCCTCGAGGCGAGATCGGTGATCGCCGCAGTGACGAAGAGCCCCGCGGCGAGGATCGACAAGGCCTCAGTCATCGCCCATGGCGTTCAGCTTTCCGAGATCCCGGTTCATGCCCGGGATTGTCTCCGCAACAAGGAAACCGAACGTAAATGATAGGCTTGTGAACGGCGAAGCGCGCAATGGATCACTGATCCGGCGGTGCCCCTGGCGGACCCGCTCGGGTCCGGGGAATCGGCGGCGGGGGCCCTGCGATCGGTGGCGTTGGCGCAGCGACGGGTCGGTTGCGCCACGGCCGGAGCGTGTTGCTGGCATGGTAGACGTCGCTCATGCGCGGCCTTTATCGAGGGGCTCCCGCCGGGGCTGGCTGACAATCAGTTGATGCTGCGCGCGATTCCCTCCGCGCGCATCGTGATGCGCAATGTCGTCAGGGGGGGGATCTGCAGCCGGTAGGGGAAGGTCACGATAACCCGCCTGTAGGGAAGGTCATGCCCGTCGAGTTCGAGCGCCTCGAAGGAAACCGCGACCGTCCCGTCACTGACGCGCGTAAGCCTTTCGCTGAGCCTGTCGCCGAGGGTCTGGTCGCTCACGCCTGCCTCGATCTGCGCTCTGCGAATTTCCTTTGCGAGCGTGCGTTCCATCGAGCTGCGCTCGAAGATGGCGAGGCCGACCTGCAGGATGCCGAGCACCAGCATGATCAACAGCCCTATGACCATGGCGAACTCGATCGCCACCGCGCCATGATCGCTGCGCGCGAGCCGTTGCGAGAGCGCGGCACGCGGCGGTGTTTCCCGGTTACCGTATCCGGACACGACTGCTTGCCTCCAGCTCATACGGCTCCCGCATATTGAACAGGCTCTGGCGCTCGCGCGTGAGCAGGATTCGAAAATGCGAGCGTTCATCCTCGGCGCATTCATCGTCTTCGGTCGGCTCCCCGTCGCAAAGGCGGGTGACTGTCGCCTCCCTGATGCCCGGCGTGTCCCGCGCAACAGCCATCACGAGCATGCGCACGACATCCGGATCACTTTCCCGCAGCATCACCGCTTCGGCACCGGTCCGGATATGGCGCTCGAGCTCCATTCGGGCCACGAAGCCGAGGCCGAGATCGGTCATCCATAGCAGCGCGGGGATCAGTATCATCGCGCCGAGCCCGAACTCTATCGCGCTCGCCCCGGAGGTGTCGCGTCCGAGCCGCTGTCGGCGTTCGGCTCCCGAGGGCGTTCCCATGCCGATCCCTCACTCCGCCGGGAAATCGGTGTTGTCCACCAGACCGACGAACGTCCGCGAGATCTCGTTTTCCCTGCCGGAGCAGTCGGAAATGATCTCGTTGGTGCCATTCATCTTCATGGCTTGGGCAACGAGTTGAAAACAGAGGTCATCGCTTCCCTCCGTCGCGGCCCCGTTGAGGTGGAACTCCGCGTTCGGCGCATAGATCGCGCCGTCGATTTCCAGTCGGGTTCCCGCGTTGATGTGCTGCTCGTCATCGTGGTCAAGATAGATCGCGATACCGGCGAGGGGGCCGTGCGCGGGGGCCGTCAGCTGCAATACGGCATGCGCGTCGACGCCGTTGAGGCCCGCCTTGTCTTCGCCGAAAAAGATGGTGACGTTGTCGCCCCGGATGGTTTCGTTGTTCCCCATCCGAAGGTCGCCGCCGAGCCAGTAGGTGCCGGGTGCGAGATTGACTTCATCCTGCACATCGATCCCGTCCGGGTAATATCCCGGCTGCAACGGGTCGTCGGCGCTCGCGCTGCAGCCGTTGCATTCGCGCTCGAGGTCGAATGCGTCCGGGCGCGCAGGTGCGGTTACGTAGCTGAACGGATCCTCGCTGTCGTTCCTGTTCCTCAGGATTTCCCCCGCAGTTACGTTATTGCCTGCGCCCTTGAGGCTTATTCCGCCGTTCGCCGAAAGTGTATCTGCCGACACGGTTGACGCGCCCGAGATATAGATCGCTTCGGAAGCTCCGGAATTCGAGTGAATGGAACAGTCGGTCAAGGCCGCTGTCTGGTTGCCCGTTATCTCGATAGCGCGATCCGCGTCCTCGGACAGTGCGAGCAGACAGTAATCGTTCACTGTCTGGACCGTCGCGGTCGCGGCGACGCGGATCTTTCCTTGCGCGCGTTCGGAGCCGCGCAAACCCGCGAGCACCGAGGAGAAGATGTCGCGCCGATCCTCGCGCAGGGTGACCCTGAAGAATTCCCTGTTGCCGCTCTGCGCAACATCGATGGCGAAATCATCGTCGCCTCCCCGGAAGCGGTTGCGTCGCGCCTCTTCGAGTGCGCTCGACGAGATCTCCTGAACGTCGAGGTCTTCCCTGGCGGCGCGTTCGACGGCACCCGAGAAGGCGGCCATGTCGGCAGCACCCTGAAGGCGCCGCTCCGTCTGATACCAGAGCCCGACATCGACAGCGAGGCCGATGCCCCCGATGACGATTGGCAGGGACAGCGGCAGAATAATCGCGGAGCCGCCAGAGGTATCGCTCGACAGGTGGTCAAGTCTGTGTCGCAGCTGCTTCGTCATGGTGCCGCTCCCCTTGTCTGCCTGATGGCCCGATCTCACGGGTCCATCCCGATGAAATTGTCCATTATGTCGAGCGCTGCAGGTCCGATCAGGACGATGAAGAGCGCTGGAAGGATGAAGAGCATCATGGGCACGGTCATGATGGCGGGCAGCCGGCCGGCCTTTTCCTCGGCGCGCATCATTCGTTCGTTGCGCTGCTCCTGGGCGAGGACCTTGAGCGCGCGGGACAATGGCGTGCCGTATTTTTCCGCCTGGTTGAGCGTGTTCACGAGCGCCTGAACGGACGGCAGCGGAATGCGCTCGGCCAGGTGCTCGAGCGCGATGCGCCGCTCGGGCATGAAGGCGAGTTCCAGGGCCGTGTGATGGAGTTCCTCGCAAAGGACGGAGTTGCGCCGTCCCGTTTCCGCAACGACGCGCTTGATCGCCGCGTCGACCGCAAGACCTGCCTGCGCGCAGATGACGAGCATATCCAGCGTGTCGGGCAGTTCCTTCTGGATTGCGGCGAGACGCTTGTCGCGTGCATTGCGCAACAGCAGGTCGGGCAGCTTGCTGCCGATGAGCGCCGCGAACACGATGGCGCCGATGTCGAGGAAAGCGCCCCGCCCGATCGGGTCCAGCCCGTAGACATAGAGGGCGGCCCCGGAGAGCATCGCAAACGGGCCCACGAGCTTGAGGAAGGAATAGATGACGAGGGCATCCTCGCCCCGGTAGCCCGCGCTGATGAGAAGGGCGCGAGTCTCGCGCAGCTGGCGATCTTTCATGATGGAGACAAGGCGCGTCGCCCGTCGCATCAGCTCGAGCAGGCTGTGGTCGAAGCCTCGGTCGTGATCCTTCGCCCCCTCGCGTGCGGTGATCGCGGTCTTGCCGCTCGCTGCAGAGATCCGGCGTCGGCGGTGGCGCTGCTCGATCACCTCGATGGCGATCAGCGCCACCAGACAGACCGCGACACCGGCGGCGACGGCGATGGTGAGCTCGATGGGCGGCATGTCGGGCATTGGTCAGATCTCGAACTTGGTCATGCGCCACATCACGAGCCCGCCCAGCAGCATGGAACCGGCGCCGACACCGAGCATGACGTTTCCGCGCGTGTCGGCGAAGAGAGGGACGATGTAATCGGGGCTCATGATCGACAACAGCACCAGCATGACGACGGGCAGCGCCCCGATGATCATGCCGCTGGCCTTCGCCTCGGAGGAAATGGCGCTTATCTTGAGCTTCATCGCTTCGCGTTTGCGAAGCATGTCGGACAAGTTGTTGAGCGCATCGGTCAGACTGCCGCCGGTTTCGGACTGAATCGAGACCGACACGGCGAGAAAGTCCATCTCGGGGCGTCGGATCGTGTCGCTGACCAGCCAGAGCGCTTCGTCGAGCGTTTCTCCGAGGCGGACGCGATCGACGACGGTGCGGAAGTGCGCGCCGATCGGGTCGGGCATGTCGCGCCCCGCCGAGGCAATGCACTCCACGACCGGGAGGCCGGCGCGGATGCCGCGCACCATCGAGTCGAGTGCATCCGGAAGCTGCAGCAGGAATCGCTGCGAGCGCCGTTCGCCCAGAAAGCGGAGAACCGCATTCACGAGCATCATCCCCGCCAGGAGTCCGACGGCAAGGCCGACAGGGAGCGGAATGCCAATCGCAAGCCGCGCGCCGATGGCGATCGCGCAAGCGACCAGCAGCGTTGCGATCAGAACCCCCCCGAGACTGCGGCGCAGCCCCGCCCGTTCGAGATCGTGGCGCACCCTTGCCGTGTCGAGCAGCGGTATCAGGCGGGCCAGCGAGTCCATCAGCCGACCCGCGATGGCACCGTCCTCGCTCGGGCGCAGGAGCAGGTCTCCGCGCAGCTCCTCGACATCCACCCTGCCGGTGACGCGCCCGCGACCGACCCTCGCGAGGCGCCTGCGATGGCTGCGGCGAAGGCGCATGACGAGCGAAATGACAAAGAGTCCGAGCCCGATGATGACCGCCACCGACGAAACGAAACCCACCAGCGCGATCAAGACCGGCGCCTCGAGGCCGGGTGTGGCGAGGCCCGGCGTCATCCCATCGCCTCCATGAGCCGGTTGCCGAGGCCGAAATACTCCGCCCTCGGCATGAAATGCGGCCTTATGTTCGCGGACTCGAACCGCCCGCGCAGGGAGCCGTCCTCGCCCTCGCCGTCGAAGTGGTAGCGAAACAGGTCCTGGGTCGTCACGACCTCGCCCTCCATGCCGGTGACCTCGGTGACATGGGTGATGCGGCGCTTGCCGTCGCGCATGCGGCTGACCTGCACGATCAGGTGGACGGCGCTCTGGATCTGCTCGCGCACTGCCTCGGGTGGCAGCTTGAAGCCCGCCATCGCGACCATGTTCTCGAGCCGCGTGAGGGCATCCCGCGGCGTGTTGGCATGGATCGTGCACATGGAGCCATCATGGCCGGTATTCATGGCCTGCAGCATGTCGATCGCCTCCTCGCCGCGGATCTCGCCGAGAATGATGCGATCGGGGCGCATGCGAAGGGCATTCTTGAGGAGATGGCGCATGGTGATCTCGCCCTCGCCCTCGAGATTGGCCGGGCGCGTCTCGAGACGCACGACATGCGGCTGCTGCAGTTGAAGCTCCGCTGCATCCTCGATGGTGACCGTGCGCTCGCCGTGATCGATCATGCGCGAGAGCGCGTTGAGCAGTGTCGTCTTGCCCGACCCGGTGCCGCCCGAAATCAGGACATTGAGTCGCGCGCGCGATGCGATCTTGAGCACCGTGGCCATTGTCGGCGCGATGTTGCCCTGCCGCGACATGACATCGAGGGTGATTTCCTTCTTCGAGAACTTGCGGATCGCGATGGCGGGTCCGTCGATGGCGAGGGGCGGAACGATTATGTTCACGCGACTGCCGTCCTTGAGGCGCGCGTCGACGAGCGGCTGCGACTCGTCCACACGCCTGCCCACCTCGGTTACGATGCGGGTCGCGACGTGCATGACATGTGCGTCGTCGCGAAAGAGCGTGTCGGTCAGCACAAGCTTGCCGCCACGCTCGACATAGACCTGGTTCGGACCGTTGACCATGATATCGGTCACGGTGTCGTCGGCCAGCAGGGGCTCGAGCGGGCCGAGCCCGATCATGTCGTCGACGAGCAGGCGGATCACACTGCGCAACTCGCCCGCATTGAGCTGCAGCCGAAGCTCTGCGGTGATCTGCTCGACGATGTCGCCGATCTGGCGGCGCAATTCATCGGGCGCGAGGGTCGAGGCGACGCCGATATCGATGCGCTGCATCAGTTGCGGCATGACCTGCGCCTTCACGTCATGGACGCGGTTGCTGCGGCTCTCCGGTGCGGCCCGCGCCGTGGACTCGGCAAGGGGGTCTTCCGCGGCGTCGGTCACCGCGCCCGCCTCTGCCTGCGTGCTCGCAAGCTGACGCTGGGCCTCGTCGACGAGGTCGCGCAGGACCTGGCGCTGCAGCTCGACCGATGGCTGCGACGGGGTCTCCGCGAGCGCCGCGTCGAGCGCATCATTGGCAAGCTCGAACAGCATCCGCTGGTTCGTTGCCGACCGGTTCTCGAGCGTTGCCTTGAGCCGCGCCCCCGCGGCCGAGCGCAGCAGCGAGAGTTCGGCGCTGCCGGCCGGTCCGCGCACGGCACCAGTGGTCGCATCCTCCATTGTCACCTCAACGTCCGATCATTCGGCGGAACATGCCGCGGCGCACATCCTCCGGCACACCGGCCATTTCCTTGCACAGCGAGATCAAGTCCCCCGTCATGCGGTGCTTAGGCTCGAGTTGGGCGAGCGGTTTCGCGGCGAGGTTGGCGCGAGTCATCGCCTTGGTGTCGGCTGCGAAGTTCGCCCGGACGGGGCGTTCGAGCCCGGACTCGAACTCCTTCGCGCTGACTTCGGGCTTGGGACTGACGCGATTGGCGACGACATGAATATTGCACTCGTGATTGCGCTGCGTGGCGATCTTGGCGATCCGGTTGGTATCGCGCAGGGCCGCGAGACTGAGCTCGGAGACGATCACGAGATCATCGTAGCGGCTGAACAGCGCCGCCTCGCGATGGAGGAAATGGCGCGGCATGTCGAGAACGCTCATGTCGAAGTTCGCGCGCATCGTGTCGGCGAGGCGCAGCATCTTGTCGTCGGATATCCGCACCGTGTCGTCATAATCCTCCTCCGTGGCGAGGACATGCAGGTTGCGCGTGAGCTTCGTCATGGCGTTCTGAAGAAAGACGTGATCGACCCGCTCCGGGTCCTCGAAGGCGTCGCGCAAGCCCCGTGTCGGCTCGATGTCGAGCGTCAGCGCGACCGACCCGCCATAGACATCCATATCCACGAGGGCGGTGCGGCGTGAGAACTTCTCGGCCATGATCCAGGCGATGTTGATTGCCAGCGTGCTCGTCCCGACACCGCCGCGCGCACCGAGGAGACCGATGACGCGGCCGGTGGGCTTGGTGCCCGTGGCGGGCTGCTCGAGCCGCACGAACACCTCGCCGAGCGCATCGGCATCGACCGGCTTGACGAGATAGTCGCGTGCACCGGTCTTTAGCACCCGGCGATAGAAGTGCACGTCGTTGACGGTGCCGAGCGCGAGGACCGAGGCGCCGAGCCGGGCGAGCTCGACAAGGCCGGCTTCGGCATCGGCGAGCTCCATCTCCGAGATATCGACGATCAGGAACCGCGGCATGGCCGCAACCCCGATGAGCCGCTGCGCCGTCGTAAGCCCCCCCTTGCGGATGCTGGCGCCGGTCCAGCCCCGGTTCTGCGCCAGGGTCTGCGCCGCGGCGAGAGTCGTCTCGTCGCCGACATAGGCGGCGAAGGGATCGCGCTCGGCATCGTCCTCGAACACCATCTCGGGCTGAACGAGTTCCGCGGCCTGTGCCATGGCTCAATCTCCTCAGGTATCGGGCCGCCAAGCCCCCGCGCCACGATTCGCCCGCGGCTCGCATTCCATTGATGCGGCCTGCGGGGTTAAGGTTCGGTGTGCGGCTGCCTCATTCGCCGGGTTCCGCGTCGGCGTCCGGGGCCGCGGCGGGCCCATCGGCGCGGGCTGCGATGTGTCCGTGGGCCGTGATCGGCACTTCCGAGACGCTCGTTCCCCGCCTGACCCGGACACGCTGGGGTCCCTGCTCCTCCTGCGCCGGCTCGGCGGACTCCTCGGCATCCGGCTGCGGGGCGACACCGAAATGGAGGCTGAGGAGCGACGAGATGTCCGAGTCGAGTGTCATGGTGCGGGATTCCTGGGCGGACGGTTCGGGAGCGGCGGCGTCGGCGCGCGCGAGTCGCAGCATGGTGGGCTGCGCAAACGCGTCGGCGTCCTGCGCGGTCTCCGCGTCTCGGACGGGATTGAGCACCAGTGAAAGATCTCCGAGGCGCCGCGCGAGGGAGATGACCTCGGCCTGCTTCGGGCTGACCTCGAGCGTCACGGTGTTGCCGACACGCGGCTCGCGCGCGCCGCTTTCGAGCTCGGTATCGAGCGCGAGCACGCGCAGCTTGCCCAGCAGGGTTTCGCTGGCGCGCAGATCGCGGGCGGCTTCCGCATCGTCGCTCGAGACCTGGTAGGTCATGATCAGATCGATGCGGTCGCCGGGCAGGATATGCCCGCCGACCGCGGAGGTTTCCGACACGGGCACCGCGATCGCGCGCTTGCCCGGCTCGAGAACGGCGGCGAGGAAGCCGCGCTCGCCCGGCTGGATGGTGGCCGAGCGGGCCACGGGCACACCCTCGGCGAGCGGCTGGCGCGCGACGGCGCCGTGCAGCAGCGCCTCGCCCTCCTCATCGGCGCGCACCATCGCGGAGGTGACCGTGCCTTCCTCGAGCGCCATGACGCGCAGATCCTCGGGCCGGATCAGCGCCCCGGCCGACAGGGCTGTCGCAGGGGCGAAGACCTCCGCCTTCGTGGGCGTCGGCTGCTCCGGCGCCTGGGCCGTGTCCTCGACCGGCGCCTGGGCCGGCTGCTGCGCCTGCATCAGGTAATAGCCGGTGCCGCCAGCGATCAGGAGTGCTATCGAGAGGATAAGGATCACGCGCATGGTCAGTTCCCGAGGCTCGCGGCGACGCCACGGCCACGGCCGCTGGCATTCGCCGGAGCCGGTCCGTGGCGCATTCGAGGGTTTTTAGCCCGGTCGTGTCGTTCGACTACGGAGTGGACTCGGGCACGGCGTCCCCGACCTGGCTGCCGATGAAGCCGAATATATCTTCGAGGCCGCCCCCGATCACCTGCGCACCGCCGATGATCGCGACCGCAATCAGCGCCGCGATCAGGCCGTACTCGATGGCCGTTGCGCCCTCCTCGTCGGAGCGCAGGGTCTTGAGAAGCGTAATGAAGTAAGTCATGGAAACTCTCCTTTCTGCACGGGTTTTCCGAAGACTGCAGATACGCAGGAACCGCCGGTCATCAAAACGAGAATCCCTTCGGATTTTCCAAAAATGCGACGGAGCCGGAGGCATTTCATTAAGGAGAAATTAATAAATCCAGAAGGTGAAATCAGTTCAGAGGGTTGCGCTTCATCGTTTCATTTACGGCGCCCTGACATGCAGGCAATTTAATAAAAACGACGAAACTATATCCCCGGGCGATGCCCGGAAAACCGCCGGGGCGCATCTCGGCCCCGGGAGCAGCAGTGTGCGGGTGCGAATCGGGCGACCCGGCAGATCACGGCACCCCGGCGCGGCGCAAACCCTCGATGAAGGTGGCGACATGGTCGCGCGATCTGACGAAGAACATCCGCTCGCGTGCGAAGCCGCGGCAGAAGCCGGGGCGCGCCCGGGTGAGGGCCTGGGCGGCCTGGCGGGCCTGGGAGGTCGCGCCGCGCAGGCCGTGCGCCGCGGCCAGATTGCTGCGCGCCCAGTAATGGGCGTTGGGCACCTGCGTGGCGCGGCGGGCCCAGTGTGCCGCGCTGTCATAGGCGCCGTCGAACAGATGCGCGAGCGAGCGGTAGGACATGAACGCCCAGCGGAACGGGTCCTGCGGGCTCAGCTCGATGGCGCGGTCGAAGGCCGCGATCGCCTCGGGAATGCGGCCTTCATAGGCCAGCGAGTCGCCCAGCCCGCAATGCGACAGCGCGTGGCAAGGGTTGAGCGCGATCGCCGCGTGCAGCGACTCTATGGCGGACACGTATTCGCAGCGCACGAGCCGCACGCGGCCGAGAGTGAAATGCGCATTGGCATCCTGCTCGTCGAGCGCCACGGCCGCCTCGGCGCAGCGCAGCGCCTCATCCAGACGGGCATTGTCGATCGGACCCTCGAAATACACCATCTCCAGCGTCATTGCGTAGGCGAGCCGGGCATGGGCGTCGGAGAAATCCGGATCGAGCGCGAGGGCCGCGCGCATGAGCTCCTGGCAGCGGCGGTTGCTCTGGGACGTGAAGCGGTAGAACTCGGCCGAGCCGAGCGCATAGAGTTCCCAGGCGCCGTGATCGGCGCGCGCGGTGCGGGCGGCGCGGGCGCCCTCGGCGCGGCCCAGCTCGGCGGCGATCCGGGCGGCGACGAGCTCGGCGATCTCGGCCTGCAGGGCGAAGATATCGCGCATTTCACGTTCGAAACGCTCGGACCACAGGCACTGCATCGTGCAGGCATCGCTCAGCTGCACGCTCACGCACAGGCGGCTGCCCAGGCGGCGAAGGCTGGAGGTGAGGGCATACCCGGCGCCGAGATGTGCCGCGATGCCGGATGCGGCGCGCAGCGGGCCGGGCGGCAGATCGGCGTCGGCCGCGCCCGTGACCTGCCCCCAGCCCTGCGCGCGCGCGAGCGCGACGGCGGGGTTGCGCGTGATGACGCGCAGCCAGCGATGCCGGGTCAGCGCATTGATCATGTCCTCGGTGAGCCCCGCGGCGAGGAGTCCGGTGTGCAGATCGGTGCCGATCGCGGTGCAGGGCAGAACGGCGATGACGGGGCGTGCGGTGGTGGCGCGGGGCGCAGCGAGCCGCGCGGCGGCCGGTGGCGGCGGTGCGGCGGGCGGGCCTGTCTCGGGGTCGCGCCCGGCCGGCTCCAGCGCGCGGGCGCGCAGCCGGAAGCCGCGCCCGTGCACGGTCGCGATCAGGTTCTGGCGTGTGCCGTCATCGCCGAGCGCCTTGCGCGCCGCGCGGACCTGGCTGCTGAGCGCCGCCTCGGAGACGATCCGGTCACCCCACAGGTTCTGGAAGATCGTCTCGCGTGGGAGGGTCCGGCCGGCATGGCGCGCGAGCAGGGCGATGAGGTCGAATGTGCGCGGTTCGACGGGGATGCGCGCGCCGTCGCGGCGCAGCTCGAAGCGGTCGAGATCGAGTTCGAAGCAGCCGAAGCGCAGCGTCTCGGCCGCGCGCGGCTCGATCCGCACGACCTCTACCGGGGCGCCCCGGCCGGGCAGTTCGATCGGGGTCTGCGCGACGATCCGGACGGCGGGCAGGGCCGCCTCGGCGCCGGGAACCTCGTTCTTGTGCCATGTCGACAGGATCACGCCGGGTTGCGCAGCGCGGGCGAGGCCGCTCACGAGCGCGAGTGTTTCGAGCGCCGGCACGTCGGGTGCGGTGAGCGCATGCATCCCGATCCGGTGCGGTGGCGTCGCCGCGTCGCGCGCGAAACCGAGGGCCGCCGGGATCGCGGCGAAGCCGAAGATGTCCGGCGCGGTTTCGGTCCCGCGGATGGGTGTGCCGGCATGACGCCGGGCCAGCGGCATCAATCCCGCGGGCGCCGGCGTGCTGACCGCGACCAGACAGGTGAACGCGCTTGCCATGCCGACCTCCTGCCGGCCCCATGCCGGCACGACTGCCTGGAGCCGCACGACGGTGCGACATGATAGCGCAGTCGGGCGCGGCGGGCAACGGCCGGTCAGGCCTGCGGGTTGCGCGCGCTGATCACCCAGGAGGAGCTGTTCATGACGATGCCGTCATCCGTCACCTTCTGATGCCCTATCGCCTCGGCGAGGGCGGCCTCTATCTCGCCGCGCTTCGCCTCGGCCTCTTCGCCGGCCTCGCGGAACACCTCGCCGGCCGGGCCGAGTGCGAGGGTGAACTCGATGGCGTCGCGCACGTCGTTGCCGATCCGCACCTCGGCATCGACCCGCTCGAAACGGATGTCGGTATAGCCGGCGATCTCCATCATCTTGCGGGTGGTGGCCTCGTCGGCCATCGAGAACGGCCCCGGCCCGCAGGTGCGCGCATCCTCGCCGGGTGGGGGCAGGAAGCGCAGGACCACATCCTTGGCCATCGACAGCCACGGATTGTCGGCCGGGTCGCGCCAGACGATATGCGCCATGCGTCCGCCGGGCTTAAGCGCCCGGCGCATGTTGCGCAGCCCGGCGACCGGGTTGGTGAAGAACATGGTGCCAAAGCGCGCGAAGACGAAGTCGAATTCGCCCTCGGGCAGCGCGACCTCGGCATCGCCGCGCATGAACCGGACATTGTCGAGGCCGCTGGCGCGCAGATCGGCCTCGGCGGCCTCGAGAAAAGCGTCGCAGCAATCGATGCCCACGACATCGCCCCGCGGCCCGACGACGCGCGCGAGTTCGATCGCGGTATCGCCGAAGCCGCAGCCCACATCGAGCACGCGGTCGCCCTCGCGCACCGGCAGCTTGGGAAAGACCCTGGCGCTGTGCTGGGTCAGCCCGTCCACCAGGATATGGCGAAAGCGGACGAATTTCGGGGCAAGCACCTCGTTCCAGAACTGGACGAATTCGGTGTCCTCCTGCGTCGGCTCGATCACGCTCATGGCGCAACTCCCTGATCTCGAATGGCGCGGCCAGCCTAGCGGCTGCCACGGCCGCGCGCTTGAGCGAAATGTGCGGCAATTCTGGAGATTTCGTGGTTGCACGAGCCGCGCGGCGCCTGCCGGCACCACGAAATCTGCAGATCATGCTCAAGCGCCGCCCGCACGATGTCGCTCTACTGGGCAGGGGCCGCCATTCGCGCGGCCGGTGACAAGGCAGGAGATCCGCATGGCCGCGAACGAAGAACTCGTCGTCCTGATGACCCACGGCCCGAGCGACGAGCGCGCCTCGGTCGGCTTCACGATCGCCAATGGCGGCATGACCGCCGGGCTGAAGCTGTCCGTCTTCCTCACGGGTGACGCCGTCGACATCGTGCGCCGCGGTGCCGCGGACATCGTGCAGATGCATCCGCTCGAGCCGCTCAGGGGGCTCGTGGAGGACTTCCTCGTGCGCGGCGGCACGTTGTGGGCCTGCGCGCCATGCGTGAAGGCGCGCGGCTACGGCGACGGCGATCTGATCGACGGGGTCGAGATCACCGGCGCCGCGCCGATGCACGAGCGCCTGAAGGCCGGAGCGGCCACGCTCAGTTTCTGAACCGGATTGACAGCGAGCACTGCCATGATCCGCCATTTCGCCATCGCCGCCGCCTCGGACTCTCTTCATTCGCGCGCTCTATCAGGATCCCCGCGAGGCGGTGGGCGCGATGCGCGCATAAACCGATGCCGGCGATGACAGGCTGTTCCCGGCGCGGTTCGGGCTCGCCGGGGGCGAGGTCACGGCGCGGGTGCGCCTCGACGGGCCGCAAGCACTGATCACCGTCGCCCGGCGGGAAGATAGCCTATCGCAGCGCGCGCCGCCGTCGATGTCGGGTGAGCGGCCGTTTCCGAGGAGGCTCTCCATGCCGAACCCGGGCATCCGCATGCCCGACACGGCCGGGGAGGGCGCCGAGATCGGGATCCGCGCGCGGATCATGCATCCGATGGAGAGCGGCCGGCGCACCGACAGCAGCGGCGCGCGCGTGCCGCGCGACATGCTGCGCCGCTTCGTGTGCCGCTTCGAGGGCGAGACCGTCGCCGGGATGGAGCTCCACGAAAGCGTCTCCGCCGACCCCTTCGTGCAGTTTTCCGCGTCGTGCCGCGGTCGGGGCGATTCCGCTTGCTGTGGATCGCCGATGACGGGCGCGTCTTCGAGCAGACGCGCGATATCACCGTGACCTGAAGCGAGGAGCCTGCCGTGCAGCCCGGATCCCTTGTGATTGTCGCCGCGCTCCTGGCGGGGCCCGCGCTTGCCGAGCCCGACCCGGAGCGCGGCGCGTCGCTGGCCACGCAATGCGCCGGCTGTCATGCCGACGCGGCCGGCGAGGCGATCCACGCCTTCAGGGACATGGACCCCGAAAGCTTCACGGCCGCGATGCAGGCCTATCGAAACGGCGAGCGCACGCATATCGCGATGCGCATGTTCGCCGGCGCGCTCGAACCGTCCGAGTTCGACGACCTCGCCGCGTGGCTTGCCGAGGAGGACACGCAATGAGACTGACCCGGCGCGGACTGAGGGGCGGGCTCGCGGCGCGCGGCGTCAATGCCGTGCATGACCACGCCACCGATGTGGATCTTGCGACGCGCAGCGTGAGCCTCGCGGGGGCGCTTCGCTGCCCTGCGAGCGGCTGATCGTCGCGCCGCCCCAACCCCTATCGCTGCCCGCCGGGGCCGTATGAGCGCGTCTGCATGGTCGCGCATTACCTCTCCGCTCATAACCCGAGCGCGAGGATCCTCGTCATCGACCCCAGGGGGTCCTTCTCCAAGCAGGGTCTGTTCGAGGCCGCCTGGCGCGATCACTATTGCGGCATGATCGAGCGCATCGGCCCCGATTCCGGCGCCGACAACCTGTCCGTCGATCCCGCGTCCATGAGCATCGATATCGACGGCATGGTCGAGCGGGTCGATGTGCGACGTGATCCCGGCGCCGAAGGCCGGGCGCATCGCCGCGATCGCGGGGCTGACCGATCCGTCCGGCTGGGCGCCGGTGCGCCCCGAGGACGGCGTGAAGGTCGGCGCGGCCTATGCGCCCGAGGGCGACCGCATCGCGCTCATCGACAGCTTCCCGAGTGCGGCCGACGAGGACCCCGGGACGCGCCGGCAGACCTGGCGCGAGAGCGTGGACCGGTATCGCGCGATCACGGCGGAGATTTTCGGCTGAGGAGGCGATCAGTCCGCGATTGCCTTGCAGGGCAAAATGATGTTGCGTGAGCCCGTCGGCACCCGGGAGGGGGTTCGCCGACGGGGAGGAGACCCGGAACATCATGCCCGCGCCGCTCGACACATCACCGCCGGTTTCGCATGAGGTGCGCAAGACGACCTGCTACATGTGCGCCTGCCGCTGCGGCATCGACGTGCATCTGCTCGACGGGCGCATCACCCATATCGACGGCAATCGCGATCACCCCGTCAATCGAGGCGTGCTCTGCGCCAAGGGCTCTGCCGGGGTCATGCAGCATCTCTCGCCCGCGCGGCTGCGCGCGCCGCTGCGCCGGACGGGGCCGCGTGGCTCCGGTCGGTTCGAGGAAATAAGCTGGGAAGAGGCGCTCGCCACGGCGGCGGGGTGGCTCGCCCCGCTGCGGGAAACGGCGCCCGAAAAGCTCGCCTTCTTCACCGGGCGCGACCAGTCGCAAAGCTTCACCGGCTGGTGGGCGCAGCAATTCGGCACGCCGAACTGGGCCGCGCATGGGGGGTTCTGCTCGGTCAACGTGGCGGCGGCGGGGATCTACACGCTGGGCGGCGCATTCTGGGAGTTCGGCCAGCCCGACTGGGAGCGCACGAAGCTCCTGATGCTCTTCGGGGTGGCCGAGGATCACGACTCCAACCCCATCAAGATGGGGCTCGGCCGGCTCAAGGCGCGCGGCGCGCGGGTGATCGGCGTCAACCCGGTGCGCACCGGCTACAATGCCATCGCCGATGACTGGATCGGGATCACGCCGGGCACGGACGGGCTCTTCATCGGCGCGCTGATCCATGAACTCCTGCGCGCGGGGCGCGTCGATCTCGGCTACCTGACCCGCTACACCAACGCGCCCTTCCTCGTGCGCGCCGACGCCGAGGGCCGCGGCCTGTTCCTGCGCGACGCGGACGGCAAGCCGCTCATCCGCGACCGCGCGACCGGCAAGGCAGTGCCCTGGGACAACCCGGACGCGGCCCCCGATCTCGCGCATGGATGGGATGATGGCGGCGCGACCCATCTGCCCGCCTTCCGCCATCTCGCGGATCGCTATCTCGACCCCGCCCATGGCCCCGATGCCGTGGCCGAACGCTGCGGGGTGTCCGCCGCGCGCATCCGCGCCGTCGCCGCCGAGCTCGCCCGCACCGCCTTCGAGGAGGAGATCACCCTCGATCAGCCCTGGACCGATTTTCGCGGCCGGGACCACGCGACGATGACCGGCCGGCCGGTGGCGTTTCACGCCATGCGGGGCATTTCGGCGCATGCCAACGGCTTTCAGACCTGCCGCGCGCTGCATGTCTTGCAGCTTCTTCTGGGCAGCGTCGAGACACCGGGCGGCTTTCGCTTCAAGCCGCCCTATCCCAAGCCCGCCGCGGCGCATCCGCGCCCGCACGCCGCCTGCACGCCCGGCGCGCCGCTCGCAGGGCCGCATCTGGGCTATCCCCAGGGGCCGGAGGATCTGTGCCTCGACCCGGTCGGCGCACCGCAGCGCATCGACAAGGCCTTTTCCTGGGACGCCCCGCTCGCGGCGCATGGCATGATGCACATGGTCATCGCCAACGCCCATGCCGGTGATCCGTATCCGATCGACACGCTGTTTCTCTACATGGCCAACATGGCCTGGAACTCCTCGATGAGCACCGGGCGGGTGCAGGAGATGCTCACCGACACGGATGCGAGCGGCGACTACGTGATCCCGCGGATCATCTGTTCGGACGCCTATTCCTCCGAGATGGTCGCCTATGCCGATCTGGTGCTGCCCGACACGACCTATCTCGAGCGCCATGACTGCATCTCGATGCTCGACCGGCCCATAGGCGAAGCCGACGCCGCCGGTGACGCGATCCGCTGGCCCGTGGTGGCGCCCGACCGCGACGTGCGCCCGTTCCAGTCGGTGCTGCTCGAGCTGGGGCACCGGCTCGGGTTGCCGGGGATGGTGGCAGCGGACGGATCGCCCGAATACGCCGATTACGCCGATTACATGACCCGCCACGAGCGCCGCCCGGGCATCGGCCCGCTCGCCGGCTGGCGCGGCGACGGCAGCGCCGAGGGCCGCGGCGTGCCCAACCCCGCCCAGATCGACCGCTACATCGCCAATGGCGGCTTCTGGCGCAGCGAGATCCCGCCGCAGGCGCAGTATTACAAGCCCTTCAACACTGCCTATCAGGACTGGGCCGTGGCGACGGGGCTTTATGACACGCCGCAACCCTACCTGTTCGAGCTCTATGCCGAGCCGCTGCGCCGCTTTCAGCGCGCCGCGGAGGGGCAGGGCCCGCATCAGCCGCCCGATCAACTGCGCGCGCGCATCCGCGCCGCCTT
>SLQD01000240.1 GCA_007131685.1 Paracoccaceae bacterium | reverse complement strand
TGGATGCGGCGATCATGGTGATCGACGGCGCCAAGGGCGTCGAGAGCCAGACGCGCAAGCTCTTCGAGGTCTGCCGGCTGCGCGACCTGCCGATCCTGACCTTCTGCAACAAGATGGACCGCGAGAGCCGCGACACGTTCGACATCATCGACGAGATCCAGGAGAACCTCGCCATCGACGTGACTCCGGCGAGCTGGCCGATCGGGATGGGACGCGATTTCCTCGGCTGTTACGACCTGCTGCATGACAGGCTCGAGCTGATGGACCGCGCCGACCGCAACCGCTTGGCCGAATCCGTCAAGCTCGAGGGGCTCGACGATCCTGCGATGGCCGAGCACATCCCCGAGGAGCTTCTCGCCAAGCTGCGCGAGGAGGTCGAGATGGCGCGCGAGCTCCTGCCCGGTTTCGACGCACAAGCCTTTCAGGACGGCACGCTCACGCCGATCTGGTTCGGCTCCGCGATCAATTCCTTCGGGGTGCGCGAGCTGATGGATGGCATCGCCGACCACGGCCCGCCGCCGCAGCCCCAGCGCGCCGAGCGCACCGTCGCGCCCGAGGAGACGGCCGTGACCGGCTTCGTCTTCAAGGTACAGGCCAACATGGACCCCAAGCACCGCGACCGCGTCGCCTTCCTGCGCATGGCGTCGGGGCATTTCACCCGCGGCATGAAGCTGCGGCATGTGCGTTCGGGCAAATCCATGGCGGTCTCGAACCCGGTGCTGTTTCTCGCCTCCGACCGCGAGCTTGCCGAGGAGGCCTGGGCCGGGGACATCATCGGCATCCCCAATCACGGCCAGCTTCGCATCGGCGATGCGCTCACCGAGGGCGAGGCGCTGCGCTTCAAGGGCATCCCGAGCTTCGCGCCCGAGCTTCTGCGCGCCGCGCGGGCGGGCGATCCGATGAAGGCGAAGCATCTCGACAAGGCGCTGATGCAGTTCGCCGAGGAGGGCGCGGCCAAGGTGTTCAAGCCGATGGTGGGGTCGGGTTTCATCGTGGGCGTCGTCGGTGCGCTGCAGTTCGACGTGCTGGCTTCGCGCATCGAGCTCGAATACGGGCTGCCGGTGCGTTTCGAGGGCTCGCAATTCACCTCCGCGCGCTGGGTGTCGGGCGAGCGCGCCGAGGTCGAGCGCTTCGCGAACGCCAACAAGGGCCACATTGCCACCGACAGCGACGGCGACACGGTTTATCTCACGCGCCTGCAGTGGGACATCGACCGGGTAGAGCGCGACTGGCCCGGCATCGCGCTCAGCGCGACCAAGGAGATGATGGTCTGAGCCGTGGCGCTGTCGCGCGGACGGCGCGATCCGGGGCGCGCTAGCGCAGCGTGGCGAGCTCGGCGTCGATGCTGGCGGCGCGCGACTGCATCGCGTTGTCGGCATCGAGTTCGCGGTGATCGCTGAGGAAGGCGCGGATATCGGACTGCGCCGCTTCGAGCAGGGCGACGAGCTCGGCCGTGTCGGCCCCGTCGGCGCGGCGCGTGGCGGCGGCTTCGTGGCGCGCGGTTCCGCGCACGGCGCGTGCCTGGGCGCGGATCGTGGCGCTGCCGCTGCCCTGCAGCGTCTCCGCCACCTCGGCAGCCTCGCCGAATCGATCCGCGCGCAGAAGCGTGTGCGCGTATTCGAGCCGCAGCCGGTCATCGACGGGGCTGCCCGAATCGAGCAGCGCCTCGTAGCGCTGCGCCGCATCGCCGTAATTGCCCGATTCGAGCGCCTGCCGCGCGGCCATGTAGTCGCCGCGAAAATCGGCGCCCTCCTGTGCCGCGCCGAAGCCCGAACAGGCGGCCAGAAGGAGCGGCAGGGCCCACAAGCGCGGCATGCGCCCGACGATCGACAGGGGCGATTGTGGCATTCGACTGTTCCGCGGGTTTTCTTGTCGGGTGGATCGTATGTATGGTGGCGTGCATTGTCGACATGAAACACGGCGGATGAGGGCCGCGCATTGGAGCAGGGCCGCAATTTGAGACGCCGCGCGCGCGGTGGCGCACTTTGGGTCGCGCTCGGCGCCGCCGTGTTCGGCTACGGCGCCGGGGCGCTCGTGTTTGCGCTCATGCCGTCGCAGGGCGCTGCGCCCGTCGCGGCGGCGATGCGCGACGTGCCGCAGCCGGAGGCCGTTGCGCCGGCGCAGGCCGAATCGGCGCGCGCCTGGGCGCCGGTCTTCGGCACCGCCGCGCCCGAACCCGCCCCCGCGCCCGAGCCGGAGGAAACCTTCGACTATGCGCTGCACGGGCTTGCAGCGGGCGACGGGCAGGGCTGGGCGGTGCTCGATGACGGCTCGGGTCAGCGGATCGTGCGCGCCGGGGATACGCTTGCGGGCGGCGAGACCGTGCGCGAGATCCGCGCCGACGGCGTGATTCTCGAGGCCGATGAGGGGCCGCTCATCGTGAGCTTCGAGGCGGGTGCGGCGCGGGATCTGTTCGGGGAACGGGGAGCGGATGATGGGTGACTTGGGACGCGCGATCGGCCGGATCGTGCTCGCGGCGGCGCTGGCCGCGGCGCCGTTGGCGGCGCAGGCGCAGACCGTGCTCGACATGCGCGATGTCGAGTTGCGCAGCTTCGTGGAAATCGTCGCGCAGGAGACCGGGCGCAATTACGTGATTGATCCGCAGGTCTCCGGTACCGTCACGGTGGTCGCCCCCGAGGAGGTCTCGCCGGATGCGATCTACGAGATCTTTCGCAACGTGCTCGAGCTCAACCAGCTCACGATCGTCGAGGGCGCCGACGCCGATCGCATCGTGCCCACCGCCGGCGCCGCGCAGCTCAGCGGGCCGGGCGAGGATCACGCGCTGCGCGGCAGTGCCTACGAGACCCGTGTGATCCCGATCACGGCGCGCGAGATGGACGAGGTCGTCGAGGCGATCGTGCCGCTCGTGCCGTCCGATGCCGCGATCACGCCATTGCGCGCGCAGGGGCTTCTGGTGATCTCGGACCGGCGCGACAATATCGCCCGCGTGGCGGACCTGGTGCGCCGTCTCGACGGGGCCGGGCGCCGCGAGGTCGAGGTAATTCCGCTCAACGACGCCAATGCCGGCGATCTGCTCTCGGTCATCGAGGGGCTCGACGTGATCCCGGCCGGGTCGAACCTGTCGGCCGACACCAGCGCCAACACCATGGTCCTGTCGGGGCCGCCGGAGTTCCGCGATCGCATGCGCCGCGTGATCCGGCAGATGGACAGCCCCCAGCAGGCGGCCGTATCGCGGGTGGTGCCGCTCGACTATGCCGAGTCGGATGTGCTCGCCGAGGTGCTCAGCGCCTCGGTCGGGCGCTCCGGCGGCGAGGACGGCGACGGGGAGATCACCATCGTCGCCGAGCCGCAGAGCAACGCGCTCGTCGTCAATGCCCCGAGCGACCGCGTCGACACCATCGTCGAGTCGATCCGCCAGCTCGACGCCAAGCCCGACCAGGTGCTCATCGAGGCGGTCGTCTTCGAGATGTCGGCCGAGAAGTTCTCCGATCTTTCGGTGCAGTTCGGCGGCGTGCTCAACGATGCGATCGGGGGCGGGACCTCGTTCGAGATGGAGGGGCGCGACTCGCTCATCACTCTGCTGAGCGCGGCGATGTCGGGGCTCGTCCCGAATCCCGGCGAGGGCGGCGGTATCGGCGGCTTCTCGCAGGGCAACTTCGCCGGGCTGCTCACCGCCGTGGCGCGCGAGCAGTCCACGCGGCTTCTGTCAACGCCCTCGGTGCTCTCGCTCAACAATCAGGAGGCCGAGATCGTTGTCGCCGAGAATGTGCCCTTCGTTACCGGCAGCTTCTCGACTGTGGGTGACAGCGCGGTGCCCGAAAGCCCTTTCGAGACCATCGAGCGCGAGGATGTGGGCCTGATCCTGAATGTGCGCCCGCAGATCAATCGCGGCGGCACGGTGCGCATGCAGATCGAGCAGGAGGTCTCGAACCTGACCGGTTCGACCTCGGCGGCCGGCGGCGAGATCACGTCGCGGCGCAGCCTCGACACCACGGTGATGGTGGATGACGGGCGCGTGATCCTGCTCGGCGGGCTGATGGAGGAGGAGGACACCGCCCGAAGCAACGGCGTGCCCGGCCTGAGCCGGCTGCCCGTGATCGGGCGGCTCTTCGAGGGGTCGAGCGCGCGCGAGGGGCAGCGGATGCTGCTCCTGATGCTGCGTCCGCGCGTGATCCGCGATCACCGCGAGGCCGCCGAGGTCACGCGCGAGGTCGCCCGGGGGACCCAGTCGCTCGGCCGCCAGGTCGAGGCTGCGAGCACCGCCAACCCCGCCAACCCCGCCAGCCCCGCCCCCTATGGCGGCGTCGACACCGAACTGTCCTTCACGAGCACCTCCCCCGATGCCGCAACGCGCCAGCGCGATTTCCCCGCCCTGCCGCCGCGGCTCGAATTCGGCAACCGCTAGGAGACGGCATGGAGCGGCGCGGTCTCGGCTTCGGTTTCGCGCGCGACAACCAGGTCGCGATCGAGGGCGAGCGCCTGCTCATGGGGCCCGAGGCGACGCTCGCGGGGCTGCGCGAGGCGCGGCGCGTCGCCGGCGGGGCGCTTGTGCCCGAGCCCTGCGACGGGGCGGGATTCATGCAACGCCTTGCCGCGCTCTTCGACGCCGAGCAGGCCGAGGCCGAGACCGTCGATGTGGCCTTCGATATCGCGGATGGCGAGCAGCGCGATGCGGCGCGCGACATTCTCGAGGATCCCGAGGATGCGCCGGTGATCCAGCTCGTCAACCAGCTCCTGCGCCGCGCGGTGCGGCTCGGCGCCTCGGACCTGCATATCGAGCCGCACGAGGCGGGGCTGCGCGCGCGCATGCGGCTCGACGGGACGCTGCAGACCGCGCTCGACCGCCGCGACGTGCCGGGACGGCGCGTGGTCTCGCGGCTCAAGGTGATGGCCGGGCTCGACATCGCCGAGACGCGGCTGCCGCAGGACGGGCGCATCGCGCTGCGCCTCGGTGGGCGGGCGATCGATGTGCGCATGTCCTCGCTGCCGGGCCATTACGGCGAGCGGGTGGTGCTGCGCCTTCTCGACCGCTCCGAGGGGTTGGTGCCGCTCGACGCGCTCGGCCTCGGCGCCGATCAGGCGGAGCTGCTGCAGCGCCTCGCCGCGCAGCCCAACGGGATCATCCTGGCGACGGGCCCGACAGGCTCGGGAAAGACGACGACGCTCTATTCGCTCCTGCAGCTCGCCGATCGGGGCGAGCGCAACATCGTCACCGTCGAGGATCCGGTCGAATACGATCTGCCCGGCGTGTCGCAATCGCAGGTCAATGCCGAGATCGGCATGACCTTCGCCATCGGCCTGCGCGCGGTGCTGCGCCAGGACCCGGATGTCATACTCGTGGGCGAGATCCGCGACACCGAGACCGCGACCGTGGCCGCCGAGGCGGCGCTGACGGGGCATCTCGTCTTCTCGTCGCTGCACGCCAACAGCGCGCTCGCCACCATCGTGCGATTGCGCGAGCTCGGCGTGGACAACTACCTTATCTCGGCGACGCTGCGCGGGGTCATCGCGCAGCGGCTGCTCCGCCGGCTCTGCACCGGGTGCCGCGTGCCGCAGCCGCCGCAGGAAGCGGAGACGACCCTCTACCGCGATGCCGGCCTCGCCCCGCCCGAGCAACTCCATGCCGCGGCCGGCTGCGCCGCCTGCGAGGGCACGGGCTATTCCGGCCGCGTCGGGGTGTTCGAGATCGTCGCGGTCGATGACGCGCTGCGCGCCGAGATCGATGCCGGCGCCTCCGAGCAGCGCATGCGCGAGCTCGGCGGCGCGCCGGAGGCGGGTCTGTTCGCGCGCGGGCTGGGGCGCGCGGCGCGCGGCGAGACGACGCTCGCCGAGGTCACCCGCGTGCTCGGCGACACGCAATGAGACCCTACGGCTATGTCGCCTACACCCCGGAGGGGCGGCGGCGGCGCGGCGTCGTGGTCGCCGAGAGCGAGACCGAGGCCTCCGAGCAGATCGGTGCGAGGGGGCTTCTTCCCGCCGAGATCGTCCCGCGCGGCGGCGGGGCGGCGCCGGCGCTGCGCCGGCGGGGTTTCGCGCGGCGCATCGATCGTGACATGCTCGCCGTCTTCACCCGGCAGATGGCGGTGCTGCTCTCGGCGGGGCTCGCGGCGGATGCGGCGCTCGACGCGGTGCAGAGCTCGGCCAGCGCGCCGAGCATCGAGGCACTTGCCGCCGAGGGCAAGGCCGGGCTGATGCAGGGCGACGCGCTGTCGGAGGCGCTCGGGCGCGGGCGCGAATTGCCGCCCTATTTCCTCGCCGCGGTGCGCGCGGGCGAGCATTCGGGCGAGCTCGCCGCAGTCTTCGAGACCCTCGCCGAACATCTCGAAACCTCCTCGGCCGAGCGCGCGCAGATGGCCTCGGCGCTGATCTACCCGGCTTTCGTGACGGTCGTGGCGCTTCTCGTGTGCGGCGTGCTGATGGTGACGGTGGCGCCCGAGATCGTGGCGATGTTCGAGGCCGCCGGGCAGGAGCTTCCCGCGCTCACCCAGGCGATGCTCGCCGCCGTCGCGGTGATCGAGCGGCACTGGCCGCTCATTCTCGGGGCGCTGGCGGGGCTGGTGCTGTTCGGGCTGGCCTCGGGGCGGGTGCCGGCGCTTCGGGCGCGGCGCGACCGGGTGCTGCTCGCCGTGCCGCTGACGCGGCGCTTCATGCGCATGGCGGCGGCGGCGCAGTATCTGCGCACGCTGGCGCTGGTGATCAATGCGCGGCTGCCGCTCGATGCGGCGCTGCGGCATGCGGCCGCGGTGCTGTCGGTGGGACCGTTTCGCGCGGAGGCCGAGGCGGCGGGCGAGGCGCTGCGCCGCGGCGAAAGTCTGGGGCGGGCGCTCGGCCGGGTGAGTTTCCTGCATCCCGTCTCGCGCCAGCTCGTGGAGGCGGGCGAGGCGTCGGCGCGGGTCGGCCCGATGACCGAGCGCGCCGCGGTGCTCGCCGAAAGCTGGATGCGCACCGAGCGAAAGCGCATCGCCGTGCTGCTCGAGCCGCTCTCGATGGTGATCGTGGGCGGGCTGGTGCTGGTGATCGTGCTGGCGATCCTGCTGCCGATCTTCGACATGCAGGCGATGGTGCAGGGCTAGCCGGGGCCTGGCAGCGTCGCGCGCAGGACGCCGTCCGCCATCCCGAGCTGCGTGCGCCAGTCCCTGGGCAGGGCGTCCGGATCCTCGAGCGCGAGCGTGATCGCGGCGCCCGCGCCGCTGCCCTGCGCCTCGAGCCGGGCGGCACCCGCGCGGCCCTCGAGCCCGGCGCGCAGCGACCAGTCCGGCGCCGAGGTCAACTCCAGCCGCGCCGGCCCGGCGCCGAAATCGCGCCCGGCGATCGTGACCGCCTCGAGCGCGCCCTGCGCCTCGAGCGCGGCAAGGCGCCCGGCGCGCAGATCGAAGCGGCCCTGACCGCCCTGCAGCGCGATGCGGCCGTCCGCGTCGAGAGCGACCGCACTTTCGGTGTGCGCCGCAGCGGTCAGCGGTGCAAGCTCCACGGCGCCGGAAAATTCGCTCAGCCGCAGGTTCCGCGGCGCCGCGGGGGCGAGGCGCGCGCGCGCCTCGAGCCGTGCGCCGGGCGCGGTCAGCTCGACGCGCCAGCGCAAACCGTCACGGTCCACCCCGTCGAGCGCCCACTGAAGCACCGCGCCATGCGGGTCCGGATTCCCGGGCGCCGCGCGCCCGCGCCGCAGCCGCGCATCATCGGCGATCGCCGTGCTCCAGTGCGGCAGCGCATCGCCCGCGAGCATCCGCAGGTGGCCCATCCGCGCCTCCGACAGCGCCGCCGCGACAAGGCCGAGCGCGAGCCCGAGGACCGCCGCGACCCCCCGGATCACGAGCGCGGCTCCAGCACGATCTCGGCGCTGACCGTGGCGGGATCGTCGCCGCGCGCGAGGCGCAGCGTGTCGAGCGTGTAGCCCGCCACGGCCTCGACGGTGTCGAGCCAAGGCATCAGATCGGTAAACCGCACCGCCGCGAAGCCCAGCGTCACTCCGTCGCCGCCGGTGCCGCTGATCCGGTCCACGGCGTCGCGCAGGCCGGCATCGTTGAGGCTGGCCTCGAGCCCGCTCAGCCCGATCGGCTCGGCCGCGTCGCGCGCCGCGGCGGCTTCGCCGGCGTCGGCGGCGGGCAGG
>SLQD01000201.1 GCA_007131685.1 Paracoccaceae bacterium | reverse complement strand
GAGGATGATCACCCCGGTGAGCGCCGCCCAGCCGCCGGCCGAATGCACGATCGACGAGCCCGCGAAATCGGAAAAGCCGATCCCGTCGAGCCAGCCCTCGCCCCAGGACCAGGACGCCTGGATCGGATAGATCAGGCCGGTCAGGATCACCACGAAGACGAGGAAGGGCCACAGCTTGATGCGCTCGGCCACCGCGCCAGACACGATCGAGGCCGTCGCAGCACAGAACATCAGCTGAAAGAAGAAATCCGACCCGACCGACGCATACTCGATATCCGCGACCGCGTCGAAGCTCACCCCGACGGGTTCGAGCACGGTCAGCAGCGGCATCCCCAGCCAGCCCTCGATGATCCAGCCATCGCCGGGATACATGATCATGAAGCCGACGACGAAATAGGCGATCGCGGCGAGCGAGAACAGCGCGATGTTCTTGGTGAGCTGCATCGTGGTGTTCTTGGCGCGCACCATGCCCGCCTCGAGCATGCAGAACCCGGCGGCCATGAAGAACACGAGAAAGCCGCCGATCAGGAACAGCAGCGTGTTGAAGATGAACACCATCTCGGTGCTCAGCATTTCGACGGTTTCGGCGAGGCCGTTCTCGTCCTGCCCCAGCGCGAGCGACGGCAGCAGTACTGCGGCGACCGCCACGGATAGGAGTCCGGTGCGTTTCATGTGTTACCTCTCGTTACGGGTCACGCCGGCGCGTCAGAGCGCGTCGTCGTCGGTTTCTCCGGTGCGCACGCGCAGCGCATGCGCGAGGTCGAGCACGAACACCTTGCCGTCACCGATCTTGTCGGTGCGCGCGGTCTTCGCGATCGCATCGACGACCTGGTCGGCCATCGCGTCGCTCACGGCGATCTCGAGCCGGACCTTGGGCACGAAGTTCACGGCGTATTCGGCGCCGCGATAGATCTCGGTGTGCCCCGACTGGGAGCCGAAGCCCTTGATCTCGGTGACCATCATGCCGCGCACGCCGATTGCGGTGAGCGCCTCGCGCACCTCCTCGAGCTTGAACGGCTTGATTGCTGCGATGATGAGTTTCACGTCGCTGACCTTTCACTGTGCGGGGACGGCTGCGCCCCTCGATCGCGTCTGTCACCAAGCGCCACGACGGCGCCGCGCGACAACGGTCGGCGCTCGGAAATGCGGCATCGCAGCGAAGAAATCGCAGATCGGCTGCACGAATCCGGGCAGGTGCCCAACATTTGGGCACAACAAAAAATCGCGGCGCCGCCCGCTGACGCCCTCAACATCTGCGTGCGGACGCGCTAGGATGGACCAAAAGGAAAACCACACACCACGGACGCGGCGAGCAGGCAGGCCCATGAAACGCAAATCCGGCAAGACCACGCCCAGGCTGCGCGGCGCCCCGGCGCGCAAGACGACGCGCCGCAGCAGGGCGCCGGTCCGGCGCGGGCTGCTCTCGCGGCTCCTGCGCGGGGTGCTGCGGATCTTCTGGGGGCTGACCTGGCGGGTGGCGGCGCTGATCGCGCTGATCGTGGCGGGCACGACGCTCTATCACTACGCGAACCTGCCGCCCAAGGGCGAGCTTCTGGATGCGCGCACGCGCGGTTCGGTGACGCTGCTCGATACCAATGACGAGGTCTATGCCTGGCGCGGCGAGACCTTCGGCGGCCAGATCACCGCGGCGGATGTCTCGCCGCATCTGCGCAACGCGATCATCGCCACCGAGGATCGCCGCTTCTACACCCATTTCGGCATCAGCCCGCGCGGCATCGCAAGCGCGGTGCGCATCAATCTCTCGCAGGGCCGCGGGCCGTTCTCGGGCCATGGCGGCTCCACGATCACGCAGCAGCTCGCCAAGCTGCTCTGCCTCGGGCGGCCCTACGACTCGAGCGAATGGGAGAGCGAGGCCGCTTATGAGCGCGACTGCCGCCGCACATCGCTGTGGCGCAAGATCCAGGAGGTGCCCTACGCCTTCGCGCTCGAGGCGAAATACCTCAAGGACGACATCCTCACCATCTATCTCAACCGCGCCTATCTCGGCGCCGGGGCGCGCGGCTTCGAAGGCGCCGCGCAGCGCTATTTCGGCAAGAGCGCCAACACGCTGAACGCCGCCGAGGCGGCGATGCTTGCGGGGCTTCTGGTGGCGCCGTCGCATTATGCGCCCACCCGCAACCTCGCCGGCGCGCAGACGCGCGCGGGGATCATCATCGACCTGATGGAGGAGCAGGGCTATCTCGACGCCGCCGAAGCGCAGAATGCGCGCGACAATCCCGCGCGGCTGTCGCAGGCCGCCGAGGCCCGCGCCGGCGGCCATTTCGCCGACTGGGTGATGTCGGAGGCGCCGTCCTTTCTCAGCAGGACCACCACCGAGGACGTGATCCTGCACACCACGCTCGATCAGAGCATCCAGACCGCCGCCGAACAGGCCCTCGACACGGTCTTTGCCGAGCGCGTGCGCGAGGGCTCCGAGGCGCAGGCCGCGATCGTGGTGATGTCGGCGGACGGGGCCGTGCGTGCCATGGTCGGGGGGCGCGACCGGCGCGACGGTGGCGCCTTCAACCGCGCCGCGCAGGCCATGCGCCAGACCGGCTCGGCCTTCAAGCCCTTCGTATATGCCACCGCGCTCGATCTGGGCCACGAGCCGCATCACACCGTCGAGGATGCGCCCTACACGCTGCACATCCCCGGCTCGGGGGAGTGGACGCCGCGCAACTATACACGCGAGCATGCGGGGCTGGTCACGCTCACCGAAGCCTTCGCGCAATCGCTCAACGTGCCGGCGGTGAAGGTGTCGGAGGCGATGGGGCGCGATCTCGTGCGCAAGGTGGCGCGCGAGTTCGGGCTGAGCGGCGATCTGGCGGATGGACCGGCGCTCGCGCTCGGGGCGTCGGAGGCGTCGCTGCTGGAGATGACGGGCGCCTATGCCGGCATCCTCAACGGCGGCAGCTCGGTGCGCGCCTACGGCCTGCGCGAGCTGCGGCTGGCGGGTGACGACGAGTCGCTCATGGGGCTCGCGGGTGGCATCGGCGATCGGGTGCTGATGCCGGAGGCGGCGCACAAGCTGACCTACATGATGCATCAGGTCATCGAGGCCGGAACCGGCGAGCGCGCGCGCCTGCCAGGCCGCGAGGCCGCCGGAAAGACCGGCACCACCCAGGCCGCGCGCGATGCCTGGTTCATCGGGTTCACGGCGGATTACGTCGCCGGGGTCTGGATGGGCTATGACGACAATACCCCGCTCACCGGGGTGACCGGCGGCGGACTGCCCGCCGAGATCTGGCGCGAGACGATGGCGCGCATCCATGCGGACCTGCCCGCGCGCGAGCTGCCGATGATCCGCCCCGAGGAACGGCGCCCCGTCGCCGAGGCGCCGAGGAGCGCACAGCCGCAGCCCTCTTCGCCGCAGGCCCCGTCGCGTTCGGGCGGCGTGCGCTCGGCGGCCGAGGATGTGATGCGCGAGGTGCTCGGCATCTTCCGCGGCTCGAACTAGCCCGCGCGGCGGCGATGCTGAAGCTGGAGGCGAGTGCGGGATTCGAACCCGCGTACACGGATTTGCAATCCAAAGCGAAAGCGCCCGAAATCAAGTATTTCAGTGCAAACGAAAGCCTGGACATGGCGGGAACGGAAGGTGAAAGAGCAAACCGCCATAACGCCGCGAGCCGCGCGTCTGGCTCAGGCAACGCAGCCGCCCACGGGTCCAGATCACCTCTCGCGCGTAGCGACCAGCTGACCTAATCGATTGTCCGTATCGAGATGCGCCAGCGCGATGCCGATCGCTGCTCTTAACGAATTATTCACCTTAAAGTTGTATCAGGTGAGCCCTATATGAACCAAAATCAGCGAGCAGGCCCATGAGATACTCTTGGCTCTTCGATGTCCTACGCGACATGCAAGCCTTTTCCCGTGAGAACGGGTTCCGCGCTCTCGAGCAGAAGCTGTCGGAGACGCTCGCTGTTGCGGAGGCCGAAATCCCAACCAAGGTCCTGCGAGATCTTGATCATCTCGCGACACAGGAAAAGTGGGAAGATGAGCGCGAAGCCTTGGGGCGCGCATTGCGCCGGTTCGAAGCCGGACCACAGCCGACCCAGTCGAAGGACGTCGCAGCATGGCGTAACGACAATGCGGACACCGAGGGGCGACGAGCGCGGGATGGATACAGCGGCGCGTGCAGAGGCAGTGACGGAACAGGATCGAGCTGAAGACTGATCACCCGCGCACGGACGAACTTCCCGGACCGCGAAGCGGCGTCGCGTCAGCTTGCTTGGTTTCGCGAAGGGTCAAGCGGTAGCCTGTAGAAGTCACCTGGAAGCCACCCTCTTCGTCACGGTGAACATTGTCTCCGCTCTCAAGCCGATAGCGCCGTTCGGGGCGAAAGCGCCGCTCGCCGGTCGGTAGTAGCGAGACCGCCCGGAACTCATGCACGGGCACCGTCTCACCGCGCTCGCCCACGCACCGAATAAAGCCTACATGCTGGAATTCCGAAATTGGCATGGCGCCGCTCCGCTCGGGCTCGAGTGTGATACCGAACCATACTGGTCACGCGCCGTTAACGCTATTGGGTTAGTGCTGGATAGGCGGGGTTTCGCCGTTGATGCGTGGGGCCGACCGGCGAGGGCGAAGGAAGCGCGGGCTCGGGCCACACCGGCCCCGTGGGCCGGCCAGAACGATGGCACACCTAGCTGGCTGACACTCGCGACAGATCGAGCGCCAGGAACACGGTATTCTGGATGCGCGTGCTTTCCGTTGCGGTCGCGCTTCCCACGCACGAGAGGCGGAGGCAGCCAATCTGCCGGCCGCACAGGCCTGATGTTGTGGCGGTTGACCGCGGCCTGCGTCATGATCCCGACGCGACGACCACCGCCGAGCGGGGAGGGGTCCAGTCAGCGGCGCTTGCCGGCCGCGACAGACGGATGAACCGCGCAAAACTGCTCTGGGAGCCGCTCCGCAGGATCCGGATCGAGGGTCGCTCCGACCCGGTCTTCCTCCCAGCGATGCGGAATCCAGATCCTGTGGAGGTCACGGCTCACGATCGCGAGCTTGATGAAGCCCCCGGCGACAGGGGTGCCCGCAGCGATCGGATCCGGGCTGAGCGCATACCGAATACGCGCCGCGAATATCTGGCGGATCAACCTATTGTAGTCATCATCATCGCCGGTTCCCTGATCGAGACCCGTGAGTGCGCGGGTGTTGCTGTCGAGCGCGAAGTTGCTCCAGATTTTACCGGCCGGTATCCTCCGCATCTTCACGGTATTGCACGCATCCCGCGCACGAGCCGACAGGTCGTGCCCCGACACCTCATAGGCAACGAACTTCTGCGCTGATTCCGACCAGCCGGTAACGACAATGTTTCGTGGAGAAGCCTCGTCGAGAGCGAAGTCCCGGGTGTGGACCGCGTGCAGCGCGCTCGAGATCATCGACGGAAGCGCCGCGACCAACGCGTCGAAACCCGTGACATGAGGCGGCGTGTGCATGTTGATGAACTCAGCCAGACCGCGGCTCCCGACGACAACGAGAGCCGCGTTCAACTGCGGCATGCACAGGATCGGAGACCGGATGCATTTGATGATCGCATTGCGCCCGGCAACCTCGACACCGTCACTGGCGATGATCGCATAGTGCTCATGCAGTTGCACCGCCAACGCCATGCTTTACCTCTTCGCCCCATTCCGAAATGCCGATGACCGACCACGCGGATGCGCGTCTACAGGATCACAAATGACTGCTCGGGGCCATTATACCATCCGGCGCAGCAACGCTTCATCGAGACTTACACCATGCAGGGCAACAAAGCGAAACACAAGCGTCGGTCGACACAAACGCCACTCCCTACTGGTTATGGGCGAACGCTTCGTCGCTGCGTCAAGGGATGGCACGGGCCTACTCGGCGATCCGCTGCCGAGTGCCGCTGATGTCCTCTACTCGCCATGGAGCGTCCGCCCCTTCTGGTTCGCTATGCTGCTCCACTGCCGTTGAACGTTGAAGGCCCGTGCACCGCCGAAGATGTCGGCGCGCGCTAAACCGACCCTGCTCGCACTTGTGAGGGAGAATGCTGGAGTGCTACGGGAGGTCACAGTAGCGCGCCAGGCCGCCGGACTCAGCTTCAATACATCGTCAACACTTCCCATTCATTAATAAAATAGATTCGAATGAATTATAATAATTCGAAAGATTCTGGAAATTCCTGAAAACAAAAATCTTGATCCTACTCAGCGAAGAGTCATTGTTGGACAAGCTTCCAAACTCATCCGCCAATCTGTTGTGTCGAGGCAATCCGATGACCCAAATCGCTCAAAGCGAACCTGTCGCAGATTATCACGATTTCAATTTCGGTGAAATTGAATATTCTGGCGATGAAATATCCTCGGAAATGCTAGGGGCCAATGTCGTCTTTACGAAGGATTATCTCGATGACGACAGCTCATTCACTAACTTCGTCGAAGACATGGGTTTTACCGGACTGCGCTTCGGTGGTGGAACGGTCGTAGAAGAGCATCTCGGCCCCGGTGGGGAATATTACGATGACTTCTGGGATCCAGATTTTGATGGCAACATTGATGAAGATGAGAGGATCACCACACCAACCGAGATGTTCGCCTTCGCCGCCGAGCAGGATATGGATATTCAGTTCGTTCTGCCAACAGAGGCATATCTGACGGACGGAGAGTATGGGGAGCGTATTCCCGACGCAGATTTGATCGACGGCCTGATCGGAAAGGTTGAAGCAATCCTTACCGGCACATATGGCGAAGTTTCAATTGATATTTTCGAAATTGGAAACGAGTTCTGGTATCAAGACGACAGGATGACGGCGTCCGAATACGGCATGATCGTTGATGAATATGCAACCCGTCTGCAGGAGCTCTTCGACGATTTGCGCGAACAAGGCGCCGTTCCCGAGGACTGGGAAGAGCCGCGGATCGGCGCTCAGGTAAGCCTCGGGTGGGAACCTGAAGATAACGAGGACATCCTGGCTGAACTCAGCATGGAGGCGCGTGAGGCAATCGACGTCGTCGTCACGCACTTTTATCCATCATTCTTTGAAAATGTGAAGAACTCGCCTGGCGTTTTCGATCGGCTGGATGAGTGGAAGGATGCAGAAGGATTCTCTGAACTCGAGACTTATGTTTCGGAATATAACGTCCACGCGCAGGGCGAAGGTGAATACGGCCTCGATCAAGGATCCAGCGTTCTCGAGATCTTCGATTTCATGGCGGAACGCGGGGTGGATGCCGCATCGTTCTGGGGCACGTTGTATGACCGACTACCCACCCGTGCGGGCCGCGAGGTAGATGACGACGAGGATGGGCCCGGATACGAACTGACCCCGGGGGGTGCGACGCTAAAGCTCTTGATAAATAACGTCGAGGGGATGAGGCCCGTTTCGGTTGAGGAGACGTCAGAGGATTACGCGATTCACGCCTTTTCGGACGGTGACGATTCGATCCTTTTTCTTTCGTCGAGAACTGACGAAGAGATCGAGGTCAGCTTCAGCGATCTGGCGATGCTTTCCATATATGACATCAGCGACCTCGCCGGCACCCGTATTGGCGCTGTGGACGACTCTGGTAACCCCGTGACGGATCCGACTTCGCCGCTGGTCTTTGCATCCATGGACGATGTTGAGATTTCAGAAATGCTCGGGGGCGACGGAATGATCAGTATTTCGCTTGACGCCTACGAGATCGTGATGATCGAACTTTACGGCTCGGGCCTATCGGAGGACACCGATCTCGAGGATCTGGATGCGCATGAGCGCATGCAGGTGATGCTGGCGCTCGATCAGCCAGAGATCCAAGAGCTTGCGGATGACGGCAAGATCCTGATGACCGAAAAGGGGAATACCTTCTGGGGGACGGATGGCGACGACGTCATTGTCATGGCAGAAGGCTCAACCGCCCGTGGCGTTGGGGGCGACAACACGTTCATCGGCAGTGACGGCGATAATGTCATATACGGTGGGCCCGGGGACAACGCGATCTTCGCGGGCGATGGCGATAACCGGGTGTGGGCAGGGCCGGGCGACGATACGATCTTTGCCGGCAACGGCAACAACGTGATTGGCGGCGGCCCGGGCGATGCGCGCATTATTGTCGGCGACGGCGACAACCTGATCTATGGCGGCGGCCCCGGCACCAACCGCATCACCGTGGGCGACGGCGACAACCGGGTCTGGGGCCAGCGCGGCGAAACCACCATCACCGCCGGCGACGGCG
>SLQD01000035.1 GCA_007131685.1 Paracoccaceae bacterium | reverse complement strand
GGTGGCCGTGGCGTCGATGTAGGTGCCGTTGAGGCCGACATAGGGCCCGGTCCAGCTGCGCGCCGGAGCGACGGGTTCCTGCATCGGCGGCTCGACCACCTCGGGCTCCTCGATCGGCTCCATCTTGCCGCCCGCAAAAGCGGGCGCTGCCAGCGCAATCGCGGCGGTCGCCATCGCAAACTTCCTGATCATCACGTCGTCTCCTTCGCGTCTGTGTGTTCTGTGGCTTCGCGGCCCTCTGGTGCCGTTGTAACCGACATGTCCGCGTAGGCAATGGCTATGGGAAAATGCGCTGGAATTCAAAGCGTCCCGGCCTTTTCCCGATCCCGGCCGCAACCATCGGCAGAGCCCTGCCGACGGGGCCGTGAACCGCTTCGCCATCGACTGCGCGATGGGCGAAATTTTCCCTCATGCGCGCGATGTTACGCGACAGGCGCCGATGGCGGGATGTCGCCGCATTCCGCCGCCCGCGCCGGTTCCGTGCAGGAAAACACTGCGCGACGGCGTGACATGGATGCAACATACGGGCGCCGCGCGGCGCATCGCGAGCGGCGGCTGGCGCCGGCGACGGCGAATCGCGCCGCGCCTTACCCGGCGGCCTTCTCCTCGAGCGCCATCCATTCGGCCTCGGCGCGCTCGAGGGCCTCCTGCCGCGCGGCGAGGGCCTTGGTCGCCTTTTCGAATTTCTCCGGCGCGCGCTCGAAGAGCCCGGCATCCGACAGAAGCTCGGCGAGGCGCGCGATCTCGGCCTCGAGCCGGTCGATCTCGCCGGGCAGTTCCTCGAGCCGGTGGCGCTCGGTGAAGCTGAGCGGGTCGGAGCGCGCGGACGCGCTGCGCGCGGGGGCCGTCTTGCGCCCCCGGCCCGACTCTGCCGCTCCCTTGCCGCGCGCGGCCTGCCCTGTCTGCCCTGTCTGCCCTGTCTGCCCTGTCTGCCCTGTCTGCCCGGCCGCGCGCTGCGCGAGATAGTCGCTGTAGCCGCCGGCATAGACGGTCGCGCGCCCGTCGCCCTCGAGCACGACCGTCGTCGTGGCCACCCGGTCGATGAAATCGCGGTCGTGACTGACGAGCAGCACCGTGCCCTCATAGGCACCGAGCAGGTCCTGAAGCAGATCCAGCGTCTCGACATCGAGATCGTTGGTCGGCTCGTCGAGCACCAGGAGATTCGACTCCCGCGCCATCAGCCGCGCCAGCAGAAGCCGCGCCCGCTCGCCCCCCGACAGCGATCGCACCGGCGCGCGCGCTTGCGCGTCATCGAAGAGGAACTCCTTGAGATAGCCCACCACATGGCGCGGCGTCCCACGCACCATGACCTGGTCATGCGCGCCGGCCACGCGCATCTGCGGATCGCCCGTGAGGTTTTCCCAAAGCGACGCATCCGGATCGAGCTGCGCGCGGGCCTGGTCGAAGACGGCGAGCTCCAGCTTCGTGCCCCGGCGCACCTCGCCGCTATCGGGCGCCTCTTCGCCGGTGAGCAGCCGCAGGAGCGTCGTCTTGCCCACGCCGTTCGGGCCGACAAGGGCGACGCGGTCGCCGCGCAGCACCTTGAGCGAGAAATCCCGCAGGATCGGCGTGTCGCCGTATCGCTTGGAGATGCCGCGCGCCTCGGCCACCAGCTTGCCCGAGCGCTCGCCCGACTCGAGCGCCATCGCCGCGGCGCCCTCGCGCCGGATCATGGCGCGGCGCTCGGCGCGCAGCGTCTCGAGGTTGCGCAACCGCCCCTGGTTGCGCTTGCGCCGCGCACTGATCCCTTCGGCGGCCCAGTGCGTCTCGGCCTTGATGCGCTTGTCGAGCTTGTGACGCTGCGCGTCCTCCTCGGCCCAGACCTTGTCGCGCCAGGCCTCGAAATCGGCGAAGCCGCGCTCCGACCGGCGCACGGCGCCGCGATCCACCCACAGCGTCGCGCGGGTGAGCTCGGTCAGGAAACGCCGGTCATGCGAGATGAGAACGAAGGCGTCGCGGGTGCTCCGCAGCCGCTCCTCGAGCCATTCGATGGCGGCGATGTCGAGATGGTTGGTGGGCTCGTCGAGCAGCATCAGCTCCGGTGCATCCGCGAGAAGCCGCGCCAGCGCCGCGCGCCGGCGTTCGCCGCCCGAGGCCGTCGCCACCGGCGTATCGAGATCGAAACGCAGCCCCTCGGCCACCATCTCCACCCGGTAGGTCTCCTCGGCGGGCAGATCGGCGGCGGCAAAGGCGCCGAGCGTGTCGAACCCCGAGAAATCCGGCACCTGCTCGAGATAGCCGACGCGCATGCCGGGCGCGAGGGTGCGCGCGCCGGTATCGGGCTCGGCGAGCCCGGCCATCACCCGCATCAGGGTGGATTTGCCGGCCCCGTTACGCCCCACCAGCGCCACGCGGTCGCGCTCGTGCACGACGAGATCGAGCCCGGAAAACAGCGGCGTGCCGCCGAATCCGAGGCCGATGCCCGAAAGCTGCAAGAGCGGTGCGCGCGCCATGGCGACCGGCTAGCCGCCGACCGGTTCGGCGTCAAGATCGGGCGCGGCAAGGTTGTGCAGAAGCCGCTTGCGCGAAGCGGGAATCGCGGCGATCTCGAGGCCGGTGAAGACATGCAGCGTATCGAGTTCGGTATCGATCACGGCATGGTCCGACACCCACCCCCCCATCGCCAGATAGCTGCGCAGGAGCGGCGGCAGGCCGCGCACCGCACGGCGCGGGTCGGGCTCGACCCGTGCGAGCGAGCGCGCGAAGGGAAAGATCCGCGACGCGCGCGGCGCCGGGCGCAGCGGCGCCGGGCCGAGATGGCGCGCGCGCAGCAGCGCGAGCGCGTCGCGATGCAATGTCGGCGCCGCGCCCGCGAAGGAGGCGCACCCGAAGAGCAGCTGCACCCCCGCCGCCTCGACGCGCCGCGTCAGCGCCCCCCAGGCCAAGCGCAGGATATCGGGATCGATCGCGCCCGGCCGGATGCAGAAGCGCCCCATCTCCACCATCGGCCCCGGCAGCGCCGCAAGCCCCTCCAGCGCATAGAACTGCGCCGTGTAGCCATGCTGCGCCGCAGCGGCATTGGCATGCTCGCGCAGCCGGAAACAGGCCGCGAGCTCGCCGCCCGGCGCCTCGACGAGAACATGCTCGCAGAGTGGGTCGAAGTCGTCCCTGTCCTGCCCCTCGCCGCCCTTGAAGGCGCGGTGGCGCAGGGCCTGTGCCCCTTCGACGTCTTGCGCCGTGGCGGCGACGCGGGCGGTGAAGCGCCCCTTTCGAAGCAGCATTGACGGGCTCCCCGACGGGACTTGGCGACCGGCGATACGCTGTTAAGTATGCGGTGTGAGCCAACCGGACGCAAGGAGGGACCATGTCCGAGACAGACGACGCCGCGCCGCGCCCCGCGCCCGGCAAGATCCGCAAGAGCGACGAGGAGTGGCGCGCTCAGCTATCGCCGGAGGCGTATCGCGTCACCCGCCGCCACGGCACCGAGCGTGCCTTCACCCATGACGATTTTCCCGGGGCCGCAGGGCGTTTCACCTGCGTATGCTGCGGCGCGGCGCTTTTCGATCAGGCGCACAAGTTCGACTCGGGGACCGGCTGGCCCTCCTTCTGGCAGCCGATCGCGGCCGAGGCGGTGGGCACGCAGGTGGACCGCAAGCTCTTCATGCGCCGCACCGAGGTCCATTGCGCGCGCTGCGATGCGCATCTGGGCCATGTCTTCGAGGACGGGCCGGCGCCGACGGGGCTGCGCTACTGCATCAACGGGGTGGCCCTCGCCTTCGCGCCCGCGCAGTGAGCTTCGCAAGCCCGGATCAGTTCCCCACGAGCCGGCGCGGATCGAGGCCGCCGATATTGGCGAAGAGCCGGCGCAGCGTGCCGGCGCCGCGCACCGTGGTGGTATCGGTCACACGGCGCGACAGGGCGACGATCTCGCCGTCCTCGAGCCCGAAGCGCTCGATATTCGTGACCGTGTCGTCGGCGGCGAAACTAATGGCGAGGACCTCGCGATCGACCTCCTCGGGCTCGTTATAGGCGAAATGGCGCCAGCGGCTCTGGACGTAATACCAGGCATCCGCCTCGCGCAGCCCCTCCGAGCCGGGATGGCCGATCTTCTCGGCCACGCTGTCGCGCGTGTCCTGCCCGACGGCGACACGCTCGAGATCCGACTCGAGCGGGGTGTAGCCGTGATTGCGGTAGGTCGCGCTGCAGGCCGCGAGCGCGAGCAGGGTGACCCCGGCCACCGCCCCGCGCAGGACATTCTTGCTGATGCTCATACCGCCCTCTTGCCTCGGCCCGCTCCGGCTTTTATCCCGCTTACCGAAGGAACGCGTCCGGTTCAAGAATGCACCTTGCGCGCCAAGCCCCGAAAGGCCGCCGCGATGCCCGACGAGAATGACAGCCCCGCGCTGCCGCTGTCGCAACCGCTGCGCCCGGCAGAGCTGAGCGGACGCGAAGCGGTGGCGTTCGAGATCGAGCCCGACGCCGGAACCCGCGCGGCGATCGCCGCATATCTGGGCGCACGCGCGGTGCGCAAGCTGCGCCTGGCGGGCACTCTGCGGCCCGAGGGCCGGCGCGACTGGCGGCTCGAGGCGGCGCTCGGCGCCACGGTGGTGCAGGACTGCGTGGTTTCGCTCGAGCCGGTGACGACACGCATCGACACCCCGGTGCTGCGCCGCTATCTCGCCGACTGGCGCCCCGAAGAGCAGGAAGAGGCCGAGATTCCCGAGGACGAGACGCTCGAGCCGCTCGGCGCGGTGATCGACCCGGCCGCCGTGATGATCGAGGCGCTCGCCCTCGCGATGCCCGATTACCCGCGCCGCGACGGTGCAGAGCTCGGCGAGGCGGTCCATGCCGCGCCCGGCGTCACCCCGTTGCGCGACGACGATGCGCGCCCCTTCGCCGGGCTGCGCGACAAGCTCGATCGCGGCGAGGAGTGATGCCGGCGGCGGCGCCGGGATGGCCGGCCGCGGCCTCGCGGCGCTCTTGCATCGCGCGCGGATGCATGTATTTTTCTGCGGGCTGTAAAAACCGGGGTTGGACGCGCCGCCGCATCGTTGTAATGGCGGTCGGGAAACGCCGTGGCCGGGGCCGCCCCGTCCCCTGCAATCCAGTCGAGACATCAGAGGATCAATCATGGCCGTCCACCAGAACAAGGTTACCCGCTCGCGCCGCAACATGCGCCGGGCGCACGACGCGCTCACCGCGGCCAACCCCAATGAGTGCGGCAATTGCGGCGAACTCAAGCGTCCGCACCACGTCTGCGCCGCCTGCGGTCATTACGACGGGCGCGAAGTCGTCGCGACGGCCGACGAAGTCGATCTGGACGACGACGCGGCCTGATCCCCGGCGGCGTTGCGCTCGGAATGGCGTCCGATGGCACCCCTGAGGCCGCTCAGGCCGGCGCGCACTCGCATGCCGGCTCTCGGGTGACGATCTCCGTCGATGCGATGGGCGGCGACAGCGGCCCGGCGGAGGTCGTCGCGGGGATGGAACTGTCGGCACGCAAGAATCCCGAGATCGCCTTCATCTTGCATGGTGACGAGGCCGAGCTCGCGCCGCTGATCGACGGGTCTGAAGGGCTGAGCGACCGCTGCCGCATCGTGCACGCGCCGCGCGCGGTGGCGATGGAGGACAAGCCCGCACAGGTGGTGCGTAACGGGCAGGACACCTCCATGTGGTCGGCGCTCGATTCGGTGCGCGACGGAGCGGCGACGGTCGCGGTGTCGTGCGGCAATACCGGGGCGCTGATGGCGCTGTCGATGCTGCGGCTGCGCAAGCTGCCCGGGGTCAACCGCCCGGCGATAGCCTGCCTGTGGCCCTCGCGCAACCCGCATGGCTTCAACCTGATGCTCGATGTGGGCGCGGATGTCCGCGCCGACGCCGAGGATCTGCTGCAGTACGCGATGATGGGGGCCTCCTATGCGCGCAACGGCTTCGATCTCGACTGCCCGCGCGTCGGGCTGATGAATGTCGGCACCGAGGAGCACAAGGGCCGCAGCGAGCTCAAGGCGGCGCATGAGCTCATCGCGCAATCCACCGACCTCGGCGGCTTCGAATTCGTCGGCTTTGTCGAGGGCGGGGACATCCCCTCAGCGCGCGTGGACGTGATCGTCACCGACGGCTTTACCGGCAATGTCGCGATCAAGACGGGCGAGGGCACCGCGACGCTGATCAAGGATCTGCTGCGCGAGTCCTTCCAGGCCACGCCGCTGTCGAAGATCGCGGGAATCCTGGCGACGCCGGCGCTCAAGCGGCTGCAAAAACGCATCGATCCGCGCCGCTTCAACGGCGGCGTGTTCCTCGGGCTCAACGGCACGGTGGTCAAGTCGCACGGCGCCGCCGACATGACCGGGGTCTCCGCCGCGATCAAGCTCGCCTTCCAGCTCGCGCAATCGGGCTTTCAGGAGCGGCTCGCGGCGCGGGTTGCATCGGTGGGTGCGCCGGGACAGGGTGACGGCGCGACACAACAGGACGGTGACACCGCATGACCATCCGGGCCGTGGTTCGTGGCGTGGGACATTACCTGCCCGCCCGCGTCGTGCCGAATTCGGAGTTCGAGGCCAGCCTCGACACCACGGATGAGTGGATCCGCTCGCGCTCGGGCATCGAGCGGCGCCATTTCGCCGCCGACGACGAAACCACCGCGACCATGGCGACCGAGGCCGCACGCGCCGCGCTCGACGATGCCGGCCTCGGCGCCGACGCGCTCGACGCGATCGTGCTCGCCACCTCCACCCCGGACCTGACCTTCCCGGCCACGGCGACGATCGTGCAGGCTCGGCTCGGCATGACGCGCGGCTTCGCCTATGACGTGCAGGCCGTCTGCGCGGGATTCGTCTTTGCCATGGCCAACGCGCAGGCGATGATCGTCGCCGGTCAGGCCCGGCGCGTGCTGGTGATCGGCGCCGAGACCTTCAGCCGCATCATGGACTGGAGCGACCGCTCGACCTGCGTGCTCTTCGGCGACGGGGCCGGCGCGGTGATCGTCGAGGGGCAGGAAGGCGCGGGGGCGACCGCGGATCGCGGCGTGCTGTCGGTCGACCTGCATTCGGACGGCCGCCACCGCGAGGCACTTTACGTCGATGGCGGCGTGGCCACCAATCAGCGCGCCGGGCATCTGCGCATGCAGGGCAAGGAGGTCTTCCGCCACGCCATCGAGAAGCTCGCCGCCACGGCGGACACCGCGCTCGACCGCGCCGGGCTCGGCGCCGACGACATCGACTGGCTCGTGCCGCATCAGGCCAATCTGCGCATCATCAACGGCACCGCGCACCGGCTCGGCATCGGGATGGAGCGGGTGATCGTGACCGTGCAGGATCACGGCAACACCTCGGCGGCGTCGATACCGCTGGCGCTGTCGGTCGGCTACGCGGCCGGGCGCATACGGCGGGGCGACCTGCTTGTCCTCGAGGCGATCGGCGGCGGGCTCGCCTGGGGGGCGCTGGTCCTGCGCTGGTAGCCGCGCGAAATGCGCTTTCCAAGTCACTGATATTGACTCGGAAAGCCATTGTGCCAAACTCGTGTCACAACAGGGGGATGGCATGTCGAACAACAACAAGACACTGACACGCATGGATCTGAGCGAAGCGGTGTTTCGCGAAGTGGGGCTGTCGCGAAACGACTCCGCGCAGCTCGTCGAGAGCGTGCTGCAGCACATGTCCGATGCGCTGGCGCGCGGCGAGACCGTCAAGATCTCTTCCTTCGGCACCTTCAATGTCCGCCACAAGGGGCCGAGAATGGGGCGAAATCCCAAGACAGGCGAAGAGGTCCCGATCGAGCCGCGGCGGGTGCTGAGTTTTCGGCCTTCGCATATCATGAAGGAACGCGTCGCGCGCGGGAATCGGGGCGCATGATGGCCAAGGCCCCCGACGCGTTCCGCACCATAAGCGAGGTAGCGGAGATTCTCGATACCCCCGCGCATGTGCTGCGGTTCTGGGAGAGCAAGTTCACGCAGCTGCGCCCCGTCAAGCACACCGGCGGCCGGCGCTACTACAAGCCCGCCGATGTCGCGCTGCTGGCGGGCATTCGCAAGCTGCTGCGCGAGGACGGCATGACGATCCGCGGGGTTCAGAAGCTCCTGCGCGAGCGCGGCGTCAAGCATGTGAGCAGCCTTGCCCCGCTTCCCGAGCCGGTGGCCGACGCCAACGACCTGCCCGCCCTCGCCGTGGGGGCCGAGGATTCCGCGATCGGTTTCCGTCCCGCCACGCCGCGGCGCCGCGCCGCCCGCCGGGCGCATGCCCCGGCC
>SLQD01000141.1 GCA_007131685.1 Paracoccaceae bacterium | reverse complement strand
GCGGGTATTGTGCAGGCGGATGGTCATCGTCGTGTCCTTCGCGGGCCGGGCGGGCCGGATCGCTCAGATGACAACGACTGCGCGCCCGCCCGACAGTGTCAGCCGATAATGCAGATGCAGCGGGTGATGCGGCGCGCGCTCATGACAGGTGTCTAACGCGTCTTCGACGCGCTGCCAAGCCCCGCCGCCGGCCGGGCAGCGGACCGCCGGCCGGCCCCGCAGCGCCGGCGCCTGATGCCGCTCTCATTTCAGGGCGCGCGCGGCCTCGAGCACCTCCGCGACATGGCCATCGACCTTCACCTTGCGCCACACCCGCGCGATGCGGCCCGCGCCGTCGATCAGGAAGGTGGCGCGCTCGATGCCCATCGAGGTCTTGCCGTACATCTTCTTCTCGACCCAGACACCGTAGCGTTCGCACACATCCGACTCGGCATCCGACACGAGCGCCACGCCGAGACCGTGCTTGGCGACGAACCTGTCATGCTTGGCGACGCTGTCCTTCGACACCCCGACGACCGTCGCGCCGGCCGCGGCGAAGGCCTCGGCATGTTCTGTGAAGCCCTGCGCCTCGCGGGTGCAGCCCGGCGTGTCGTCGCGCGGATAGAAATAGAGCACCACTGCCTGCGGACGCAGCGCCGACAGGGTGAGCGCGCCGCCGCCATCGCGCGGCAGGGTGAAATCGGGGGCGTTATCGCCGGTCTCGGGCATGGGAAACCTCCGTTGCTGTGTCAGCGCGAAACTTCGCCCGCGCGGCGCGAAAGTCAAACCGGCACGGCGCTTGACGCCCCCGCCGCGGCGCCGCATGGGAGGCGCAATGAAGCTGTCCGATTTCGATTTCGAGCTGCCCGAGGAGCTCATCGCCACGCGCCCGGTGCGTCCGCGCCCGGCGGCGCGGATGCTGGTGGCGCACGGGGCGGCGATCACGGATGCGCATGTGCGCGATCTGCCGGCGCACCTGCGCGCCGGTGACCGACTGGTGCTCAACAACACGCGGGTGATCGCGGCGCGGCTCACCGGGCAGCGCAAGCGCGCCACGCCCCATGGCAGCGGCGCGGCGCGCATCGAGGTCACGCTGGCCGCGCCCGCGCCCGACGGCAGATGGACGGCGCTCGCGCGGCCCCTGCGCAAGCTCGCGGCGGGTGACGTGATCCGCTTCGGCGATACGCTCAATGCGACGGTCGAGGCGCGCGGGGCCGAGATGGTGCGGCTGCGCTTCGACCGGGAAGGTCAGGCCTTCGAGGATGCGCTCGCCGCGGCCGGGGCGATGCCGCTGCCGCCGTACATCGCCGCGCGCCGTCCGGTCGATGCGCGCGACACCGAGGACTACCAGACCGTCTTCGCGCGCCATTCCGGCGCCGTGGCCGCCCCGACGGCGTCGCTGCATTTCGACGACGCCCTGCTCGCGCGGCTGCGCGCCGGCGGGGTGGATACCGCGGAAGTCACGCTGCATGTGGGCGCGGGGACCTTCCTTCCCGTGAAGGTCGAGGATGTCACCACGCACCGCATGCATGCCGAGCGCGGCCGGGTCGATCCCGAGGCCGCCGCGGCGATCAACGCCACGCGCGCGGCGGGCGGGCGCATCATCCCGGTGGGCACCACCGCGCTGCGGCTTCTGGAGACGGCGGCGGATGCGCAGGGGCGCGTGCAGCCCTGGCAGGGCGCGACCGACATCTTCATCTATCCGGGCCATGTCTTTCGCGCCACCGACGCGCTGATGACCAACTTTCACCTGCCGCGCTCGACGCTGCTTATGCTGGTCTCGGCGCTCATGGGGCGCGAGACGACGCTCGCGATCTACGATCACGCGGTGCGCGCGCGATACCGGTTCTTTTCCTACGGCGACGCGTCGCTCCTGTTCCCGCCGCGGTGACGAGCCGGACGGCAACGCCCTGCGCGCCCGGAGCGAGCCGCGCGAAATCGGCGTTGTAATGCGGGAATCGGGGTGCCATGCTCATCCGGGGGACGTGCGCTGGAGGAGCAATAACATGGACCCGGAAAACATACTCGACTACTGGCTCGACATCGTCGGTCCCGAGCGGTGGTACGCCACCGACGACGCACTCGACGCCGATATCCGGCGCCGCTTCGGTGCCGCATGGGAAGCGGCGCGGGATGGACGGCTCGGCACCTGCGGCTCGGACCCGCGCGGCGCGCTGGCGCATATCATCCTGACCGACCAGTTTCCGCGCAACATGTTCCGCGAGGACCCGCGCGCCTTCGCGACCGATCGTCTCGCGCGCGAATGCGCCGAGCGGGCGCTGCATCGCGGCTGGGACCTGCGCGTGCCCGAGCCCGAGCGCCAGTTCTTCTACCTGACGCTGATGCACTCCGAGTGCCAGTCCGACCAGGACCGCTGCGTGCGGCTCATCTCGAGCCGGATGCCGCAGACGGGGGCGCATAACCTGCTCCATGCGCGCGCGCATCGCGAGGTGATCCGCCGCTTCGGGCGCTTTCCCTACCGCAACGCCGCGCTCGGGCGCCACACGACCGAGGCGGAGGCCGCGTTTCTCGCCGATGGCGGCTACGGCGCGCTGGTGCGCGAATTGCAGCCCGCCTGAGGGGGACGTGCCGCATTGATGCGCCGCCCGAAATGATCTAGCGCTTGGAAAAACGCAGCGGAGGGGCGGCGATGGCGGAGAAATCGTTCGACATGATCGTGATCGGCGCGGGGCCGGGCGGCTACGTGGCCGCGATCCGGGGCGCGCAACTCGGCCTGAAGGTCGCGATCGTGGAGCGCGAACACATGGGCGGGATCTGCCTGAACTGGGGCTGCATCCCGACCAAGGCGATGCTGCGCTCGGCCGAGGTGTTTCACCTGATGCACCGCGCCAAGGAGTTCGGGCTCAAGGCCGAGAAGATCGATTTCGACCTCAAGGCGGTGATCGAACGCTCGCGCAAGGTCGCCGGGCAGCTCTCGAGCGGCGTCAGCCACCTGATGAAGAAGAACAAGATCACGGTCGTGATGGGCGAGGCGAGCGTGCCGGCCAAGGGCAAGGTTACCGTCAAGACCGACAAGGGCACCGAGGAGCTTGCCGCCAAGCACATCGTGCTCGCCACCGGGGCGCGGGCGCGCGACCTGCCGGGGCTCGAAGCGGATGGCGACCGGGTCTGGTCCTACAAGGACGCGCTGCGCGCCGAGCGGATGCCGAAGAAATTGCTGGTGATCGGCTCGGGCGCCATCGGCATCGAGTTCGCGAGCTTCTTCAACACGCTGGGCGCCGAGACGACGGTCGTCGAGGTGATGGACCGGATCCTGCCGGTCGAGGACGGCGAGATTTCCGCCTTCGCGCACAAGCAGTTCGAAAAGCAGGGCATGACGATCAAGCCCAAGGCCAGCGTCAAGCAGCTCGACCGCGGCAAGGACAAGGTCACCGCCCATATCGAGGCCGGCGGCAAGACCGACAAGCAGGATTTCGACACGGTAATCTCCGCTGTCGGCATCGTCGGCAACACCGAGGGGCTGGGGCTCGAGGCGCTCGGTGTGACCGTCGAGAAATCCCATGTCGTCACGGACGAATACTGCCGCACCGGGGTCGAGGGGGTGTATGCCATCGGCGATCTCGCCGCCGCGCCCTGGCTTGCGCACAAGGCCAGCCACGAGGGCGTGATGGTCGCCGAGATGGTTGCGGGCAAGCACCCGCACCCCGTGCGCCCCGAGAGCATCCCCGGCTGCACCTATTCGCATCCCCAGATCGCCAGCGTGGGCCTGACCGAGGCGCAGGCCAAGGAGGCGGGCCACAAGGTCAATGTCGGCCGGTTCCCCTTTGTCGGCAACGGCAAGGCAATCGCGATGGGCGAGTCCGAGGGCATGATCAAGACGGTGTTCGACGCGGACACCGGCGAGCTTCTGGGCGCGCACATGGTCGGCGCGGAGGTCACCGAGCTGATCCAGGGTTATGTCGTGGGCCGCACGCTGGAGACGACGGAGGCCGAGCTCATGGAGACGGTCTTCCCGCACCCGACCCTGTCGGAGATGATGCACGAATCCGTGCTCGACGCTTACGGCCGGGTGGTCCACTACTGACCGTGGCGGCGGCGCTCAGGCGGCCTCGAGCGCGGCGATGATCGCGGAGAAATCCGCCGCCTTGAGCGAGGCCCCGCCCACGAGCGCGCCGTCCACATCCGTGATGGCAAAGATTTCAGCCGCATTTGCGGGCTTGACGGAGCCGCCATAGAGCAGCCGCACGGCCTCGCCGGCATCGCCGAGCCGCCCCGTCAGCGTGCTGCGCAGAAAGCCGTGCACCTCGGCGATCTGCGCCTCGGTGGGAGTGCGGCCGGTGCCGATGGCCCAGACGGGCTCATAGGCGATAACGGTGTTGTCGGCGTCGGCGTCGGCGTCGAGCCCGGCGGCGAGCTGCTTGCCGACCACCTCGATCGTGGCGCCCGCGTCGCGCTCGGCCTCGGTCTCGCCCAGGCACAGTATGGCGATGAGCCCCGCGGCATGAGCGGCGGCCATCTTGGCGGCGATGGTCGCGTCATCCTCGCCGTGATCGGCGCGGCGCTCGGAGTGGCCGAGGATCACGTGGCGTGCCCCGGCGTCGCGCAGCATCCCGGCGGAGATGTCGCCGGTATGCGCTCCGCTCGCGGCAAAGTGACAATCCTGCCCGCCGAGCGCGATCGCCGTGCCCTCGAGGCGCGCGGCGGCGGGGCCGAGCAGCGTCGCGGGCGGGCATACCACCACGTCGCAGCCGGGCACGGAATGATCGGCGGCGAGGCGATCGAGCTCGGAGAGATCGCGGGCGAGGCCGTGCATCTTCCAGTTGCCGGCGGCGAGCTTGCGGGGCATCGTAACCTCCCGGTCGCGGCGTGCGGATCAGCCCTGCTGGTTCATGTCGGCAAAACGGATCGACTCGCCGCAGCCGCAGGCCTCGGTGACGTTGGGGTTGTGGAACTTGAAGCCCGATTCCAGCAGCCCGATCTCGTGGTCGATCTCGGTGCCGAACAGGAACATCTGCGCCATCGGCGCGATCAGCACCCGCGCGCCGTCCTGCTCGACGACCTCGTCGTTCTCCTCGGGCGCGGACACGTATTCCATCGTGTATTCCATGCCGGCGCAGCCGCCCTTCTTGACGCCGATGCGCAGGGCATGGGCGCCGTCGCGCTCCATCAGCCGGACGATCTGCGCGGCGGCACGCTCGGTAAGCTTGATCGGCGGGTTTCCGGGAATGCCGAACATTACAACAGCCCCAGCTCGAGACGCGCCTCGTCGCTCATCATGTCCAGCCCCCAGGGCGGCTCCCAGACGAGCTGCACATTGACCTGCTTGACCCCGGCGATCGGCTCGACGGCATCCGCCACCCAGCCGGGCATCTCTCCCGCCACGGGGCAGCCCGGCGATGTCAGCGACATGAGGATATCGACCTCCGCCTCGTCATTGATCTCGATCGTGTAGATCAGCCCCAGATCGAAGATGTTGACCGGGATTTCCGGGTCATAGACCGTCCGGCACGCCTCGGCGATCTGATCGTAGAGCGGGTGATCCGTGCTCGACGGGCGGATCAGCGGCGCGCCCTCGGCCTCGGTGTGCACTGTCATGGCGACCTCTTCCAATTCCTAGCAAATATATAAGGAATGGCGGGGCCAGCGTCCACCCCGCGTGACACCGCGGCGAAGTTGGCCTATGCGCCGCGATGAAGCAGGAGCCGTGCGGGCGCGCAGCGAGGGAGACGCAGATGACGACGCAGTTCGGGTTTTCGCTGGCGGCCGCTGACGGCGCGGCTCGCACGGGCGTGATCCGCACGCCGCGCGGCGAGATCCGCACCCCGGCCTTCATGCCGGTGGGCACGGCCGGTTCCGTCAAGGCGATGCTGCCCGGGAATGTCCGAGCGACGGGCGCGGATGTGGTGCTCGGCAACACCTATCACCTGATGCTGCGCCCCGGGGCCGAGCGCATCGCCGCGCTCGGCGGGCTGCACCGCTTCATGAACTGGCCGCGCCCGATCCTGACCGATTCGGGCGGCTATCAGGTGATGAGCCTTGCCGGGCTGCGCAGGCTCACCGAGGAGGGGGTGCGCTTCAAGTCGCATCTCGACGGCTCGAGCCACATGCTCACCCCCGAGCACAGCATGGAGGTGCAGCGCCTGCTGGGCTCCGATATCGTGATGGCTTTCGACGAATGCACGCCCTACCCCGCCACCGAGGCTGAGGCGCGCGCCTCGATGGAGCTGTCGATGCGCTGGGCGGAGCGCTCGCGCGCGGCGTTCGGCGACCGGCCCGGCCATGCGCTGTTCGGCATCCAGCAGGGCGGCATGCATCCCGAGCTGCGCGCCGAGAGCGCCGCGCGGCTGCAGGATATCGGCTTCGATGGCTATGCGCTGGGCGGGCTCGCCGTGGGCGAGGGCCAGGAGATGATGCTGCGGATGCTCGACGTCAGCGTGGACATGCTCCCGGCGCAAAAGCCGCGCTATCTCATGGGGGTGGGCAAGCCGGGCGATATCGTGGGCGCGGTCCGGCGCGGCGTGGACATGATGGATTGCGTGCTGCCGACGCGCTCGGGGCGCACCGGGCAGGCCTTCACCGCGCGCGGCCCGGTCAATCTGCGCAATGCCCGCCACCGCGACGATCCGCGCCCGCTCGAGGAGGGGTGCGACTGCCCGGCCTGCACCGGCTATTCGCGGGCATTTCTGCATCATGTGCTGCGCAGCGGCGAGGCCGTGTCTATGATCCTCTTGAGCTGGCACAATCTTTCATACTACCAGAGGTTGATGAGCGGGCTGCGCGATGCCATCAGCCGCGGCACACTCGAGGATTTCGCCGCCGCCTTCGAGGCGGGGCAGCAACAAGGGGACATCGCGGCACCGTGAAAGGCGATAACACTGGCGCACCGGGCGCGTTTCGTGACAATCTGACATAGTCGGCACGCGGCGGTGCGCTTGAAAGCCCGTGTATCGCGCCCCAATTGACACTTCGAGAGGGGAGGCCGGGCTGCCGCATGGCGCGGAGCGGGGTCTTCTGCCGAGAACCAGGGAATGAGCATGACCGAGCACACCAGCAACACCCATCCCGTCCTGCCGCTGCGCGATATCGTGGTGTTTCCGCACATGATCGTGCCGCTCTTCGTCGGCCGCGAGAAATCCGTGCGCGCGCTCGAGGAGGTGATGCAGGACGAACGCCAGATCCTGCTGTCGAGCCAGCTCGACCCCGCCATGGACGATCCCGACACCGACGGCATCTATCGCACCGGGGTGCTCGCGAATGTCCTGCAGCTGCTCAAGCTGCCCGACGGCACGGTGAAGGTGCTCGTCGAGGGCAAGGCGCGGGTGCGGCTGACCGAGTTCGTCGAGAATGACGCCTTCTTCGAGGCCCGCATCGAGCCGCTCACGGAAGCGCCGGGCGACCCCGACACCGTCGCGGCGCTGCTGCGCTCGGTGGGCGAGGAGTTCGAGCGCTACGCCAAGGCCAAGAAGAACATCCCCGAAGAGGCGCTCACGGCCGTCTCCGAGGCGCGCGAGCCGGCCAAGCTGGCCGATCTGGTGGCCGGGCATCTCGGCGTCGAGGTCGAGCAGAAGCAGGAGCTGCTGGAGACCCTCGATGTCGGCGAACGGCTCGAGAAGGTCTACGGCCTGATGCAGGGCGAGATGTCGGTCCTGCAGGTCGAGAAGAAGATCAAGACCCGCGTGAAGTCGCAGATGGAGCGCACCCAGCGCGAATACTACCTGAACGAGCAGATGAAGGCCATTCAGAAGGAGCTGGGCGACGGGGATGACGGCCAGAGCGAGGTCGCCGAGCTCGAGGAGCGCATCCACAACACCAAGCTGTCGAAGGAGGCACGCGAGAAGGCCGAGGCCGAGCTCAAGAAGCTCAAGAACATGTCGCCCATGTCGGCCGAGGCGACCGTGGTGCGCAACTATCTCGACTGGATCCTGTCGATCCCCTGGGGCAAGAAGAGCCGCGTCAAGCGCGACCTCGCGCGCGCGCAGCAGGTCCTCGACGCCGACCATTACAGCCTCGAGAAGGTCAAGGAGCGGATGGTCGAGTATCTCGCCGTGCAGAATCGCTCGAAGAAGGTCAAGGGCCCGATCCTGTGCCTTGTCGGCCCGCCGGGCGTGGGCAAGACCTCGCTGGGTCAGTCCGTGGCGCGCGCGACGGGGCGCGAATTCATCCGCATCAGCCTTGGCGGCGTGCGTGACGAGTCCGAGATCCGCGGCCACCGGCGCACCTATATCGGCTCGATGCCGGGCAAGATCATCCAGGCGATGAAGAAGGCCAAGACCACGAACCCGCTCATCCTGCTCGACGAGGTCGACAAGATGGGGCAGGACTTCCGCGGCGATCCGGCCTCGGCGATGCTCGAGGTGCTCGACCCGGAACAGAACTCGACCTTCGTGGACCACTACCTCGAGGTCGAGTACGACCTGTCGAACGTGATGTTCCTGACCACGGCCAACAGCTACAACATGCCCGAGCCGCTGCTCGACCGCATGGAGACCATCCGCCTGTCGGGCTACACCGAGGACGAGAAGCTCGAGATTGCCCGCGGGCACCTGCTGCCCAAGCAGATCGGCAATCACGGGCTCAAGGCGGCGGAATTCGCGATCGACGACGCCGCGCTCACCGAGGTCATCCGCACCTATACCCGCGAGGCCGGGGTGCGCAATCTCGAGCGCGAACTCGCCAAGCTGACGCGCAAGGCCGTCACCGAGATCGTGCGCAGGAAGACCGACAGGGTGCATATCAGCACCGACAACCTCGCCGATTACCTGGGCGTGCCGCGCTATCGCTACGGCCTCGCCGAGAAGGAGGACCAGGTCGGCGTGGCCACGGGGCTGGCCTACACGCAGGTCGGCGGCGAACTTCTGTCGATCGAGGCGCTGCGGCTGCCGGGCAAGGGCCGGATGAAGACGACCGGCACCCTCGGCGACGTGATGAAGGAATCGATCGAGGCGGCATCGAGCTTCGTGCGCTCCATCGCGCCGGAGATTGGCGTTAAGCCGCCGCGCTTCGAGAAGTGGGACATCCACGTGCACGTCCCCGAAGGCGCGACACCCAAGGACGGGCCGAGCGCGGGCGTGGCGATGGTGACCTCGATCGTCTCGGTGCTCACCGGCATCGCGGTGCGAAAGGATGTCGCGATGACCGGCGAAGTCACGCTGCGCGGCAATGTGCTCGCGATCGGCGGACTCAAGGAGAAGCTGCTCGCCGCGCTGCGCGGCGGCATCAAGACGGTGCTGATCCCGCAGGACAACGAGAAGGACCTCAAGGAAATCCCCGACAACGTCAAGGAGGGGCTCGAGATCATCCCCGTCTCCAATGTGCGGGACGTGCTGCACCACGCGCTCGTCGATGTGCCCCAGCCGGTCGACTGGGACGAGGAGGCCGAGGAGGCCGCCGCCGCCCAGCGTTCGGCGATGAGCGGCGAGGCGGACAGAACGAGTGTCGCCAAGCACTGACACTGACGCGCGCGCATGCAAGCGGCCGGGGCGCTGACGCCCCGGCCTTTTTCATGACCGCAGATTCCATTCGTGCCCTCTTGCGAAGCCCGCCGCGCGGCGCTAAACGCGAAACCGCGGGTGATTAGCTCAGTGGTAGAGCGCTTCGTTCACATCGAAGATGTCGGAGGTTCGAATCCTCCATCACCCACCATTCCGGCCAGCTTGTTCCGATCGATCGGGCGGCACAGCGCCCGCCCGGGTTGCCGCCCGTGGCGCGATTCACGCTTTCTAAACCCTCCGGTGCTTTCCTCTGCATGACGGCCAGCCGACTGGCGCAGCCTGCAGCGCGCAACCCGGGATGCAATCGATGCCGCGACCCCGCCTTAGCAAGCTCCGCGCCATCACGCGCCTCCTGCACGAGACCTCCGGTGCCGCGGCGCTCGTGATTGCGCTCGCCATGCCGATCATGATCGGCGGCCTCGGGCTCGCAGTGGATGTGGGGCTGTGGTACACGACCGAGCGTCGGCTGCAGAACGCCGCCGACGCTGCCGCATTCGCCGCCGCATTCGAGGACGGGCGCGACGGATACGAAGCGGTAGTCCTCGAGGAAGCCCGCTTCGGGGACAACTTCCGCGGCGAGGCCGAGGATCTCACACTCACGGTCGAAAGTGACGGGGTTAAACGCCTTTTCCGCGTGACGCTTGCGGAGGACCGGCCCGATATATTCGTTCCGATCCTGTCATCGCTGCTGCCGGGCGGACACTGGCAGGCTGGCAGGATCCGCGTGACGGCGGGAGCAGAGCTCGAAACGGTCTCCGCGAATCCGTGCGTTCATGCGCTTGACGAGACTGCGAGCCCGGGCGTGCGCTTTCAGGGCACTCCTCGCGGGTTCTTCAGGAATTGCGACATCTATGCGAATTCCGCCGCCGAGGACGCCATAAGCGCCAAGGGCGCCGCATCGCTCGGCGCAAACTGCGCCTTCAGCCATGGCGGCGTCGTGGGGAGCCTCGATCTCGATTGCGGCGATCCGAGGACCGGTGCCGCGATCCTCGAGGACCCGTTCGAAAACGAACAGCGTTTCACGGAACTCGCCGATGGCGCGCCAGCAGGCTGCACCGGGCAGCGCACCGGTTCGACCCTTACAGCGGGCCGCCACTGCGGCGGCATCAGCTTGCGCAACCAGGATGGAACGGTGCATCTCGAGCCCGGCGTGCATTACGTGGATACGGAATTCCAGATGCGCAACGGCTCCGGAATCACCGGCGAAAACGTCACCCTCGTCTTTCTTGGCGACATTGATTTTCGGGTGAACGGCGGCTTCCTGGACCTGCAGGGTGGCGCCGAGGACCTCGATGAGATGCTCTTCTATTTCGATCCCGGTGGACCGGGTCGGTTGACGCACAACTTCGCCGGCAACGCCCAGAGCCGCCTCGGCGGCGTCATCTATGCCCCCGCGGGCGACATGCGCTACCGGGGCGGCGCCGAGAACAATGACAGGTGCCTTCGGTTTGTCTCCGCAACGGTGGATTTCGGCGGCAATAGCGGCATCCGGAGTCTGTGCGACGCGCAAGCGGATGACGCGGGGGGATCGCGCCGGGTACGGCTCGTGGAGTGACCCTCGAGGCCGTGCGACGGCTTCTTGCCTCGAGATACCGCAGGAAGGCGAGACGACCGACGCCGCGACAGCGCAGATCGAGCCAGCAGGACGCGGAGTGCGATCCGCTGCAAGAGCTCCGAACGCTTGTATCCGGCCGCATGATGGAGCGCGAGGTTGACACCCGCGCCCGCGCGACCCTGGCACGCAACCACTCGAGGGGATCCAGCGCAACGGCGAACGGGAACCGAGTGATACGTGGTCCGGCCGGATCGCGCGGCAGATGGCGCTGGCGCGCATGATCAGTCGCGTTCTGAACACCCGCACGTCGCGCCGGACATCCGGCGGGGCGCCTGCTGGCCTTGGGGTGATCCGGCGTGGGCCGCACGACCGGGCCGAGCACATCATCGAGAGGGTCACTGCCATCGCGCTTCTGCATCCGGATCCGGGGTGATGCCGGCAAGGGCAGCGGCAGCATCGGCACCGTCTGCGCGCGGCCAGCATGTCCTGTGCCCCGGACCGGCAAAGAAGGCCCGCACCGAGGATCCGGCTTGATTTCGTGTCCGGCCGCCTTCCGCTGCGCGTGCTTCCGGCGAAGCGGAACGGACGATCTCGGGGGGGTTTCGGGGTTCGCCCCAACGGCGCACCGCGATCACATCGCGGGATCGGGCGCCGGCTCGGGATCCTGTCGGTGGCGACGGTCGCTGGCACCCGGCGGCCGCGATCCCGGGCCCCGCGCCCGGATCGGCAAGTTCTTGCGCAAATCGCGCCGTCTCGGCGGCATCATGCCGCTGACGGCGCCCGTCAGCTTGCAGCGGTGGAACGGCCCGACTACACAGGATTTGCGCGACGGCGGGCCCAGGAGAAGCCCGCGACGCGCGGCGGGGCAAGCGGGACAGGACAAGTGAGCCGACTGACCGAGACGATCAATAGCGCCGTCGAGAGCTATCTGCCCGAACGGCGCCTCTTCCTCAAGTCCGACTCCGAGACGCGCTTCATCCGGTTGCGCCCGGCGACTCAGGCGGCGCTCCTCGGAAGTGCCGCCGCGGTGGTAAGCTGGTCCATCGTCGTGACCGCGATCCTGCTCGCCGACACCATCGGCAGCGGCAACGTCCGCGACCAGGCCCAGCGCGAGCAGGCGCTCTACGAGGCGCGGCTCAATGAAATGGCCGAAGAGCGTGACCGCAGTGCGCAGGAGGCGCGCCAGGCACAGGAACGCTTCAACATCGCGCTCTCCCGGGTCTCCGAGATGCAGTCGCTGCTGCTCGAGTCCGAGGACCGGCGCGCGGAGCTCGAGACCGGCCTCGATGTCGTGCAGAACACCCTGCGCCGCGTGATGGGCGAACGTGACAGTGCGCTTGCCGAGATCAACGCCCTCGAGGTCGCGCTCGACGAGGAGAGCGACAGCAGCGGCAGCATGGATGCGCGGCTCAGCGAGGCGCAGCAGACGCTCGATTTCGTCTCCGGCGCGCTGCGCCGGGTTGCCGAGGAGCGCGACGACTTTGCCATGATGCACGCCCAGTCGCAGCGCCAGGCGGACCATATCGCGATGGAAAACCGCCTGATGGAGGACCGCAACGAGCGCATCTTCGCCCAGCTCGAGGAGGCCGTCGAGGTCTCCATGGAGCCGCTCGAGAAGGTCTTCCGCGATGCCGGCATCGAGATGGACCGGATCCTCAACGAAGTGCGCAACGGTCGCATGGCCGAAGCGGACGCGCTGCAGCCGGTGTCCTTCTCGACCAAGGGCGATCTCGACGACGACGCGCTGCGCGCGAGCACGATCCTCGAGGGTCTCGACGAGATAAACGCCTACCGCGTCGCCGCCGAGCAGGTCCCCTTCGCCGAGCCGATCCGCAGCGGCGGAGTGCGCATGACCTCCCGTTTCGGAACCCGCAACGACCCCAAGACCGGTGCGCGGCGGATGCATGAAGGCGTGGACTGGGCCGGCCCGCGCGGCACTCCGATCCTCGCCACCTCAGATGGCACGGTCGTGCATGCGGGCACGAAGGGCGGCTATGGCCGCTCCGTCAAGATCCGCCACGCCTTCGGAATCGAGACCTTCTACGCACATCTGCACACTGTTCACGTGCGCGAGGGCGAATCCGTCTCGCGTGGCGACCATATCGGTGATATGGGAACCACCGGACGGTCGACCGGCGTGCATCTGCACTACGAGGTGCGGCTCGACGGGCAGGCCATCAACCCGATGCCATATGTAAGGGCCGCCAGAGATGTTTTCTAAGAGCCGAATCAACGAGCCGGGGCCGAAGAAGGCCGAGGACGAAACCAAGCCCGCCGCACCGCGCGAGGAAGCCCGGAGCGCCGAGGCGAGCGCGGCGCCAGCCTCGAGTTCGGTCAAGGCTAAGCCGCCGGCCTCGTCGCTGTCGGCCGACCTCACGATCACCGGTGATCTGAAAACGACCGGCGATATCGTGGTCGAAGGGGTCGTGGATGGCGATATCAGCGCCCATCTGCTGACAGTGGGTGAAGGCGCGACGATCCGCGGCGAGGTCATCGCCGATGATGTCGTCGTCAATGGCCGCGTCGTCGGCCGGGTGCGCGGCCTCAAGGTGCGGCTCACTTCCAGCGCGCGGGTCGAGGGCGATATCATCCACAAGACCATCGCGATCGAGTCGGGCGCCCATTTCGAGGGCTCCGTGCAACGCCAGGACGACCCGCTCGGAACGGCAAGCCAGAAACAACCGGCCCAGCAGGCCCAGCCCGCCGCGGCCAAGGAAAGTCCCGCGGGCGCGAGCGCGGCGCCGAAATCCGGCTCCGGCGGCGAGGAGAGCGCCAAGCCGGCTGCCGCCCCTGCCGGTCAGGGTGCGGCGAAGAAGGGCTGACACCGCCGCGCGGCTGACCAAGGGCACGCGCGTCCCCGCACGGCGCCGGTACCTGCCGGGTTCCGGGGCCGACTGCGGGGCCTCCCCCGCGACCGGGCGCCTCGGCAGAGCGGGGCGCAGGTGCGAGAGTGAACCGCGGCTGACCCGGATGTGCGGAACGCTTTCAGGCAACGCGGCGTGGCTCGTGCCGTGCAGTAGAGAAGCGCGCCGCCGCGGGGGCCATCCATGAGCGTCTGCCCGCCGGCCCCGCGCGCTCCGGGGGAGGCGTCCTGCCGATCATCGCGCTGACCGGCAGGGTATCGGGCGCCCGGGCGCGGGACCCTAGCCGCCGGAGAGTTCCGCGCGAACGATACGCGCCCCGTCGGCCATGGCCTTCATCTTGGCGAAGGCCACGTCGCGCGGCAGGTATTTCATGCCGCAATCAGGGGCCACGATGATCTTTTCCGCATCGACATGCGGGAGCGCGCGGCGAATGCGCACGGCGACGGTCTCGGCGCTTTCGGGCTCGGGATCCGACAGGTCGAGCACCCCGAGAATGATGGACTTGCCGCGCAGCGGTTCGAGCGTCGCGGTGTCGAGTTCGGATTGCGCCGTTTCGATACTGATCTGGTCGCACGCGCAGCTCTTGAGCTGCGGCAGGAAGGAATAGCCCTCGGGCCGCTCATGGATGATCGCGGCATAGCCGAAACAGATATGCACGGCCGTGGTTCCGGAGACACCCTCGAGCGCGGTGTTGAGCGCGTCGAGCCCGTATTCCTCGGCGGCCTCGGGGCGCGCCTGCATGTAGGGCTCGTCGATCTGCACGACATCGGCGCCGGCGGCGAACAGGTCCTCGATCTCCGCGCGCACGGCGCGGGCATAATCCCTCGCCGCCTCGGCGGGGGTGGCGTAATAGTCGTTCTGCGCCTGCTGGCTCATCGTGAACGGCCCCGGCACGGTGATCTTGACCATCCGGTCGGTATGGGCACGCAGGAATTTCAGATCCTCCACCTCGACGGGATGCTTGCGCCGGATGGGGCCGGTGATGCGCGGCACCGGGTTGGGATGCCCGGAGCGGTCGAGCGCGGTGCCCGGATTGTCGAGATCGACACCGTCGAGCGCGGTGGCGAAGCGGTTGGAATAGCTCTCGCGACGGATTTCGCCATCGGTGATGATGTCGAGCCCGGCCTCCTCCTGCGCACGGATGGCGAGCAGCGTCGCATCGTCCTGTGCCTCGGCGAGGAAGGGCTCGGGAATGCGCCACAATTCCTGCGCGCGGGTGCGCGGCGGGAAACGTCCAGCGAGCTTATCACGGTCGATCAGCCAGTCGGGCTGGCAGTAGCTGCCGACGAGGGATGTGGGGAGAAGCATCAGGGCCTCCTTGTGGTTGCTTCTGGAACTGCGGGCCCGCGCGCAGACCCGCGTCGGATCAGCCGAAGTAGTCGCGCGCGACGCCCGCGGCCTCGAACAGGTAATCGCGGCTCGCCTCGAGGTCGCTGCGCAGCCGGGCGAGATCGACGCCCTGCAGCGCGCCGCGCCATTTGCGCACCTGCCCCGCCACCAGCACCGTCTCGACATTCGAGCGGTCCATGAGCGTGACCACGGCACCGGGGACGAAGTTGAGCGGTGCGACATTGACCGCCGTGGCATCGAGCAGGATTATGTCGGCCTGCTTGCCGGGCGTCAGCGTCCCGGTGCGATCGGCCAGCCCCAGCCCCTCGGCACCGCCGACCGTCGCCGTGCGAAGCGCATCGCGCGAGGTCAGCAGTTGCGGATAATCCTCGCCGGCGAGGGCCTTCTCGTTGGCGAACATGCGCTGCAGCGTCATGTAGCCGCGCATCTGCGTGAACATGTCGGCAGACATCGTGCACTCGACATCCGACGACAGCGACAGGCTCATGCCGTGATCGATCGCGGTCTGGATCGGCGGGGTGCCGTGGCGCATCTGCATCTCGATCGGCACCGCGAGCGAGACATGCGCGCCCGCCTCCGCTGCGCGGCGCCAGGCCATCTCGCTCATGCCGGTCATGTGGATGAAGATGTTGTCGGGCCCGAAGGCCCCCTCCTCGGCGAGCGCGTCGAAGGTGTCGGCCATGCCGAAAGTGCCCACGACATGCAGCGCGACGGGCAGGCCGAGCTCGCGGCCGATGCGCCAAGCCTCCTCGTGGCCCGGCAGGTAGATCTCGCCGCCCATGACCATGGTCAGGAGGCCGTCGTCGGACCCGAAATGCTCGCGCCGGATCCGCTCGGCATCGCCGGGGTAGCGCGCGTCTTCGCCCCAGCCCTCGAAATAGCCGAAGGCGGCGCGGCGGCCTGCGGCGCGCAGCGCCTCGATGGCGGCGTCGGAGTGCTCCGGGGAATGGTGGATCTGGCTGACATCCATCACCGTGGTCACCCCCGCATCGATCTGCGAGAGCGATCCGAACAGCTCGTTGATATAGACGTCGTCGGGCCGGTAGACCATCGAGAGCTGCTGCAGGATGGTGTCGAAGTAGTTGACCTCGTTTTCCGGCCGACCGTCATCCACGAGGATGCCGTCGGCGAGGAAGCTGCGCAGCCCGGTCTCGAACTGGTGCAGATGGGTATCGACGAAGCCGGGCATCACGACGCGGCCGCGCGCATCGATCACCGCGGCGTCCTCGGCCTCGATCTGCGCCGCGACCTCGACGATCCGGTCGCCCTCGAGCAGCACATCGCCGGGCGCGAAATCGCCCACTTCGGCATCCATCGACATCACGTAGCCGCCCTTGATCAGGGTACGTCGGCTCGGCTGGCCGATGCCGTCGGGCAGATCCGATGTCTGCGCGGCCGCACCGCGCACCCCGGCGCCCGTGCCGATCCCGGCCGCCGCGCCAGCAGCGGCCCCCGCCTTGAGGAAATCGCGCCGCGACGCGCCGCTTCCTTGCCGGTCACGCGCCGCCTCTTCACACAGCTTGCACATTGTCGCTCCTCCCCTGTCGGTCGCATCCTGCGCATGGCGAAAATTTGTTCGGACTGCGCCTGGAATGCAATTGTTCCTGCGGCCGGTGCGCCCGGCTCAGGGCGTCTTGAGTATCGAGTTCAGTGCCGGATAGCGCATGATGGCCTCGGAGATCCGGCTCGCGGCGAGGCGCAGCGCGTGCAGGCGCTCCGCCACCATCTGCTCCGGCGTGATCAGGCCGGTATAGCCCGAAGAGTTGAGCGCCGCGACGGTTCGCCCATCGGTGGTGCGCACCGGAACAGCCAGCGCGGTGATCCCGTAATCGAGCTGATCGACGGCGGTGGCGTAGCCGCACTGTCGCACTTCGGAGATGATCTCGCGCAGCGCCCGGGTCGAGGTGACGGTGAGCGCCGTGAGCTCCTGCGGCTCGACCGAGGCGAAATACGCTTCGAGCGCCTCCTCCTCGAGCCCGGCGAGCAGCACGCGGCCCATCGAGGTCGCGTGCGCCGGATAGCGCGCGCCGACCACGGCGCTGGCGCGGCGCGCACGCTGAAGCGAATGATGCGCGATATAGATCACGTCGTGCCCGTCGAGCGTCGCCACCGCGGCCGCATCGCCGAATGTCTCGACGAGCTGGCGCAGCTCCGGCAGCATCAGCTCGTCGATCCGCGCCGAGAAGTAGAACGCCGAGCCGAGTCCCATCACCTTTGGCTGAAGGTGAAAACGTTTGCCCGATTGCCCCACATAGCCGAGATGCTGCAGCGTCATCAGGCTGCGCCGGACCGCGGCGGGCGAGGCCTGCACCCGCCGCGCGATCTCGCTGAGCGTCATCTCGGGATGCGCGGCATCGAACGCCTCGAGCACCGCCAGCCCCTTGGCCAGGGCCTCCACGAATTCGGACGGGCGTGTCGTGTCGGTCACCAGGCCTGCCAGCGTTCCCATGGATCCTACCCCTCGGGCGCGAGCACGAAGTCGTAATGGACCTCGGCATCGGGCTGGCGCGCGAGCGGATAATCGAACTGAGCGTCTTTCCTGACAGGCTTGACCTTGGCGATCAACGACTTCCGCACACCGAAAACGGCGTCATTGTCGACGTATTCGGTGTTCTCGAAGAACACCTCGGTGGTGATCGAGCGCATCCCCTTGGCGCGGATGATGTAATGCAGATGCGCCGCGCGCCAGGCATGGCGGTTGCCGGCGCGCAGCAGATCCCCGACCGGCCCGTCATAGGGCACAGTGTAAGGCTTGGGCAGCACCGTGGTGTAATAGTAGCGGCCCTGTGCATCGGTGGTCAGCTTGCCGCGCAGATCGTATTTGTCCTGGCCGCGCTCCTGCTCCTGGATGGGGTAGGTGCCCGAGCTGTCGGCCTGCCAGGTGTCGAGCACCGCGCCGGGCAGCGGGTTGCCGAGCGTGTCGCGCACGATGCCGTGCACGAGGATGCTCACCCCGTCGCGGCCCTCCGCGAGATCGGCGCCGAGTTCCTTGACCGGCGCGTCATCGAGGTAGAACGGGCCGAGATTGGAGCCCTCCGTCGCGCCGCCGCGGGTGTTGATCATGTCCACCAGCGCCGACAGGCCGATCACGTCCGACAGCAGGATGAATTCCTGACGCTCCGGGGTCGAGATCTTGCCGCAGTCATAGAGGAAGTCGAGCATCGCCATCCACTCGTCATGCGTGAGATTCACCTCGCGCGTGTAGTCGTGCAGATGATCGATGAAGGTTTCGAGCAGGAACTTGAAGCGGCTGCCCTCCTCGGTGTCGAATGACTGCTTGACCGCGTCGGTCAGTGTGAACTGGTTGATTTCCCGCATGAACGCCTCCCTGCCGCTGCATCCCGGCGGAGCGCGCCGAGATTTCGGTTGACGCAACGATAGAACACGACATATTTTGCGACAAGAGAAAAGTTTTTCGTTATTCGAAAAAGCGGAGGAGGCTCGACCCGATGCGGATCGGCAAGCAAGACCAACCCTACACGGCCATCGCGACCTCTGATGCCGACAGCATCACCGTGCGCGGGCACGACCTGTGCGACGAGCTGATCGGGAAGATCGATTTTTCCGACCACTTCTGGCTTCTGGTGATGGGCGCGCGCCCGACCCCCGAGCAGCGCGCAATCCTCGATGCATGCCTCGTCGCGATCGCCGAGCACGGTCTCGTGCCGAGCGTGCAGGCCGCGCGGATGACGCTCGCCGCGGGGCCGGATGCCTGGCAGGGCGCGATGGCCGCCGGGTTGCTCGGCATGGGGTCCGTGGTCGCGGGATCGACCGAGTCGGCCGGGCGCTACCTCGAGGAGATCCGCGTCGCCGCCGACGCCGAGGGCGGCGATGACAGCGCCGCCGTGCGCGCGAGCCTGACCGCTCTGAAGGCGCGCAAGGCCAAGGTTCCGGGGCTCGGCCACCCCCAGCACTCGACCGGCGATCCGCGCGCCAACCGGCTGATCGAACTGGCCGACTCGCACGGCGTGAGCGGGCGCTATGTCGGCATCCTGCGCCAGCTCGGCGCGCAGGCGCCCGAGGTGATGGGCCGGCCGCTTCCGGTGAATGTATCGGGGGCGATCCCGGCGGTGCTGCTCGATGTGGGCTGGTCGGTGAATGCGCTCAAGGCAGTACCGCTGGTGGCGCGGGCCGCGGGGATCACCGCGCATCTGCTCGAGGAATCGCAGCGGTCGATCGGCTTCGTCATGTCGCAGCACGCCGACGAGGCCATCGACTATGACGGCGTGCCCGCGCAGCGCCGCAAGGGCGAGTGAGGCACGGTCATGGTCAAGATCCTGCGCAATATCCGCGTCATCGAGATGGGCACCTATATCACCGGGCCCGCCGCCGCGATGCACCTCGCCGATCTCGGCGCCGACGTCATCAAGGTCGAGCGTCCCGGCCAGGGCGATCCGTTCCGCGCCTTCAAGGGCGGGCTCTACTCGCCGCATTTCCAGACCTACAACCGCAACAAGCGCTCCGTCGCGCTCGACACCAAGGACCCCGACGACCTGGAGCTGTTTCGCGACCTGATCGCGGATGCCGATGTCTTCATCCAGAACTTCCGCCCCGGCGTGGCCGATCGGCTCGGCGCCGGAGAGGATGCGCTGCGCGCGCTCAACCCGAAGCTCATCTACTGCTCGATCTCGGGCTTCGGGCGCAGCGGCCCGTCGCGCGACCGGCCGGCCTATGACACGGTGGCGCAGGCCGCCGCGGGCTATCTGCGGCTGCTCACCCCGCCGACCAATCCGCGCGTGATCGGCCCGGCGATCGCCGACGCGGTCACCGGGCAGTATGCCGCGCTCGGCATTCTCGCCGCGATCATCGAGCGGGGCGATACCGGCACCGGCCGGCGGCTCGACATCTCGATGCTGGAAGCGATGAGCCATTTCAACCTCGACAGCTTCACCCACTACTTCAGCGTCGGCGAGGTCATGGGGCCCCTGTCGCGGCCGACCGTGTCGCAGTCCTACACCTTCGAGTGCAGCGACGGGAAATGGATCGCCATCCATCTGTCCTCGCCCCAGAAATTCTGGGACGGGCTGCTCGAGGCGACCGGCCGGCAGGAGCTCGCCGACGATCCGCGCTTTGCCGAGCGGCTCCAGCGCATCGAGCACCAGGACGATCTGATCGACGTGCTGACCCCGGTCTTCAGGACCGCCACGCGCGATGACTGGTGCGCGCGGCTGCTGGCATGCGAGGTGCCGCATTCGCCGGCCTACGACTCCGACGAGGCGCTCAACGATCCGCAGGCGCAGCACCTGCAGATCGCGGTCAGCGCCGAGCATCCCGAAATGGGCCGTTTCACCACCGTGCGCGCGCCCTATTCCTTCGACGGCGAGCCAGATCTCGACGTACTGCCGCCGCCGGTCCTCGACGAGCACGGCGAGGCGATCCGCGCCGCGCTGACGCGCCGCAAGTCCGGCTGATCACAGGGAGAAGCCCGCGATGGCGACCGACGAAACCCCGCCGAAGGCCCTGCCGAAGGCCGCCGTCATGGAGGCGAGCGCGGCGATGCTGCAAAAGCAGCTCTATGCCGTCTTCACCACCCCGACGACGGATCTCGGACCGGTGCTCGACACCATGGAGGCGCATCTGGAATTCCAGGTCGCGCTGGAGCGGGACGGCATCCTCTTCGCCGCCGGCCCGCTGTGGGACGACACCGAGACCGAGTGGCGCGGCGAGGGCATGGTGATCGTGCGCGCCGGGTCGCGCGACGAAGCGATCGCTATCGCCGAGCGCGATCCGATGCACCGCAACGGGGCGCGCAGCTTCACGGTGCGGCCCTGGATGATCAACGAAGGGTCGATGACGTTCCGGCTCGACATGTCGAGCCAGACCCTCACGGCGCTCTGAACCGGCAAGACCCAAGGGAGGAGAAACGATGAACAGACTGTTTGGCGCTGCGCTCGGCGCGGTGGTGGCGATGCCCGCCGCCGCGACCGCTCAGGAGACGATCAACCTGACCGTGGCCTCGAGCCACCCCACGGCGATCCCGTGGGTGGGGATGATCCAGACCCATTTCATGGCCGAGACGGACCGCATCCTAGAGGAGTCGGGCAACTACGAGATCGCGTGGCAGGAAGCCTTCGGCGGCCAGCTCTACGGCGCCGACGCGACGCTGACCTCGGTGCAGGACAACATCACCGATATCGGCTGGGTGTTCTCCTATCTCGAGGCGGCGCGCATGCCGCTCAGCCAGGTGACCGCCTACACCCCGTTCTCCACCTCGAACCCGGTCACGCAGCTCGAGGTGATGCGCGAGCTCTACGAGAACTACGACCCATTCCGCGAGGAATGGGAACAGTACAATGTCCGCCTGCTCGGCATGACAGCCTCGGACAATTACGACGTCTACACCAAGACGCCGATCGAAAGCATCGAAGAGCTCGAGGGGCTTCGGCTTTCGGCACCCGGGCCGCTGGGCAACTGGCTGCGCGGCATCGGGGCGAACGCCGTCGACGGGGCGCTCACGACCTTCTACACCGATATCCAGACCGGGGTGTCGGACGGGGCGGTTACGCTCGCGCTCGGGGCGCTGCCGGCCAGCCTCTACGAGGTCGCGCCCTATATCTCGCGGGTGCGCATCGGTACCGTGTTCTCGGGCGGCGTGGCGATCAACGGCGATGTCTGGGAGTCGCTGCCCGGCGAGGTGCAGGAGGCGATGCTCGAGGCCGGGCATCACTACTCCACCGCCCATGCGCAGGATCTCGTCGATCGCGAGGAATCCGCCATCGAGGCGATGCAGGAATCGGGCGCCGACCAGAACCCGCCGGTGACCGTGTCCACCCTTCCGCAGGAGGAGCGTCAGCGCTGGGTCGATGCGCTGCCCGACCTTGCCGGCGAATGGGCCGCGCAGGCCGAGGAGCGCGGCATTCCGGCGCGCGAATTCCTCTCCGCCTATCTGGACGGCCTGCGCGAGCGCGGCGACGCCCCGGCGCGCGACTGGGATCAGGCCGATTGATGACCGGAGATCCCGGCAACCACTCCGGCGCGCCCGACGGGGCGCGCCGGACACGACCTTTCGTCGTGCGCGCCTGGGCGTTTCTCGTCGATGGCCTCGCCGGGCTCGGAACGGCGATGATCGGCGCGCTCATGGCGATCATCTGCGCCGACATCCTGGTGCGCAACCTGATGGGCGGCTCGCTGCCGCTGGTCTCCGAGCTCGGCGCGCTGGCGCTCGTGATGATCGTCTATCTGCAACTCGCCACGACCGTTCGCCATGACCGGCTGGTGCGCTCCGATCTGCTTATCGGGGCCGTCGGCGCGCGCGCGCCCCGGCTGCGCCTGGTGATCGAGAGCTTCTTCGATCTCGTGGGCCTCGCCGTCATCGGCATACTCGCCTGGTCCACCGTCAGCATCCTCGAGCGCGACATGCAGGTCGGCCAGTATATCGGGGTCACCGGCGTGCTGATCCTGCCCACCTGGCCGTTTCGCGCGCTGATCCTGCTCGGGCTCGTGGTGGCAACGCTGCAGTTCCTGTTCCAGTTCGTGCACCGGATCCGCGTTCTCGCGGCCGGCGCGGAGCGCGCGCCATGACGCCGCTCGATATCGGGATCGTGGCGATCGTCGCGCTGCTCGTGCTGATCCTGCTGGGCATGCAGATCGGGATCGCGATGCTCGCCGTGTCGCTCGCCGCCGTCGCCAGCATCCGCAACGAGACCGTTGCGCTGCGCATGATCGGCTCGGTCGCCAACGATTCGCTCAACAGCTATCTCTTCGCGGTGGTGCCGCTCTTCGTGCTGATGGGGCTGCTGGTGACGCAATCGGGGGTCGGCAAGGACACCTTCGCCGTCTTCGAACGGCTGATGCGCCGGGTGCGCGCCGGCCTCGGCGTGGCCACCGTCTTCGCCAATGCGGTCTTTGCGGCGATCACCGGCGTGTCCATCGCCTCCGCCACGGTGTTCAGCCGCGTCGCCGTCCCGGAGATGCGCCGCCACGGCTACACCGGCAAGTTCGCGACCGGCGTGGTGGCGGGAAGCTCGGTGCTCGGGATGCTGATCCCGCCCTCGCTGCTGATGATTGTGTATGCCGTCCTCGCCGAGGAATCCGTGGGCCGGATGTTTCTCGCCGGGGTCGGGCCGGGGCTGCTGCTGGCGCTGGTGTTCTCGGCGACGATCTTCCTGCTGGCGTGGCGGCAACCGGGCTTCGTCTTCGAGCCCGACGCCCGCGCGGCGGCCTCGGCCCATATCTCGGGCCTCGACATCATGCGCAAGTCGACGCCGATCATCGCGCTGGTGCTGGTGGTGCTCGGCGGGCTCTATGGCGGCATCTTCAACCCGACCGAGGCCGGCGCCGCCGGGGCGGCGGGGGCGCTGATCATCGCGCTGATGCGGCGCTCACTGACGCTGCCGCGGTTCTGGCACCTGATGGTCGAGGCGGGGCGCATCACGGTTTCGGTGCTGTTCCTGATCATGGCCGCGACCTTCTTCAGCCGCATGCTCGCGATGTCGGGCCTGCCGCGCCAGCTCGCGGACCTGCTGCTCTCGGGGCCGATCGGGCCTTATGGCTTCCTGTTGCTCTATCTCGCGCTCATCATCGTGCTCGGCTTCATCATCGACTCGATCTCGATCATGCTGATCGTGCTGCCCATTGCGCTGCCGGTCGCGGAGGCGGCGGGGTTCGATCTGATCTGGTTCGGGGTGATGACGGTGATCGCGGTCGAGATCGGGCTGCTCACACCGCCCTTCGGACTGTCCGTCTACACCATCAAGACCGCCCTTCAGGACGAAACGATCCCCGTCGGCACCATCTTCCGCGGCGCGCTGCCCTTCGTGGGGGCGATGTTCGTGGCACTCGCGATCCTCGTGATGTTTCCGGGCATCGCGACATGGCTCGCCCGTCTTTAGACCCCAGGGAGACCGACATGACAAAGCTTCTCGGGCTGTGCGGCAGCCTGCGCGCCGCCTCCGCGTCCGCCGCCGTCGCGCGCGCCCTCGCCGAAAATCTGGCCCCGCGCGCGACGCTGGAGATGGCGCGGATCGGCGATCTGCCCCACTACAATGCCGACATCGATGGCGGCGCACCGGTGGCGCGCCTGATCGCGCAGATCGAGGCGGCGGACGGCCTCGTCTTCGTGACCCCGGAATACAACTACTCGGTGCCAGGGGTGCTCAAGAACGCGATCGACTGGGCCTCGCGCCCGGCCTACCAGTCGGTGTTCAAGCACAAGCCGTCCCTCGTGATCACCGTGTCGGGCGGTGCGCTCGGGGGCGCGCGGGCGCAATCGCATCTCAAATACATCCTCAACGGAATGCTCGCCGACACCCATGTCGGGCAGGAAATCCTCGTCCCCCACGCCAACCACAAGGTCGAGGATGGCCGCTTTTCGGATGCGGCGACGCTCGATTTCGCGCTTGCCGAGATCGAGTCCTTCATCGGCGCCCTGCGCGCCTGAGCCGGTGCCGCGTCGCGCGCGCCCCGGCCCCATCGCACCGCGGCGACGCGGGAGCGGGCCGGCGCGCCGGGCTTCAGTCCTGCCCCGGCGCGGCGTCGGCTTTCGACAGGCGCGCGGCGCGCTGCAGGTGCGCGCGGATCATGCGCTCGGCTTCCTCGCCATCGCCCGCGAGGATGGCGCGGGCGATGGCGCGATGCTCCGCGAGGGATCGCTCCAGCGTCCGCGGCGTGAGAAGCGCGCTGACCTGGGTCATGATGACGGGCAACTGGAATTGCCGGCTGACCACGCCGAGCTGGTGATTGCCGCTCGCCTTGAGCACGGCCTCGTGAAAGCGCGCGTTCTCGTCGAGATAATCGGTGATGCGCAGCCGCGGCGCATCGTCCCAGATCATTGCGGTGGCCGACTCGAAGGCCGCGCGGCACGCCGGATCACCGATATTGCCTGCGGCCCGGCGCGCGGCGAGCCCCTCGAGCTCGCAGCGGATCTCGAACAGCTCCGCGAGGTCGCGCTGCGACAGCCGGCGCACCACCGCGCCGCGATTGGGCACGATCTCGATCAGACCGTCCGCGGCGAGGCGCCGGAACGCCTCGCGTACCGTGCCGCGGCTGACATTGAACTGCCGCGTCAGATCGGCTTCGACGAGGCGCTGCCCGGGCGCGTAGCGATACTCCATCACCCCGTCGAGAAGTTCGGCAACCACATGCTCCACCGCGCTGACGCGGCGCGGGTTACTCGGGGGGTCGCGCGGCTCATTCATGCAATTTTGATACCCAAGCACGAGGGCATTGACAAGAATCGTTCAATCAATATTGTCCTACAATATGGTCGGACACTGGCGCAGGCGCCCCGGTGACCGCGGGAGGAGCAGGGACGGGAGGATGCGGCGATGG
>SLQD01000223.1 GCA_007131685.1 Paracoccaceae bacterium | reverse complement strand
TTCATGTCCTCGAGCGCGCCATCGGGATCGATGCGATCCTCGGCTTCGGCCGCGATCCGCGGGGCGACGATGCGCAGCCGCACGAGCCCGGCCTCGTGATCGCGAACGATCTCGCGCAGCTGCAGTTCCTGCCCCGTGGGCAGCTCGAGCGCGTCGAAGGCCGCGTCCTCGACCGCTGCCTGCGCCACCGGCGCCGCCAGGCCCAGCGCACCGATCAGCGCCGCGACACCCCGCCGCGCCGATCGACCGATCGCCACCCGCCGCGCACCCGACAAGCGCATGGCCCGCGCAGCGCCGGCTTCACCATGCCCAGCCCGCACCCGGCGCCCCGGCACAGCGGCGCGCGAGGCCGGCCCGGCCACCGCGGGCGACGCGCTCACAGCGGCAGATTGTCGTGCTTCTTCCATGGATTGGCGAGCTTCTTGTTGCGCAGTGAGGCGAAGGCCCGGCAGACGCGGCGGCGCGTCGATTGCGGCTGGATCACCTCGTCGATGAAGCCACGCTCGGCGGCGACGAAGGGGTTGGCGAAGCGGTCCTCGTAATCGCGCGTGCGCGCGGCGATCTTGTCGGCATCGCCGAGCTCGGAGCGATAGAGGATCTCCGTCGCCCCCTTCGCGCCCATCACGGCGATCTCGGCGGTGGGCCATGCATAGTTGAAATCGCCGCGGATATGCTTGGAGCTCATCACGTCATAGGCCCCGCCATACGCCTTGCGGGTGATCACCGTGACCTTCGGCACCGTCGCCTCGCCGAAGGCGAACAAGAGCTTGGCGCCGTGCTTGATGACCCCGCCATGCTCCTGCCCGGTGCCGGGCAGGAAGCCGGGCACATCGACAAAGGTCAGGATCGGGATCTCGAAGGCGTCGCAGAACCGCACGAAGCGCGCCGCCTTGCGCGAGGCGTCTATATCGAGACAGCCGGCGAGCACCATCGGCTGATTGGCCACCACGCCCACGGTGGAGCCCTCGAGCCGGATGAAGCCGGTGACGATGTTGCGCGCGAAATCCTCCTGGATCTCGTAGAAATCGCCCTCATCGGCGACCTTGCGGATCAGCTCCTTCATGTCGTAGGGCTGGTTGGGGCTCTCGGGGATCAGCGTGTCGAGGCTCGGCTCGACGCGGGCCGGGTCGTCATGGAAGGGTCGGTGCGGCGGCTTCTCGCGGTTCGACAGCGGCAGGAAATCGACCAGCCGGCGCACCTCCATCATCGCCACCGCGTCATCCTCGAAGGCGCCGTCGGCGACGGAGGACTTGCGCGTATGCGTCGAGGCGCCGCCGAGCTCCTCGGCGGTGACGACCTCGTTGGTGACCGTCTTGACCACGTCGGGGCCGGTGACGAACATGTAGGAGCTGTCGCGCACCATGAAGATGAAATCCGTCATCGCCGGCGAATAGACCGCCCCGCCCGCGCAGGGCCCCATGATGACGCTGATCTGCGGCACCACCCCCGAGGCCATGATGTTGCGCTGAAAGACATCGGCGTACCCCGCGAGCGACGCGACCCCTTCCTGGATGCGCGCGCCGCCGGAGTCGTTGAGCCCGATCACCGGCGCGCCGTTCTGCACGGCCATATCCATGATCTTGCAGATCTTCTGAGCGTGGGTTTCCGACAGCGAGCCGCCGAAGACGGTGAAGTCCTGGCTGAAGACATAGACCATGCGGCCGTTGACCGTGCCCCAGCCCGTGACCACGCCGTCGCCGTAGGGGCGCTCGGCCTCCATGCCGAACTCGGTGCAGCGATGGGCGACGAACATGTCGAACTCCTCGAAGGAACCCTCGTCGAGCAGCATCTCGATGCGCTCGCGCGCTGTCAGCTTACCCTTGGCGTGCTGGGCGTCGATGCGCTTCTGGCCGCCGCCGAGCCGCGCGGCGGCGCGGCGGTCCTCGAGCTCCTGCAGGATATCGGTCATCTGGCCTCCCGGATGCGGCTTTCGGGCAGCATAGCCAGCCCGCCGCCGCCCTCCAAGATGTCGCGCGAAATTTTGTTTCCGCGCGGCGCGAGGGCGGCGAATGTTTTCCGTTGGCGCGCCCCGCGCGGCGTCCTACACCGGAGCGGATGACCGAACGCCCCGATATCCGCTTTCTCGACCGATCAAGCCCGCCGCACATCATGACGCTCGTGCTGATGGCGAGTCTGCCGGCGCTGACGATGAACATCTTCCTGCCCTCGCTGCCGGCGATGGCGCGCCATTTCGGCACCGATTACGCGATCATGCAGCTTTCGGTCTCGCTGTTTCTGGCGGTGAATGCGGCCCTGCAGATCGTCATCGGCCCGATCGCGGACCGCTACGGGCGCCGCCCGGTGCTGCTGGGCGCGATCGGGCTGTTCCTGCTGGCGACGCTGGGCACGCTCGTGGCGACCACCGTCGAGCTGTTCCTGTTCTTTCGCATGTGCCAGGCGGTCGTCGTGGCGGCGATGGTGCTCTCGCGTGCGGTGGTGCGCGACATGGTCGGCGAGGCCGAAGCGGCGTCGATGATCGGCTATGTGACGATGGGCATGGCGCTGGTGCCGATGCTCGGACCGATGCTGGGCGGCGCGCTGGACGAGCTGTTCGGCTGGCAGGCGAGCTTCGTCGTGCTGCTGCTGTGCGGGGTGGCGATCCTGTGGCTGACCTGGGCGGATCTCGGCGAGACGGCGCCGCTGCAATCGGCGAGTTTTCGCGCGCAGTTCGCGCAGTATCCGGCGCTGCTGACGGCGCGGCGCTTCTGGGGCTACTGCGCGGCGGCGGCCTTTGCCTCGGGGGCGTTCTTCGGCTTCCTCGGCGGGGCGCCCTTCGTGGGCTCGGAGGTGTTCGGGCTTTCGCCGGCCGTGCTGGGGATCTATTTCGCCGCACCCGCGGTGGGCTACATCGTCGGCAACGGGTTGTCGGGGCGCTACTCGACGCGCATGGGCGTGGACCGCATGGTGCTCACCGGCACGCTGATCACCACGGGCGGGATGCTCACCCTCGGCGCGCTCTTCGCGCTGGGGCTGCAGACGGCCGAGGTGTTCTTCGGCTTCTTCGTCTTCGTGGGGCTCGGCAACGGCATGGTGGTCCCGAACGCGACGGCGGGGATGCTCTCGGTGCGCCCGCACCTGGCCGGGACGGCCTCGGGGCTCGGCGGGGCGATGATGATCGGGGGCGGCGCGGCGATGGCGGCGCTCGCCGGGGCGCTGCTGCAGCCGGGAAGCGGGCCCTGGCCGCTGCTGGTGATCCTGATGGCGACCTCGCTCGCCTCGGTGGCCTCGATCCTCTACGTGATGGGGCGCAAGCGCCGGGTCGGCGCCTGAGCCGCGACCGACCCCCGCCGCGATCGGACTTTACCCGGCCCGCAGCCGCCCGTAGAACGGCGCAAAAGGGAGAGACGCATGGAACTCAAGGGCAGCCGCACCATCGCCGCAGACCGCGCCACGGTCTGGGCGCATCTCAACGATGCCGAGACGCTCAAGGCCTGCATCCCCGGCTGCCAGGAGCTCACCGGCTCGCCCGAGGACGGCTTCGAGGCCACCGTCAAGCAGAAGGTCGGCCCCGTGAAGGCGACCTTCAAGGGCAAGGTGACGCTGTCGGACGTGGTCGAGCTCGAAAGCTACCGCATCAGCGGCGAGGGCACCGGCGGGGTGGCGGGCTTTGCCAAGGGCGCCGCCGCGGTGCAGCTCGCCGATGCCGAGGACGGCACCGAGCTGACCTATGACGTGGAGGCGCAGGTGGGCGGCAAGCTCGCCCAGATCGGCTCGCGCGTGGTGGGCGGCTTCGCGCGCAAGATGGCCGATCAGTTCTTCGACAATTTCCGTGCCCATGTCGAGGGCCCCGCCGAAGCGGACGCCGCCGAGAGTTCATAACCGCGGCGCATGGTGCAGGATCGTCGGGATGACGAGCTCCTCCTCGTCGATCAGGTGCCGGTCGAGAAAGCCCTGAAACGGCGCGAGCCGGCCGTGCAGCGCCCCGGCCGCGTCGCGCCCGTCCCCCGCCTCGATCGCGCGCAGCATCGCGTTGGTGTGCTCGGCGAGGGCGTGAATGTGGCCGTCGAGGCTGTGATGATCGCGGTCGAGGATCTCGAAGCCGCGCTCGAGCCGCTTGTCGCAGCCCTGCAGAACCGGGAAATACTGGATGTCCTCGATCTGGTGATGCCCGTGCAGCTGATTGAGCAGGAAGCCGGTGTAGCGCGCATTCTCGCGCGCGAACGCCGCCGGGTCGGCGCGCCTGTCGAGATAGCCCTCGACCCCTTCGGTGATCCGGCCCATAAGGTCGCGAAACATCATGTGCCGCTCGAGCCAGAAGCGGGTGAGCGCATCGAAGTTGCGATGGCTCTCCCAGATGTCGCGCGGATACTCCTTCACGAGCACCCGCAGCGCGTCGGGCAGCCCGGTGCGCGTCTCGAGCGCCATCTCGTCGGTGGTCATACCGTGCCTCCATTGCCGCCGCGCAGCACAGGGCCGCATGCGCGCGCGGCAAGCACCCTTCAGCGCTGCGTCTGCGCCCAGTCCGGGTGGATCCAGGGGCGGCGCTCGTCGCGCGGCAGCGGCGCGCGGCCGAGGATGTGATCCGCCATCTTCTCGGCGACCATTATCGTGGGCCCGTTGATGTTGCCATTGGTGATGCGCGGAAACACCGAGCTGTCGATAACCCGCAGCCCCTCGGAGCCGATCACCCGCCCCTCGGCGTCCACGACCGCATCGGGATCATCCGCGGCCCCCATCCGCGCGGTGCCGCAGGGGTGATAGGCGCTCTCGGCATGGTCGCGGATGAAGGCGTCGAGATCGGCGTCGGATTGCGCCTCGGCGCCCGGCTGGATTTCGTGGCGGACATGTGCGGCCATGGCGGGCTGGTCCATGATCTCGCGCGTCAGCCGGATGCAGTTGCGAAAATCGCGCCAGTCCTCGGGCGTGCTCATGTAGTTGAAGCGGATGCGCGGCGCGGCGTCCGGATCCGGTGCGCGCAGCGTCACCCTCCCCCGGCTGCCCGAACGCATCGGCCCGACATGCACCTGAAAACCGTGCCCCTCGGCCGCCGCCTGCCCGTCATAGCGCACCGCGATGGGCAGGAAGTGATACTGGATGTCCGGGTATTCCACACCCGCCGCCGAGCGGATGAAGGCCGCCGCCTCGAACTGGTTCGACGCCCCCGGCCCCGTCCCCGTCAGCAGCCAGCGCGCGCCGACATAGGCCTTGCCGAGCAGGTTCCAGTACCGAAACAGTGTGATCGGCTGCTTGGCCGCGTACTGCAGATAAAGCTCGAGGTGATCCTGAAGATTGGCGCCCACGCCGGGGCGATCGGCGCGCACCGCAATACCATGCTCGGCCAGATGCGCGCCCGGCCCGATCCCCGACAGCATCAACAGCTTGGGCGTGTTGATCGAGGAGGCCGCGAGGATCACCTCCCGGCGCGCGCGCACCGTCTCGATGCGCCGCCCGCGCGCGATCTCCACGCCACAGGCGCGCCCGCGCTCGAACACCACCCGCCGCGCGAGGCCCCGGCGCAGCGTGCAGTTGTCGCGCCGCAATGCGGGCTTGAGATAGGCCGCCGCCGCCGACCAGCGCCGCCCGCGCCAGATCGTGGCCTCCATGGCCCCGAAGCCTTCCTGCTTTTCGCCATTGTAGTCGTCGGTGCCGTGATAACCGGCTTCGCGCCCCGCAGTAACGAACGCCCCGAATAGCGGGTTCTCCCGCCTGCCGCGCGTGACATGCAGCGGCCCATCCGTTCCGCGCCAGTTCGCATCGGCCTCACCGTTGCCGTGCCAGCACTCCAGCCGCCGATAATAGGGCAGCACATCGGCAAAGCTCCAGCCCCGCGCCCCCGACTGCGCCCAATTGTCGAAATCGCGCGCGTGGCCGCGCACATAGACCATCCCGTTGATCGAGCTCGACCCCCCGATCACCTTGCCGCGCGGCGTCGCCAGCACCCGCCCACCGAGATGCGGCTCCGGCTCGCTGGCAAAGCCCCAGTCATACATCGCCATGTTCATCGGATAGGACAGCGCCCCCGGCATCCGGATGAACGGCCCCGCATCCGAGCCGCCATACTCGATGACGATCACCGACGCCCCTGCCTCCGAGAGCCGATACGCCGCCGCCGACCCCGCCGAGCCGGCCCCGACGATCACGTAATCCGCTTCCATGCTTCCACTCCAGTCGCCCCACGGGGCTGCTTGTCACCGCCGCGCCGCAAGGCGCGGCCCGGCCCAACGGGATGAGCGCCGCTCGCGGCGCGAAGACGGGCGGGAGCCCCTGCCCCAGCCAGCCGCTAGTAAGGCGCCTCCACCGGCCCCATCCCGACATGAACACTCTTGACCTGCGAGTAGTGCTCGATCGCCGCGCGCCCGTTCTCGCGCCCCACCCCCGACAGCTTGACGCCGCCGAACGGCATCTCGAGCGGAGTGAGATTGTAGCTGTTGATCCAGCAGGTTCCCGCCTGCAGACGGGAAACGACCCGGTGAGCGCGCGTCAGGTCATTGGTGAACACCCCCGCCGCGAGCCCGAATTCGCTGGCGTTGGCGCGCGCGATCACCTCGTCCTCGTCTTCGAAATCGAGCACGCACATCACCGGGCCGAAGATCTCCTCGCGCGCGATGGTCATGTCGTCGCTCACATCCGCGAAGACGGTGGGCGCCACGAAATAGCCGGGGCCATCGGGGGCCGTCCCGCCCGTCACCAGCCGCGCCCCCGCCGCGCGCCCGTCCTCGATGTAGCGCATCACGGTCTCGTGCTGGCGCGCCGAGATGAGCGGCCCCATCTGCGTGGCCTCGTCCATCGGATCGCCGAGCCGGATCGCCACGCTGCGCGCCGCGAGCCGCTCGAGGAACCGCTCGCGCAAGGCGCGCTGGACGAAGACCCGCGTTCCATTCGTGCAGACCTGCCCGGCCGAGTAGAAATTGCCCAGCATCGCGCCCGAGACCGCGTCCTCGAGGCTCGCATCGTCGAACACGATCAGCGGCGACTTGCCGCCAAGCTCCATCGTCACATGCCGGATGCCCTCGGCCGCCGCGGCATAGACCTTGCGCCCCGTCGGCACCGACCCGGTCAGCGAGACCTTCGCCACCCGCTCGTCGCGCACCAGCGCATCGCCCACAGCGCCCGCGCCCTGCACCACGTTGAACAGCCCCGCCGGCAGCCCCGCCTCGGTCAGGATCCGCGCGACTTCCAGCGTGCACAGCGGCGTGAGTTCGGAGGGCTTGAACACCATCGCATTGCCCATCGCCAGCGCCGGCGCCGCCTTCCAGCAGGCGATCTGTGTGGGGTAGTTCCAAGCTCCGATCCCCGCGCAGACACCCAGCGGCTCGCGCAGCGTATAGGCGAAATCGCCCCCGAGCGGGATCGTCTCGCCGGTCACCGTGGGCGCGAGCCCGGCGAAGAATTCGAGCGCCTCGGCCCCCGATTCGGCATCCGCCACCAGCGTCTCCTGCAGCGGCTTGCCGGTGTCGAGCGTCTCGAGCTCGGACATAGCGCGGTTGCGCTCACGCAGGGTCGCCGCGGCGCGGGCAAGCACCCGCGCCCGCTCCACCGGCCGGCGCGCCGCCCAGTCGGCCTGCGCACGCTGCGCCGAGGCCACCGCCCGTTCCAGGATGGCGGGGGTCGCCGCATGGACCCGCGCGATGACCGTCTCGTCAGCGGGGTGGATGACCTCGATGACCTCTCCTTGCGTATCCTCGACGAAGTCCCCGTCGATGAAATGGCTCGCGCTTGGTTGTGCACGCATCATGCGCTCCTCTTGCCCTGTTCGCCGAGCGCCGTCGCGATATGCGCCTCGACCATTGCCGTCGCCGCCGCGCCGTCGGGCGGACCCGCGCGCAGTGCCTCGCGGATATAGGCCCCGTCGATCAGAGCCGCCGTGCCTTCCGCGATCGCCGGTGCCGCCGCCCCCGCGAGGGGGCGCAGCGCATGCACGAGGTTGCTGTGCAGCCGGCGCTGATACACCGCGAGCAGCCGCCGCGCCTGCGGCGCACGCTGCGCGAGCACGTAAAAATTGAGCCACGCCCCCACCGCCTCGCGCCCGAAGCTCGACGCGGCGAAACTCGCCCGGATCACGGCGCTCACCCGCGCCCGGGGCCCGCGCAGGCCGGCAAGCTCGGCGCGCACCTCGGCGGCATAGATCGACAGAACATGCCGCATCGCCGCGAGAAACAGCGCCTCCTTGGAGCCGAAATAGTGATGTGCCAGCGCCGAGGACATGCCCGCGCGCCGCGCGATCCGGCTGACCGTGACCTCGAGGCTGCCCACGGCGCCGATCTCGGCGATGGTCGCATCGACCAGCGCTGCGCGCCTGATGGGCTCCA
>SLQD01000185.1 GCA_007131685.1 Paracoccaceae bacterium | reverse complement strand
CGATCTTGCCACCCTTCGAGTAGGGGGCCAGCAGGTCGATGACCTTGATGCCGGTCACGAGGATCTCGGATTCGGTGGACTGCGCGGCGAAGTCGGGCGCGTTCTGGTGAATCGCGCGCATTTCGCTCGACTTGATCGGGCCCTTCTCGTCGATCGGCTCGCCGATCACGTTGAGGATGCGCCCCAGCGTCGGGTCGCCCACCGGCACGGTGATCGGCCCGCCCGTATCCGTGACGGGCTGTCCGCGCACGAGGCCTTCGGTCGCGTCCATCGCGATGCAGCGCACGGTGCTTTCGCCCAGATGCTGCGCCACCTCGAGCACGAGCCGGTTGCCGTGATTGTCGGCCTCGATCGCGTTGAGAATTTCGGGCAGGTGCCCTTCGAACTGAACGTCCACGACGGCGCCGATCACCTGCGTGATCTTGCCGGTTGCCTTCTTTTCCGCCATCTACACTCTCCGGTTCGTCAGAGCGCCTCGGCGCCCGAAATGATCTCGATAAGTTCCTTGGTGATCGCGGCCTGGCGCGAGCGGTTATACTCGATGGTCAGCCGGTCGATCATGTCGCCCGCGTTGCGGGTGGCGTTGTCCATCGCCGACATCCGCGCGCCCTGCTCGGAGGCCGCGTTCTCGAGAAGCGCCGTGAAGACCTGCGTGGCCACTGCGCGCGGCAGGAGATCGGCCAGAACGGCTTCCTCGGAGGGCTCGTAGTCGTAGAGGCTGTCGACGCCCGCTTCCTCGTCGTAAGGGGCGGGGATGACCTGCTGCGCGGTGGGGATCTGGCTGATCACCGACTTGAAGCGGTTGAAGAACAGCGTCGCCACGTCGAACTCGCCGGCCTCGAAGCGCGACAGGATGTCATGCGCGATCTCGCGCGCATTCTCGTAGCCAATGCGCTTGACCCCGCCCAGATCGACATGGCCGACGAAATGCTCCGACAGGTCGCGCCGGAGCTGGTCGCGGCCCTTGCGCCCCACGGTGAGGATCTTCACCGTCTTTCCCTCGCCGATGAGCTTCTGTGCGCGGTAGCGCGCGGCCTTCACGATCGAGGAGTTGAAGCCGCCGCACAGCCCGCGCTCGGCCGTCATCACAACGATCAGATGCACCTGGTCGGAGCCGGTCCCGGCGAGCAGCTTCGGCGCGTTCTCCGACCCCGCCACCGAGGTGGCGAGGCTGTTGACGACGGCCTCCATGCGCTCGGCATAGGGGCGCGCGTCCTGCGCCGCTTCCTGCGCGCGGCGCAGCTTGGCGGCGGCGACCATCTGCATCGCCTTGGTGATCTTCTGCGTCGACTTGACGCTGGCGATGCGGTTCTTGAGGTCCTTGAGGCTTGGCATATCGCGCTCCCGTCGGCCGCCCTCAGGCGAAGTCCTTGGCGAAGTCCTCGATCGCCTTGCGGATGCTCTCCTCGAGATCGCCCTCGACCTTGCGGTCATTCGCGCCGATATCGTCGAGCAGCGCCTTGTTGTTGGAGCGCAGATGCTTGAGCAGCCCTTGCTCGAAGCGCACCACGTCATCGACCGCGATCTTGTCGAGAAAGCCCTTCGTGCTCGCATAGATCACGCAGACGATCTCGGCATTGGTCAGCGGCGAATACTGCGGCTGCTTCATGACTTCCATGAGCCGCGCGCCGCGGTTGAGCAGGCGCTGCGTCGCCGCGTCGAGATCGGAGCCGAACTGTGCGAAGGCCGCCATCTCACGGTACTGCGCGAGTTCGAGCTTGACCGCCCCCGCGACCGATTTCATCGCCTTGGTCTGCGCCGAGGAGCCCACCCGCGAGACCGACAGGCCCGTGTTCACCGCCGGGCGGATGCCCTGGTAGAAGAGCTCGGTCTCGAGGAAGATCTGCCCGTCGGTGATCGAGATCACGTTGGTCGGGATGAAGGCGCCCACGTCGCCGCCCTGCGTCTCGATGATCGGCAGCGCGGTAAGCGAGCCCGCGCCCGCCGCGTCGCTCATCTTCGCCGAACGCTCGAGCAGACGCGAATGCAGGTAGAACACGTCGCCCGGGAAGGCCTCGCGCCCCGGCGGGCGGCGCAGCAGCAGCGACATCTGGCGATAGGCCACGGCCTGCTTGGTCAGGTCGTCATAGACGCACAGCGAATGCCGCCCGTTGTCGCGGTAATACTCGGCCATCGCCGTGGCGGCGTAGGGGGCGAGATACTGCATCGGCGCCGGGTCGGACGCGGTCGCGGCGACGACGGTGCTGTATTCCATCGCGCCCGATTCCTCGAGCACCTTGACGAGCTGCGCCACGGTGGAGCGCTTCTGCCCTATGGCGATATAGACGCAGTAGAGCTTTTTCGATTCGTCGTCGCCGGCGGCGTCGTTATAGGCCTTCTGGTTGAGGATCGTGTCGAGCGCGACGGCGGTCTTGCCGGTCTGGCGGTCGCCGATGATGAGCTCGCGCTGGCCACGGCCGATCGGGATCATCGCATCGACGGATTTCAGCCCCGTGGCCATCGGCTCGTGGACCGATTTGCGCGGGATGATGCCCGGTGCCTTCACATCCGCGACGCGGCGCTCGGCGGCCTTGATCTCGCCCTTGCCGTCGAGCGGGTTGCCGAGCGCGTCGACGACGCGCCCGAGCAGGCCATCGCCCACCGGCACGTCCACGATCGAGTTGGTGCGCTTGACGAGGTCGCCCTCGGCAATCTCGCGGTCGGAGCCGAAGATCACCACGCCGACATTGTCGGATTCGAGGTTGAGCGCCATGCCCATGATCCCGCCGGGAAATTCGACCATCTCGCCGGCCTGGATGTTGTCGAGCCCGTGCACGCGCGCGATTCCGTCGCCCACGGACAGCACTCGGCCGACCTCGGCCACGCCGGCATCTTCGCCGAAATTCTTGATCTGCTCCTTGAGGATCGCAGAGATCTCAGCCGCTTGGATACCCATTTATCCGACCTCTTTCATTGTATTCCTGAGCGCCGCGAGCCGGGAGCGGATCGAGGTGTCGATCATCTTCGAGCCCACTTCGACGACGAGACCGCCGATGAGAGAGTCATCGACGGTCGTTCTGAGCTTGACGTCCTTGCCCACGCTGGCCTTGATCACCTTCGAGAGTTCCTCGGCCTGGGCCTTCGTGAGCGCCTTGGCCGCGGTGACCTCGGCGGTGATCTCGCCGCGCGCCTCGGCGATGCGGCGGCGCAGCACAGCGAGCAGCTGCGGCAGCGCGAACAGCCGGCGCTTGCGCGCCATCAGCGCGAGCGTGTTCGCGACCGTGCGCGACAGTCCCATCCGCCCCGCGAGCGCGGCCATGGCGCGCTCCTGATCGGTGCGGCTGTAGACCGGCGAGGCGATCACGTCGCGCAGCGCGTCGCTGGCCTCGAGCGCATCGGAGAGGGCGTCGATATCGGTCTCGAGCGCGTCGAGCGCCTTGTCTTCGCTGGCGAGCTCGAACACCGCCGTCGCGTAACGCTCGGCAATACCGGAGGAAATCGAAGCTGGTTCGGACACGTCGACCCTTTCGACAGCTGCAAGACCGCGCCCTCGCGCAGAACGCGGACCAACTGGGTGCTCACGCGGCGCGGCACCTTGAATTCGGCGCGGGTCTAGCAGAGCCGCCCCCCCCCTGCAACCGCCAAGCCGCCGCCTCGCGGGCCGCGCCCGCGCGGATGCTGCACGGCAGCACGCTCAGGCCGGACGGACCGCGCCATCGCGCACTTCGAGGGGGCGGCGCACAGTATCGCGCAGCCCCGCCGCGCCGGGGGTCTGCGCCGCCTTCATCGCCTCCACGAGGATCACCCCGCCGGCGAAATAGGAGGAGATTCGCCGCCCCACCCGCTCGAGATTCCCCGCGCAGCGCAGCCAGAACAGCCGCTGCGAGGGCGGAAAGAACAGCGCGGCGAGATGACGCTCGGCCGTGAGCCCGTGACGCGCGAGCTGGCGCTCGATCTGGCCGAGCGTGTAGGGGCGGCCGATGCCGAACGGGGTCGCCTCGCGACGCGCCCACAGCCCCGACCGGTTGGGCACGATGACGATCAGCCGCCCCGCCGGTGCCAGCACCCGCGCGGCTTCCTCGAGCACCGCGTCGGGGCGCTCCGAGGTTTCGAGCGCGTGCAGCATCACGATGCGATCCGCGAGGCCCGAGGGCAGCGGCCACTGCGTCTCGGCGCACAGCGCGCTGATATTGTTGCCGTCATCGGGCCAGTGCATGACCCCCTGCTGGCCCGGCATCAACGCGATCGAGCGCCCCGCCCGCTCCATCAGCGGCCGCATCACCGGCACCGCGAAACCGAAGCCGAGCAGCGTTTCGGCGCGCGGCTGCGGCCACAGCGCGCCGATCTGCGCGCCCATCGCCCGCGCCGCCGCCCGGCCGAGCGCGGTGGCGTAATAGAAATCCCGCAATTCGACGACGTCGAGATGCATTGCGCGCGCCGCTTCGCTGGACCACACTACCCCAGAATAACCGAGCAAAAGGGAATGACCATGCCCCTCGAAATCGTCACGGTTGCGTGCCTCAAGGACAACTATGCCTTCATCGCGCACGATCCCGATACCGGCGAGACCGCCGTCATCGACGTGCCCGAGGCCGCACCCATCCAGGCCGAGCTCGACCGGCAGGGATGGACAGTCGACGAGATCCTGATCACCCACCATCATGACGACCATATCGCCGGCGTCGAGGCGCTCCGCGAAGCCCACCCCGCAGCGCGCGTCACCGGCGCGGCCGCCGACGCGCACCGCCTGCCCCCGCTCGATCGCGAGGTCGCCGAGGGCGACACGGTGACCATCGGCGCCGAGGCCGGCGAGGTGCTCGACGTCTCGGGCCACAGCGTCGGCCACATCGCCTTTCACTTCCCTGCCTCCGAGGTCGCCTTCACCGGCGACAGCCTGATGGCGCTGGGATGCGGGCGCATCTTCGAGGGCACGCCCGAGATGATGTGGGACAGCCTGCGCAAGCTCGCCGCGCTGCCGCCGGAGACGACGATCTGCTCGGGCCACGAGTACACCGCCGCGAATGCCGCCTTCGCCGTGACCATCGAGCCCGACAATGCCGCGCTCACGGCGCGCAAGGCACAGATCGATTCGGCCCGCACCAAGGGCCAGCCGACCGTTCCCACCCAGCTCGCCACCGAGCTTGCGACGAATCCCTTCCTGCGCGCGGGGCTCGACGAGGTGAAATCCGCCATCGGCATGGCCGGCGCCGCAGATGCCGCCGTCTTCGCCGAAATCCGCAAACGCAAGGACAATTTCTGAGACTTTTCGCGCGGCCACGCGCCGCGCCCCCCACGACGACGTGAGTCAATGCAAAAAAAACCTTGAAGCGCCGGCAAGAACACCGAACTTTAAGGTCACACGCCCATGGTCGGATCGGGTCTGCACCGACCGACCGCAAGAGAGGGAGCGCCGACCGTGCCTTCGTTTTCGAACACACTCGAGCAGGCCATTCATGGTGCACTCGCGCTGGCGAATGCCCGCCGGCACGAGCTCGCGACGCTGGAGCATCTGCTGCTGTCGCTCATCGACGAACCCGACGCCTCCAAGGTGATGCGCGCCTGCGCCGCCGACCTCGAGGCGCTGCGCAAGACGCTGGTGGACTTCATCGATGACGATCTCTCCACGCTCGTCACTGACATCGAGGGCTCCGAGGCGGTGCCCACCGCCGCCTTCCAGCGCGTGATCCAGCGTGCCGCGATCCATGTCCAGAGTTCCGGCCGCTCGGAGGTGACGGGGGCGAACGTGCTCGTAGCGATCTTCGCCGAGCGCGAGTCCAACGCCGCGTATTTCCTGCAGGAGCAGGACATGACGCGCTACGACGCGGTCAACTTCATCGCTCATGGTGTCGCCAAGGATCCGAATTTCGGCGAGAGCCGCCCCGTCTCGGGGGCCGAGGAGTCGGAGACCGAAACCGAGTCCACCACGAGCGAGGGCGAGGCCAAGGAATCCGCGCTCGCGAAATACTGCGTCGATCTCAACGCCAAGGCGGGCAAGGGCGATGTCGATCCGCTGATCGGCCGTGCCTCGGAGGTGGAACGCTGCATCCAGGTGCTCTGCCGGCGCAGCAAGAACAACCCGCTGCTCGTCGGCGATCCCGGCGTCGGCAAGACCGCCATCGCCGAAGGCCTGGCCTACAAGATCGTCAAGGGCGATACCCCTGACGTTCTCGCCGGCGCCACGATATACGCGCTCGACATGGGCGCGCTGCTCGCGGGCACGCGCTATCGCGGCGATTTCGAGGAGCGGCTCAAGGCCGTGGTCAAGGAGCTCGAGGAGCATCCCGACGCGATCCTGTTCATCGACGAGATCCATACCGTGATCGGCGCGGGGGCGACCTCGGGCGGGGCGATGGATGCGTCGAACCTGCTCAAGCCGGCGCTGCAGGGCGGCAAGCTGCGCTGCATGGGCTCGACCACCTACAAGGAGTTCCGCCAGCATTTCGAGAAGGATCGCGCGCTGTCGCGGCGGTTCCAGAAGATCGATGTCTACGAGCCGTCGGTCGATGACGCCGTCAAGATCCTGCAGGGGCTCAAGCCCTATTTCGAGAAGCATCACGACATCCGCTACACGCAGGACGCCGTGAAATGCGCGGTCGAGCTGTCGGCGCGCTACATCAACGATCGCAAGCTGCCCGACAAGGCCATCGACGTGATCGACGAGGCCGGTGCGGCGCAGCACCTGCTGGCCGACAGCAAACGGCGCAAGACCATCGGCCCCAGGGAGATCGAGGCCGTGGTCGCCAAGATAGCCCGCATCCCCTCCAAGAACGTCTCCAAGGACGATGCCGAGGTGCTGCGCGATCTCGAGGGCACGCTCAAGCGCGTCGTCTTTGGCCAGGACACGGCGATCGAGGCGCTGTCCTCGGCGATCAAGCTGTCGCGCGCCGGGCTGCGCGAGCCCGAAAAGCCGATCGGCAACTATCTCTTCGCCGGGCCCACCGGGGTCGGCAAGACCGAGGTCGCCAACCAGCTCGCCGCAACGCTGGGCGTGGAGCTGCTGCGCTTCGACATGTCGGAATACATGGAAAAGCACGCCGTCTCGCGCCTGATCGGGGCGCCGCCGGGCTATGTCGGCTTCGACCAGGGCGGTCTTCTGACCGACGGCGTCGATCAGCACCCGCATTGCGTGCTCCTGCTCGACGAGATCGAGAAGGCCCATCCGGACGTGTTCAACATCCTCCTGCAGGTTATGGATCATGGCAAGCTGACCGACCATAACGGGCGCCAGATCGATTTCCGCAACGTGATCCTGATCATGACCTCGAATGCCGGCGCGACCGAGCAGGCCAAGGCCGCCGTCGGTTTCGGCCGCGACCGTCGCGAGGGCGAGGACACCGCCGCCATCGAGCGCACCTTCACGCCGGAATTCCGCAACCGGCTCGACGCGGTGATCAGCTTCGCGCCCCTGCCCAGCGAGGTGATCCTGCGCGTGGTCGAGAAGTTCGTCCTGCAGCTCGAGGCCCAGTTGATGGATCGCAACGTGACCATCGAGCTGTCGCCGGAGGCGGCCGACTGGCTTGCCGAGAAGGGCTACGACGAGAAGATGGGCGCACGCCCGCTCGGCAGGGTGATCCAGGAGCACATCAAGAAGCCGCTCGCGGAAGAGCTCCTCTTCGGCAAGCTCACCAAGGGCGGGGTGGTGCGTGTCGAAGTCCGCGACGGCGCGATCCATCTGAGCTTCAGCGACCCGGAGAACCGGCGCCTGTCCAACCGCAAGCCGCCGCTCCTGACCGCGGAGTGATCCGCCGCGCGGCAGGAACACGATCGGGCGCCCGCAGCGGGCGCCCGATTTCCGTTTGTCGGCGCGGCCGCCACGGGTTGGCGCCGGTGGCATGCGGCGCACACATCCACGTGACGCGCTGCGCAGCGGCATGGCGGGGTCTGTTCGTGCCTGCCGCGCAGCCGTAAGGTGACGTGCGCGCCGCGCCATGACAAGGGAGCAAGTACCTTGAGATCCGTCAGCCATGCCGCGATCCTGCTCGCCCTTTCGACCTCCGCCGGCATCGCCGCGCCGAGCGAAAGCGATATCCGCGACCTCTTCGCACAGGCCGGGCAGGAGGTGAGCTGGGCCGATTCAGCAACCGACGAGGACATGCGCGCGGTGGCAGAGCTCTCGATCGCCGGGAACGGCGTCGTGCTCGTGGCGAGTTCGGCGTCGTTCTTCGAGGGGGCGAACGGTGCGCCGCTGCGCGCGGAACTGACGGGCGCGACCCTGCGCGCGGCAGCCGATACGGAGACCACCGGGCGGCTGACCGCCCGCCAGCTGGCGGCCGACGATGCCAGCGCGCTGAGCGCGCTCGTGCACCGCGCCGCGGGCGCGGAGCGCTGCGAAGGAGACGATGCTGCTG
>SLQD01000227.1 GCA_007131685.1 Paracoccaceae bacterium | reverse complement strand
TCGACGCTGTCCCACGGATCTTCCTGCAGCTGCTTGATGCCGAGGCTGATGCGGTGGGTCTCCTTGTTGATCTTGATGACCTGGACCTTGAGGGTCTCGCCGATCGACAGGATCTCGGAGGGGTGGTTGACGCGCCGCCAGGCCATGTCGGTGACGTGCAAGAGCCCGTCCACGCCGCCCAGATCGACGAAGGCGCCGTATTCGGTGATGTTCTTGACCACGCCGTCCACGGTGTCGCCCTCGGTCAGCTTGGCGATCACCTCGGCGCGCTGCTCGGCGCGGCTCTCCTCGAGGATGGCGCGGCGCGAGACCACGATGTTGCCGCGGCGACGGTCCATCTTGAGGATCTGGAAGGGCTGCTTGAGGCCCATCAGCGGGCCCGCGTCGCGCACCGGGCGCACATCGACCTGGCTGCCGGGCAGGAACGCCACCGCGCCGCCGAGATCGACGGTAAAGCCGCCCTTGACGCGCCCGAAGATCGCACCCTCGACACGCTCCTCGTCGGCATAGGCCTTCTCGAGCCGGTCCCAGGCAGCCTCGCGGCGGGCCTTCTCGCGGCTGACCACGGCCTCGCCGCGGGCATTCTCGACACGCTCGAGATAGACTTCGACCTCGTCGCCAACCTCGATCTGGGGGTCCTCGCCGGGGTTGGCGAATTCCTTGAGATCGACGCGGCCTTCCATCTTGTAGCCGACATCGATGATGGCCTGGCCCGCCTCGATGGCGATGACCTTGCCCTTGACGACCGAGCCTTCGGTCGGGGTGTCGATTTCGAGGCTTTCGTTCAGGAGGGCCTCGAAGTCCTCCATGCTTGGCGTAGAGCTCATTCAGTCAGCGTCCTTTATCAAACATTTCCGGCCGTGCGGTTGGCTCCGCCGGTCTGTGACATGTCGTCGGGGCCCGCAACGCAAACGGGGCCGGTGCGTCATGCCCGACCCTGTCCGAACTGCTCTTCAACGGCGCGGACCGCTCTCTCGACTGCCGCGTCTATAGTCAATTCGGTGGTATCGAGCAAGAGCGCATCCGCCGCGGCGCTCAGCGGGGCGTCGGCCCGCGCCTTGTCGCGCGCATCGCGCGCACGCAGATCCGCGAGGATCTCGGCTTCGCCGCGCGGGTCGCCCGCAGCGCTCAGTTCGAGCCAGCGGCGATGCGCGCGCGCCGCGTCCGAGGCCGTGACGAACAGTTTCACCTCCGCCTCCGGGCAGATCACCGTGCCGATATCGCGCCCGTCCAGCACCGCGCCGCCGCAGCGCCGCGCCACATCGCGCTGAAACTGCACGAGCGCGGCGCGCACCGCGGGCATCGCGGCAACCTCGCTTGCCGCCTGTCCCGCGGCGCCCGAGCGCAGATCGCCGCGCTCGAGATCGGCGAGCTGCAACCCCTCGGCCGCCGCCACCGCTTCGGCGCCGTCGCGCACCTTCGCCCCGACCGCGCGGTAAAGCAGCCCGGTATCGAGATGCGCAAAGCCGAACCGCGCCGCGAGCGCGCGCCCGATCGTGCCCTTGCCCGAGGCCGCCGGACCGTCGATGGCGACGGTGAATCTCATGCCGCCCCCGGCGCGATCGTGTCCGCCCCCAGCCCCGCCATCAGCCCGGCAAAGCCCGGAAAGCTCGTCTCGATGGGGCGGGCGTCATCGACGGTGACGGGCGCGCGCGTCGCCAGCCCCAGGCACAGGAACGCCATCGCGATGCGGTGGTCGAGCCGGCTCGCCACCGTCGCGCCGCCCGGCACGCCATCCGCCCCGCGCCCCTCGACGGTGAGGCTGTCCTCGGTCTGCGCGACGGTGACGCCGCAGGCCGCGAGCCCGGCGGCCATCGCGTCGATGCGGTCGCTTTCCTTCACGCGCAGCTCTGCGACGCCGCGCATCACGGTGCTGCCCTCGGCCGTGGCGGCAAGCGCGGCGAGGATCGGGTATTCGTCGATCATGCTCGCCGCGCGCCCGGGCGGGACCTCGACGCCGCGCAGCGCCCCGAAACGCACCCGCAGATCCGCGACCGGCTCGCCGCCTTCGTCGCGCGGGCACTCGAAGGCGATGTCGGCGCCCATCTCGCTGAGCGTCTCGTAAAGCCCCGCCCGGGTCGGATTGCGGCTCACGGCCGGGACGGTGATCTCCGAGCCCGGCACCATCAGCGCCGCGCAGACGGGAAACGCCGCCGAGGACGGATCGCGCGGCACCGCGACGGCCTGCGGGGCAAGTTCGGGCTGGCCCGTCAGCGTGATCGTCCGGCCCCCGGCCGACTCCTCCGCCGCGATCTCGGCTCCGAAGCCTGCGAGCATGCGCTCGGTGTGATCGCGCGTCGCGGTGCCTTCGGTGATCACGGTGCGCCCCGGCGCGTTCAGCCCCGCCAGCAGCAGAGCCGATTTCACCTGCGCCGACGCCACCGGCACCCTGTAATCGAGCGGCACCGGCATCTCGGCCCCCGCCACCGTCATCGGCAGCCGCCCGCCCGCGCGCCCCAGCACGCGCACCCCCATCGCCGCGAGCGGGTCGGTCACGCGGCCCATCGGGCGGGCATTGAGGCTGGCATCGCCCGTGAATGTCGCCGTGATCGGCGTCGCCGCCATCGCCCCGATGATGAGCCGCACCCCGGTGCCCGAATTGCCGCAATCGATCACCTGCGCCGGTTCGGCGAAGCCGCCGACGCCGACGCCGTGCACCGACCACACCCCCTCTCCAAGCCGAGTGACCTCGGCGCCGAAGGCGCGCATCGCTGCCGCCGTGGCGAGCACGTCCTCGCCCTCCAGAAGCCCGGTGATCCGCGTCTCGCCGACGGCGAGCGCGCCGAGAATCAGTGCCCGGTGACTGATCGACTTGTCGCCGGGCAGCGCGGCGGCGCCGGCAAGCGGGCCGCTCGCGCGCGCCGTCATCGCGTGGGGCAGGTCGGTCATGGGCGGCTCCCGGATGAAACGCGCCCCCGATAGCGCAGCCACGCCGCGCGGTCCACCGGGCAATGCCGCGGCCCCGCCACGCGCGGCGCGCCGCGGATGCGGCGCCACGGGGGCCAGCGCGGCGCATCGCGCCGCACCGCAAGGTCACCGCCCCCTTTCGCCGACGCCGCCGCCGCCCTATAAGCGCCCCGGATCACGCCGGAGACACGCATGCGCAGCGCCGACATCAACCGCGCCACCACCGAGACGCAGATCGCCGTATCCGTCGCCCTCGACGGCACCGGCCACGCCGACATCGCGACCGGGGTCGGCTTTTTCGACCACATGCTCGACCAGCTCGCGCGCCATTCGCTCATCGACATCACGCTGCGCGCCGAGGGCGATCTGCATATCGATGCGCATCACACCGTCGAGGATTGCGGCATCGCGCTCGGCCAGGCGCTGGCCGCAGCACTCGGCGACAAGCGCGGGATCCGCCGCTACGGCGCCTGCCTGTTGCCCATGGATGACGCGCTGGTGCGCGCCGCGCTCGATCTCTCGGGGCGGCCCTTCCTTGCCTGGGGCGTGGATTTCCCCACCGCGAAGATCGGCGATTTCGATGCCGAGCTCGTGCGCGAATTCTTTCAGGCGCTCGCAACCCATGGCGGCATCACGCTGCATGTCGACGCGCTGCGCGGCATCAACAGCCACCACATCGCCGAAGCCGCCTTCAAGGCGCTCGCCCGCGCGTTGCGCGATGCCGTCGAGCCCGACCCGCGCAAGGGCGACGCGATCCCCTCCACGAAGGGCGCGCTATGACCACCGTCCTCGTCGATTATGAAAGCGGCAACCTGCACTCCGCGCAAAAGGCGTTCGAGCGCATGTCCGCCGAAGCGGGCACCGGGGAGGTGATCGTCTCCGCGCGGGCCGAGGATGTCGCCCGCGCCGAGCGCATCGTGCTGCCCGGCGATGGCGCCTTTCCCGCCTGCCGCCGCGCGCTCGACGCCGTGGAGGGCATGACCGAGGCGCTGCACGAGGCCGTGATCGCGCGCGGGCGGCCCTTTCTGGGCATCTGCGTGGGCATGCAGCTCATGGCCACGCGCGGGCTCGAATACACCCCGACGCCCGGCCTCGACTGGATCGGCGGCGAGGTGGTGCGCATCGAGGCCGGCGCGCTCAAGGTGCCGCATATGGGCTGGAACGATCTCGTGGTGGAGCGCGCGCATCCGGTGCTGGACGGGATCGCCTCGGGCGATCACGCCTATTTCGTGCATTCCTACAAGTATGCGCTGGCGGATCCGGCCGAGTGCCTCGCTCATGTCGATTACGCCGGCCCGGTCACCGCGATCATCGGGCGCGCGAACATGGTCGGCACCCAGTTCCACCCCGAAAAGAGCCAGTCCACCGGGCTGCGGCTGATCGCCAATTTCCTGCGCTGGCGGCCCTGACGGAGACGGCGATGATCCTCTACCCCGCGATCGACCTCAAGGACGGCCAGTGCGTGCGGCTCCTGCACGGCGAGATGGACGCCGCGACCGTCTATGGCGACGATCCCGCCGCGCAGGCGCGGGCATTCGCCGCCGAGGGCTGCGCCTGGCTGCATCTCGTCGATCTCAACGGCGCCTTCGCGGGCCGGCCCGTCAACGCGGGAGCCGTCGAGGCGATCCTCGCCGCGGTGGATATCCCCTGCCAGCTCGGCGGCGGCATCCGCGACATGGCCACCATCGAGAGCTGGCTTTCGCGCGGGGTGGCGCGGGTGATCCTCGGCACCGTGGCGGTGGAGGATCCGCAGCTCGTGCATGACGCGGCGCGGGCCTTTCCGGGGCGCGTGGCGGTGGGGCTCGATGCGCGCGCGGGCAAGGTCGCCACGCGCGGCTGGGCCGAGACGACCGAGATCGACGCCACCGATCTCGCCCGCCGCTTCGAGGATGCCGGCGTGGCGGCCATCATCTACACCGACATCGCCCGCGACGGCGCGCTCAAGGGCCCGAACGTGCCCGCGACGGCGGAGCTTGCGCGGGCGGTCTCGGCGCCGGTGATCGCCTCGGGGGGCGTGTCGTCGCTCGACGATCTGATCGCGCTGCGCGACGCGGGGCCGATCGCCGGGGCGATCTCGGGCCGGGCGCTCTATGACGGCAAGCTCGATCTGCGCGCGGCCCTCGCGGCGCTGGCCTAGTCCTCTGCGGCCGCCGCGGCGGTGAGATTCTCGAGCGCCCCGGTCATGGCCTCGATGCTGTCATCGACCCCGTCGAGGACATGCCGCTCGGCCATTGCCGCGGGGTCCTCATAGGCCAGCCACGTATCCCCCGCGCCGTCCTCGTAGACCACCACGCGCAGCGGCAGCTCCATCCCCGCTGTCGGGCTGGCCTGCAGGACGGGGGTGCCGATCTCGGGATTGCCGAACATCACCATGGTCATCGGCGCGAGCTCCGCGCCGATGCTTTCGGCGGCGGCCGCGTGATCGACCTCGGCGGCCACGCTCGCGCCCGCCTCCTCGATCGCGGCGGTCAGCCGTTCGACCGTCTCCTCCACGGAATGCGGGCTCGCCACCCGGATATTGTCGTCGAGTTCGATCTCGTCGGCCCCCGCGGGCAGGGCCAGCGCCAGCGCGGCGGCGCTCGTGATCGCGGCGATGCTGCGTTGCATGGGCTGTCTCCTCTCCATGTTGTGGCCGCCCAAGTCCAACACCCCCGCGCCGGGATCGCAACCGTGTCGCCGCGCCATCGGCCTTGAACGCCAGGAGCCGCCGGGGCAGAAGGAGCCGAGTATTGGAGGCCGCATGCTCAAGACCCGGATCATCCCCTGCCTCGACGTGGCCGATGGCCGCGTGGTGAAGGGGGTCAACTTCGTGGATCTCGTCGATGCCGGCGACCCGGTCGAGGCCGCGATCGCCTATGACGCCGCCGGCGCCGACGAGCTCTGCTTTCTCGATATCAATGCCACCCACGAAAACCGCGCCACGATGCATGACGTGGTCCGCCGCACCGCCGCGCATTGCTTCATGCCGCTCACCGTGGGCGGCGGGGTGCGCACGCCGGAGGATGTGCGCGCGCTCCTGCTGGCGGGGGCGGACAAGGTCAGCTTCAACTCCGCTGCCGTGGCCGACCCGGACGTGGTCGCGCGCGCGGCGGACCGCTTCGGCAGCCAGTGCATTGTGGTGGCGGTGGACGCCAAGGCCGTCGCGCCCGGCCGCTGGGAGATCTTCACCCATGGCGGCCGGCGCGAGACCGGCATCGACGCGGTCGAATTCGCGACCCTCGCATCCGCCAAGGGCGCGGGCGAGATCCTTCTGACCAGCATGGACCGCGACGGCACGCGCTCGGGCTTCGATATCGAGCTCACGCGCACGATCGCCGATGCCGTGCCAGTGCCCGTGATCGCCTCGGGCGGGGTGGGCACGCTCGACCATCTCGCGCAGGGCGTGCGCGAGGGCCATGCGAGCGCCGTGCTCGCCGCCTCGATCTTTCATTTCGGCGAATTCTCCATCGCCGAGGCCAAGGCCCACATGGCCGCCGCCGGCATCGCGGTGCGCGCGGCATGAGCGCGCTCGAACGCCTCGCCGCCACCGTCGCCGCGCGCCGCGGCGCCGATCCCGACGGCTCCTACACGGCGTCGCTGCTGGCCAAGGGCCCCGAGAAATGCGCCGAGAAATTCGGCGAGGAGGCGGTCGAGGCCGTCATCGAGGCGGTGCGCGGCGACCGCGCGCGGCTGACGGCGGAGGCCGCCGACGTGCTTTATCACATGCTGGTGATGCTGGCCGCGCGGGATGTGACGCTGGAGGATGTCATGGCCGAACTGGCCCGCCGGGAAGGCACCTCCGGCCATGACGAGAAGGCGGCGCGCTAGCCCTTCGCATCGTCGAGCGCATGCTCGCGCAGCACCCGCAGCGGCACCACGTCGAGCGTCGCCTTGTGGGTTGCAGCGAGATAGACCTGTGGCGCGGCGCCCTCGTCATGCGCCTGCAGGAACCGCGCCGCGCACAGGCACCATCGATCCCCCGGCTTGAGCCCCTTGAACCGGAATTCCGGGCGCGGCGTCGAGAGATCGTTGCCCAGATACTTCGAGAGCGCCAGGAACTCCTCGGTCATCACCGCGCAGACGGTGTGGCGGCCGCGGTCCTCCGGCCCGGTATCGCAGCAGCCATTGCGAAAGAAGCCCGTGAGCGGATCGCGCGAGCACTCCTCGAGCGACCCGCCCAGCACATTCACCGACTCGTCCATCATGGCGCACCCTTTCCCAGATCCTGCCCGACACCTAGGCGCCGCAACGCCGTCGGCCATGGCGCCACGATAGCGGCGCAGCGCGCGCGGCGAAACCGTCAGCCATCGGGCGGGCGCCAATCGACCCAGCGGCCGTGGAAATCCGCCCGACCCAGGGGCATGGTTTTCCCGCCCGGCCAGCGCGTCAGGGCAATTGCCGCGCCGTCGCCGCCATCGGCCTCCAGCGACAGATGCGCGAGCGGCGCCGCCTCGGTCGCACGCGCCCCGGCCTCGGCCAGGAGCCGCGCGCCGCGCTCCTGCGCCTCGGGCGGAAAATACTGCCAGGCAATGGTGTGGTAGACGAGGTGCGTGGCCCCCGGATGCGCAATGTCAAGCCGCGCGGCGAGCCAGTCCACCGCGTCGCCCGCCGCGACCTCGGGCCGCATGCGCGCCGCAAGCGCCAGCGCCGCCTCGAGCCGGGCGAGCCGCGCGGGGTGATCGGGCCAGACATAGGCGCGCATGCGCAGCGCATCGCGCGCCGGGTCGCGCGGGGCAAGATCGACACCGGCGCGCGCGCGGATCCGCGGGGCGGCAACGCGGGGCAGGGGGCCGCGCCAGTCCGGGCGCAGCACCACCGCCGCGTCATCGGGCCCGAAGCGGTGCCCGCAGACCTCCAGCGCGAAATGGTCCCACAGCAGGTTGAGCCCCGCGCTCGCCCCGAGTTCCGACACCACGAGGTCCCCGCCGAGCCAGCGCCCCGCCGCGATCAGCACCGCCGCGCGCGCGACCTCGTTGGTCTGCGGCGGCCGCTCCAGCCAGCCGAGGATCTCGTCCTCATGCGCCCCGATCGCGGCCGCCACCGCCGCCCAGAGCGCATCCTCCGAATACGCATCCGGGGCGGCATAGGCCGCCGCAAGCCCTGCATCCGCGCCGCGCAGCACGAGCGCGTGCAGCGCCCCGGCCAGCCGCAGCGGAACCGCATCCGTGGACGGGCCCGCCCATTCATGGATGCGCCGGCCCACCGCGCTTTCCGGTTCGAGCCGCGCCGCGCACAGCCGCATCAGCCGCGCCGTGAAGGGCGCCTCGAGCCGCTCGCAGGCCTCGGCCTGGGACAGGAAATGCGCCGGCGCGCTCAACGGAACCTGTCGATGAGCTTCTGCAGTGGCGAGCGCTCGTCCGCCGGGGCGGGTTCGGCCGCGGGACCGGGCGCGGGATCTCGCGGCGGCGCTTCCCTTGCGGCCGGGCCGGCGGAGGAGCGGGCCAAGCGGGTGCGCTGCGCGACGGCGTTGAGGAACCGGTCCGAGGCCCCCTCGGCGAGCGCGGGCGCGCCCTCGGCGATGCCGCGCATCAGGTCATCGAGCCAGTCCGCATCAGCCTTGGCGAAATCGCGCAGCACGTAGTTGGAGACCTGCGCCTTGTCGCCCGGATGCCCGATTCCGAGCCGCACCCGCACATAATCCGCCCCGATCGCGCCATGGATCGAGCGCAGCCCGTTATGGCCGGCATGCCCGCCCCCGGTCTTGACCCGGCACTTGCCCGGCGCGAGATCGAGCTCGTCGTGGAACACGACCACGTCGCCGGGCGCGAGCTTGTAGAATTTCATCGCCGCGCCAACCGATTGCCCCGAAAGATTCATGTAAGTCTCGGGCTTGAGAAGCAGCACCTTCTCGCTGCCGAGCCGGCCTTCGGCGAGCTGGCCCTGGAACTTGCCGCGCCACGGCGCGAAGCCCTGCGCCTCGGCGATGGCGTCCACGGCCATGAATCCGATATTGTGCCGGTTGCGGGCGTATTTCGCGCCCGGATTGCCCAGCCCGACGAAGAGTCGCATGCGCCGCCCTTTCGCTTGACCCGACCCCCTTGATGCCCTGAACTGCGCGCGAATGCCAGCCCGGCGCAATGGATGAAAGAGGCCCGCGATGTATCTGACGATGAACCGCTTTCGCGTCAAACCCGGCCAGGAGGAGGCGTTCGAGCAGGTCTGGAAGACCCGCGAGACGCATCTGCACGAGGTCCCCGGATTCGTTGCCTTTCATCTGATGAAGGGAGAGGCGAAGGAGGATCACACTCTCTATGCCTCGCACACGCTCTGGCAAAGCCGCGAGGCGTTCGAGGCCTGGACGCGCTCGGAGGCGTTCCGCGCCGCACACAGGGGCGCCGGCGCGCATTCGGACATCTATCTCGGCCCGCCCGAGCTGGAGGTTTTCGAGAGCGTGCACAGCGTCGAGCCGTGATTTGCTGCACCGCAGCGGCATTCTTTCGCCGCATTGCAGCTATTCGAAATCGGCAGAAGTGGCGGTGCGCGGTGTCTGCTAGCTTCTAGCCGTGGAGGAGACCATCCGAGCCGGAGGTTTCCATGGCTTACCAGACCGAGACCACCTTCCCCGACACGCGCAGCGCCCGGCTGCGCATCCTGAGCGCGCTGCGCACCCTGCGCGCGGCGCTCGTCCATGCTGCCATCCGCTACGGCGAGATCCGCTCGCGGCGCGCGCAGATCGTTGCGCTCGAGGCGCTCAGCGACGCCGAGCTCGCCGAGATGGGGCTCAAGCGGGCGGACATTCCGCGCCACGTCTTTCGCAATGTCATGACGATGTGACCCCCGGCGGGGCCGGTGGGCCCGCCCCGCAAGGGGCGGGCGCCGCGCTCAGTCCTGCTCGGCGGCTTCCGCGTCGGCATCATCGGCGGCGGCTTCGCCGTCCTCCTCGTCCTCGGCGGCGCGCAGGCCGGAGGGCGCGGAGATGTTGGCGATGACGAAATCGCGCTCGATGGTCGGCTTGGTGCCCTTGGGCAGGTCCACCATCGAGATCGTCGCAGTATCGCCGATATCCATGCCGCTCAGATCGACGGTGATCTTCTCGGGGATGTCGCCTGCCGTCACCACGAGCTCGACCTCCGGGCGCACCGCGTTCATCACGCCGCCGCGCTTGAGACCCGGGGCCTCCTCGTGGCCGATGAACTCGACGGGGATGTGCAGGCTGATCCGCGAGGTGCGGCGCAGGCGCATCAGGTCGACATGCGTGGGCAGGTCCTTGACCACGTCGCGCTGCACGTTGCGGCAGATGACGCGCACATCGTCATGCCCCTCGACCTTGAGGTTGAACAGCCGCGACATGAAGCGGCCGGCCTTGAGGTGCTTGACGAGGTAGTTGTATTTCAGCTTGATCGGCTGCGGGTCGCTGCCGCCGCCATAGACGATGCCGGGTACGTAATGCTCTCTGCGAGCCTGACGGGCGGCCCCCTTGCCTGTCCCCGTCCGTACCTCGGCGTGAAGATCCCTGATCTCTCCAGCCATCGAGGCCTCCATTAGATTGTGTGTGCCGGGCATCCTCCAAGGGTGCATGCCCGCGCGAGGCTGCCCCCTACGCCATATCCGCGCCGGGGAAAAGCGAAAAAGCCGGCCCTGCGGCGCGCGGGCCGCCGGGGTGGCCTATGCGGGCTCGGTTTTCGGGTCGTCGGCCCCGGGCGGGTCCGTGAAGCCCGGCGGCAGGATCAGGTTGTGCAGCCCCAGATCGTGCATGTCGCGCTCACCGCACAGGGCCATCGTCGTGTCGAACTCCTTGCGGATGATCTCGAGCGCCCGGGTCACGCCCGTATCCCCCATCGCGCCGAGCCCGTAAATATAGGCGCGGCCGATGAACACGCCGCGTGCGCCGAGGGCCACGGCCTTGAGCGCGTCCTGCCCCGAGCGGATGCCCGAATCCATCAGCACCTCGACCTCGTCGCCCACCGCCTCGACGATGGGGCGCAGCATCCGGATTCCGCTCAGCGCGCCGTCGAGCTGGCGTCCGCCGTGGTTGGAGACCACGATCGCATCCGCGCCCACCTTCGCCGCCATGCGCGCATCCTCCACATCGAGGATGCCCTTGAGGATGAGCTTGCCGCCCCATTGCTCCTTGAGCCGGGCGACCTTGGCCCAGTCGAGCTGCAGGTCGAACTGCTCGGCGGTCCAGGACATCAGCGAGGAGGCGTCCGAGACTCCCTCGGCGTGCCCGACGATGTTGCCGAAGCGGCGCCGCTTCGTGCCCAGCATCCCCTTGCCCCAGCGCCATTTCGTCGCCAGGTCGAGCATCACCGGCAGGGTGAGTTTCGGCGGCGCCGAGAGGCCGTTCTTGATGTCGCGGTGACGCTGGCCGAGCATCTGAAGATCGAGCGTGAGCACCAGCGTGTCGCAGCCCGCCGCGCGCGCGCGGCGCATGATGTCGGCGACGAATCCCTCGTCCTTCATCACGTAGAGCTGAAACCAGAAAGGCTTGCTGGTATGCGCGGCGACGTCCTCGATCGAGCAGATCGACATCGTCGAGAGCGTGTAGGGCACGCCGAAGGCTTCCGCCGCGCGCGCCGCGGCGATCTCGCCATCGGCGTGGATCATCCCCGTCAGCCCCACGGGCGCCAGCGCCACCGGCATCGCCACGTCGCGCCCGGCCATGGTTGTGGCGATCCTGCGATCCGACATGTCGACCGCGATGCGCTGGCGCAGACGGATCTGCGCGAAATCGGCGCTGTTGTCGTGCAGGGTCTGCTGCGTCCAGCTGCCCGACTCGACATACTCGGTGAACATCCGCGGCACGCGGCGATGAAACTGCGCGCGCAGATCCTCAATGCTGGTCATGACGGCCATGCCTGTTCCTCCCCCGCTGCGCTTAGCAACCGACGCCGGACGGCGCAATTGCCAAGGCGCCGCGGGCTCGCCGGCGCCCGTTGCGTCATCTCGCCGCCGCGCGCGCCCTGTCCCAGACCGCGCACAGTTCGGCGTAGCGCGCGGCCATGTCGTCGATCGCCTGCGCATCGCTGATCTCGCCCGCGAACCAGCGCCGCGCGGCGCCGGCAAAGATCGTGCGCCCGACGGCAAAGCCGCGCACGATGTCATGGCGCGCGGCGGCGTCGAAACTGATCGCGAGCGCATCTGGGGCGGCCTCGAGGCCGAGGATCACGATGCCGCGGCAGTGCCGGTCATTGGCCTCGATCGTGTCGCGGCAGTTGCGCCACCCTGCATCCGTGGTGAGCGGTTCAAGCTTCCACCAGTCGGGGTAGATGCCGATATCGTAGACGCGCCGGATCAGTTGCGCGGTCGTGTCGTCATCGACGGGGCTGACGCGCGACGGGATCACCTCGAGCAGGAATTCGAGCCCGTTGCGCCGGCTCGCGGCAAACAGCCGCGCGAGCGTGGCCTCCTGCGCGGCGCGCATCTCGTCGGGGTCATCGGGGTGGCAATAGCACAGCACCTTGACGACATGCTCGCGCGGCCATTCCGCGAGCCCGCCGCAATCGGGGCCGAGCTCGGGCTCGATCTCGAGCGGGCGCGAGCCGGGCCATTCGGCGGGCCGGCCGATCCACAGCCCCTGTCCCGCCGCCCGGTGCAGGGCGTCGCGCCCCAGCCGCCCGTCGCAGAGCAGCCCGTAGCCCGGCCGCCCGGCCGCCACCGTCTCGACGGCGTCGAGGCAAAGCTGCTTGAAGAGCCCGATCCGCGCATGCGGCGCACCGGCGGCGCCGGCGATCTCCTCGAGCTGGGCGCGGTGATCGAAGGCGAAGACCCGCAGCTCCGGCCAGTCGCCCTTGCGCGTCGTGGACCAGTGAAGCTGCTCGAGCTCGGGATCGTGGCGCAGCGCCGGGGTCGTGACCCCGCGCTCGAGGAAGAAATCGAGCTCGGTGCGCGACGGGTAGGCCGGCGTGCAGCCATGCCGGCTCACGGCGAAGGCCCCGCAGGCGTTGGCATAGGTCAGCGCGCGCTCCCAGCCCGCCTCCTCGAGCCAGCCGCGCAGCAGTCCCGACATGAAGCCGTCCCCCGCGCCGAGCACGTTGTACACCTCGACCTCGAAGCCCGGCCCCGAAATCCCGTCCTCGAGCCGCTCGGGAATCGCGCCCTCGAAGGCGACCGCCCCCATCGGGCCGCGCTTGCACACCAGCACCGCCCCGGTGAGCGCGCGCACGGCGCCGAGTGCTGCGCGCGTGTCGGTGCTGCCGCCGGCGATGTGGAACTCCTCCTCGGTGCCGACGATCAGGTCGAACAGCGGCAGCGTCGCCTGCAGCCGCTCGGTGACGGCGCCCGAGGCGATGAAGCGGCTCTCGCCGTCGCCATGGCCCGACAGGCCCCACAGATTGGGCCGGTAGTCGATGTCGAGCGCGGTGCGCGCGCCGGCCTCGCGCGCCAGCCGCACCGCCTTGAGCACCGCCGCCTCGGTGCGCGGATGGCTCAGATGCGTGCCGGTGGCCACGACGCAGCGCGCCTCGGCGATCAGCTCCGGGTCGATATCGTCCTCGCACAGCGCCATGTCGGCGCAGTTCTCGCGGTAGAAGATCAGCGGAAAGCGCTCCGAATCGCGGATGCCGAGCAGCACGAGTGCCGTCAGCCGCTCCGGATCGGTGTGCACGCCGCGCAGATCGACCCCCTCGCGCGCCAGTTCCTCGCGGATGAAGCGGCCCATATGCTCGTCGCCGACCCGCGTGATCAGCGCCGAGCGCAGGCCGAGCCGCGCCGTGCCCGCCGCGATATTGGTGGGCGAGCCGCCGATATACTTGCGAAACGCGCCCATATCCTCGAGCCGGCCGCCCACCTGCGCGCCGTAGAGATCGACCGAGGCGCGGCCGATGGTGACGAGATCGAGCATGCTCCCCCCTGCGATCGCGACGTGCGGAATTTTTATTCCATTTCGCCCCGCGAACAACCGAAAAAGTCCGCGTCACTCCGGCGCCGGGTGCCGACCGCCGTGGCCAGCGCGATCGCCAGGGTGACCGAGGCGGCAAGCGGGCGGAAATCGCCGACATCGAACTCGGCCGCGCGCAGCACCGCCCGTGAATGCGGCACCAGCGGCGAGGTCGCGGCATCGGTGAGCGCGATCACGGGCAGTCCGCGCGCACAGGCGCGCGCGGCGAGTGCCACCGTATCGTCGGTGTAGGGGGCGTGGGAGATCGCGATCAGCGCGTCGCCGGGCTGCAGCGCAGTGCCCGCCTCGAGCCCTCCGGGGCCGGCATGCAGCATCGCCGGCACCCCCATCTGCTCGAACACATAGGCGAGGTAATGCGCCACGCCGAAGACGCGGCGATGTCCCGCGACATGGATCATCCGCGCCGCGGCAAGCGCGGCCGTGGCGGCCTCGAGATCCTCGGGCCGGACAGCGTCGATGAGCCCGGCAAGCGAGTCGCGCCCGGCCTCGACGAACTGCGCAAGCAGCGCGCCGGGCATCTGCGCGCCGGATCGCCGCAGCATGTCGAGCCGCGTCGCGTAATCGGGCCGCTGCCCCGGATGGGCCGCGCGGAACAGGCGCTGCATCTGCGAGAACCCGTCAAAGCCCATGACCTGGCAGAAGCGCACCAGCGTCGCGGGCGGGACCCCGGCCGCGGCCGCGACCTGGGCGGCGGTGGAGACCGGGATGCCGTCCGGATGACGGGCGACATGCTCGGCGCATTGGCGCAGCCGCGGCGGCAGGTCCGGACAGGCCGCGCTCAGCCGCTCATGCAGCTCGGCGATCGAGGCGGGCGGCGTGCGATGGCGCATTGTCGGCTCCCTGCATGGCGCCGTGACCGGATATGGAATGCCTGTTCCATCCGCAAGCGCTTGCGCGACGCGGGCGCCGGGCTACCCTGCGCGGGGAACAGCGTGAGGATTGTCATGCCCGGCCCGACCGCCCTGTGGATCACCGCCCCCGGCAGGGCGGAGCTGCGCCCTGCGACGCCGGGGCAGGGTGCGTTGCGCATCGCGGCGCGTTTCGGCGGCATCAGCCGGGGGACCGAGCGGCTGGTCCTCGCGGGGCGCGTGCCAGAGAGCGAATATGCGCGGATGCGCGCCCCGATGCAGGAGGGCGATTTTCCCTTCCCGGTCAAATACGGCTACGCGACGGTGGGCCGGGTTCTCGAGCCGTCGCCCGGCGGGCCGCCGGCCGGGGCGGAGGTTTTCGTGCTGCATCCGCATCAGGACGTCTTCGCCTGCTCGCCGGAGGCCGCGATTGCGCTGCCCGAGGGGGTGCCGGCGGCGCGCGCGGTGCTCGGGGCGAACATGGAGACGGCGCTGAACATCGCCTGGGATGGCGGGGTGGGGCCGGGGGATCGCGTCGTGGTGGTGGGCGCGGGCGTCGTGGGGGCGCTGGCCGGGTATCTTTGCGCCCGCGTGCCGGGCACGGAGGTGACGCTCATCGATATCGACCCGGCGCGGGCGGCGCTCGCGGCGCGGCTCGGCTGCGGCTTTGCGCGCCCGCAGGATGCGCCCGCCGGCGCGGATCTCGTCATCCATGCGAGCGCGAGCGCGGCGGGCCTCGCCACCGCGCTCGGTGCTGCCGGGACCGAGGCGCGCGTCGTCGAGTCGAGCTGGTACGGCGCGGGGACGGTGCCGGTGCCGCTGGGGGGCGGGTTCCATAGCGGGCGGTTGCAGATCGTCGGCTCGCAGGTCGGCCGCATCCCGCCGGCGCGCGCGCCGCGCTGGAGCCACCGGCGCCGGCTGACCAAGGCGCTGGAGCTGCTGGCCGATCCGGCGCTCGATGCCCTGATCAGCGGCGAGGCGGATTTTCGCGATCTGCCCGAACGTTACGCCGCGATCCTCGACGATGCGGCCACGCTCTGCCACCGCATCCGGTATTCCGGCTGACCCTCATTGCGCGGCGTGGCCGCTGGCCGGCACCGGCGCCAGCGGCCCCGACAGCGCGCAGTCGAACAGCACGTCGGAGCCGAGCTCGAAGACCCGCGTCTGCGGCCGGCGTGCATCGGCGAGCCGGGCGACCGGCGTCGTCGTCACGCCCTGCGGCCCCGCCCCGATGATCAGCGGCGCGACCGAGACGTGCAGCCGGTCGAGCAGATCGGCCTCGAGAAAGCGCGCGATGGTGATGCCGCCGCCCTCGATGAGAATGTTCTGCAGCCCGAGCCCGCGCAGCGCCGTGAGGATATCGCCCGGCGCGATCCACGCACCGCGCGGCAGCCGCACGACCTCGACGCCCTCGGGCCGCGCCTTGTCCACCGACTGGATCACGATGCGCCGCGCGCCGTTGGCGGCGAGCACATCCGCATCGTTGGGCAGCCGGCCATGCGGGTCGATCACCACGCGGGCCGGGTCGCGCCCTGTCACGAGCCGGACGGTGAGCCGCGGACGATCGTGCAGTGCCGTGCGCACCCCGATCACGACGGCATCCACGAGCGCGCGGATGCGGTGCAGATGCGCGAGCCCCTCCGGCCCGGAGACATCGCGCGCATCGCCCGACTCGGTTGCGACGCGGCCATCGAGGGATTGGCCGATCTGCGCGATCAGGTGCGCCTCGCCTTCTGGCCGCGCGATCGGGCCATAGAGATCGAGTGCGGCGCGCTCGGCCTCCGAGAAATCGCCGCAGCATATACAGGCCCGGCCCGCGCTGAGCGCGAGGAGCCGCTCCCAGGCCCGGGCTGTCACATCGGCACGCGGCATTCGCGTCTCCCTACGCTGCACCCATCGCCGATCTAGGGCGCGCGGCGCGGCTGTCACGCCGGGGTCAATCCTGCGGTGCAATCGCGAGCAGGTCGAGATGGCCGATGCGGCAGGTGGCCGCCGCACGGGCGGAGAGCCGCCGATCGAGCCATCGCGGCGCGCCTTCGGCACCGGCTTCGCCCGCTGCGGCGGCGATTCCCGCAAACAGCGCGCCCTGCAGCGCGGTATCCGCCGGGCCGAGCCGCCACGGGCTCTCGGCCGTCGCCACGCCGTAGCCGCGTGCCTCGAATTGCGCCCGGGCAGCTTCGGTGCCGTCGGGTCCGAGCGCGCGCCCGAGCGGCTTGTCGCTGCGCTGATGGCGGTTGAAGGCCGCGGTGATCGCCGCGTCGTCGTCGGCGGGCGGGCTCCACGACATCGCCCCGTCATAGGTCAGGGCGGCGTAGAAGGCGATCCGCCGCGCGGCGAGACGCTCGGCCAGGTCGCGCAGCCAGGCCCCGGTGACCAGGTCGAGCAGCGCCGAGGCCGTCACGAGATGGACGCCGTCGAGGGGCAGGGCGTCGAGATCGGCGAGATCCCGCCGGTAGGGCACCGCATGGTGCGCGGATGCGGCGGCGCGCTCGAGCAGCGCCGGATCGTTGTCCACAAGTCGCCAGCTCGCCTCGGGCAGGTGCGGGGCGAGCGCGCGCAGGGTCGATCCGGTGCCGCAGCCCAGATCGAGGATCACCGGCGCCGCGCCGCCGATGCGCCGGGCCTCGGCGACCGCCTTGCATCTCAGCGCCGGATCGCGCGCGCCGTGGTCGGCTCCCTCGCGCAGCGCCAGCCAGTCGGCCGAGAAGCCCATGCTCAGAGATCCGCCTCGTACCAGCCGCGCGCCACATGGCTTTCATGCAGCGTCACGCGCAGCCGGCGCAGCCGCCCGCCATCGCCGAGCCGGCCCGCGCGCGCCGGCTCGGCGAGACCGCTCCAGATATGCTGGCAGAGAAACTCCGTCGTGGTGATCCTGCCGGCGAATTCGGGCCTCTCGTCGAGATTGGCATAGCGCAGCGGCGCCAGCGTCTCCTCGAGCGCTGCGCTCGCCAGCCCGATATCCACGACGAGGCCGTTCTCGTCGAGCGCCTCGCAGAAAAACGCCGCATCGACGACGAAAGTGGCCCCGTGCATGCCCTGCGCCGGCCCGAAGACGGGCGAGGGGAGCGAATGCGCGATCATGACATGGTCCCGGACTTCGACGGCGAACATGGTTCCTCCTGACGTTACCGGGATGCGAGCTAGGCCCGCGAGGCGCGACTTCAAGCGGTGCCGGATGTGCAAGCGGCGCGCGGGCGAAGCCGCGCGCCGTCCTGTCGCGATGCCCGCGCCGGGGCGCGGGCCCGGCTTCAGACGATGTCGAACCGGTCGGCGTTCATCACCTTGGTCCAGGCCGCGACGAAGTCCGTGACGAACTTCTCGTGCGCGTCGTCCTGTGCGTATAGCTCGGCATAGGCGCGCAGGATCGAGTTCGACCCGAAGACCAGATCGACCCGCGTGGCCGTCCACCGCACGGCGTCACTGCCGCGATCGCGGATCTGGTAGTGACTGGAGTCCACCGGCACCCACTTGTAGGCCATATCCGTCAGGTTGACGAAGTAATCCGTCGTCAGCGCGCCCTCGCGGTCGGTGAACACGCCGTGCTTCGTGCCGCCGTGGTTCGTCCCGAGAACGCGCATGCCGCCGACGAGCACCGTCATCTCCGGCGCGGTCAGCCCCATGAGCTGCGCCCGATCCAGCATCAGCTCCTCGGGCTGGACGACGTAGTCCTTCTTGAGCCAGTTGCGGAAGGCGTCGCTGACCGGTTCGAGCGGGGCGAAGGAGTCCGCATCCGTCATCTCGTCGGTGGCGTCACCGCGGCCAGGCGCGAAGGGCACCTCGACGGGCATGCCCGCGGCCTTCGCGGCCTGCTCGATGCCGACATTGCCGGCGAGCACGATGACATCCGCGACGCTGGCGCCCGCCTCTCGCGCGATCGGCTCGAGCACCTTGAGGACCCTTGCGAGACGCTCGGGCTCGTTGCCCTCCCAGTCCTTCTGCGGCGCGAGGCGGATGCGCGCGCCGTTGGCGCCGCCGCGCATGTCCGAGCCGCGGAAGGTGCGCGCGCTGTCCCATGCGGTGGCGACCATCTCGGGGATCGTCAGCCCGCTATCGGCGATCTTCGCCTTCACCGCGGCGACATCGTAGTTGCGCGTTCCCGCCGGGACCGGGTCCTGCCAGATCAGGTCCTCATCCGGCACTTCGGGCCCGAAATAGCGCGCCTTCGGCCCCATGTCGCGATGGGTCAGCTTGAACCAAGCGCGCGCGAAGGCATCGTCGAGCTCGGCGGGGTTGTTGTAGAAGCGCTCGGAGATCTTGCGGTATTCCGGGTCCATCTTCATGGCCATGTCGGCATCCGTCATGATCGGCTTGACCTTGATCGACGGATCCTCGGGATCCACCGGCATGTCCTCTTCTCGGATATCCACCGGCTCCCACTGCCAGGCACCGGCCGGGCTCTTCTTGAGCTCCCACTCGTAGTTGAGCAGCAGATGGAAATAGCCGTTGTCCCAGGTCGTGGGATGCGTGGTCCAGGCGCCCTCGATGCCGCTCGTGACGGTGTCGCGCCCGATGCCGCGGCTGGTGTGGTTGTTCCAGCCGAGCCCCTGCTCGTGCACATCCGCGGCCTCGGGCTCGGGGCCGAGCACGGCGGCGTCGCCGTTGCCGTGGGTCTTGCCGACGGTGTGGCCGCCCGCCGTGAGCGCGACGGTCTCGTAGTCGTTCATGGCCATGCGCGCGAAGGTTTCGCGCACCTGGTCGGCCGTCTTGAGCGGGTCCGGATTGCCGTTCACGCCTTCGGGATTGACGTAGATCAGCCCCATCTGCACGGCGGCCAGGGGGTTCTCCATCGTCGCGGGGTTGGCGACATCGTCATACCGCTCGTCGCTGGGGGCGAGCCATTCCTTCTCGGCGCCCCAGTAGGTGTCCTTCTCGGGGTGCCAGATATCCTCGCGGCCGAAGGAATAGCCGAAGGTCTTCAGCCCCATCGACTCGTAGGCGACGTTACCTGCGAGGATGAACAGATCCGCCCAGCTCAGCTTGTTGCCGTATTTCTTCTTGATCGGCCAGAGCAGCCGGCGCGCCTTGTCGAGATTGGTGTTGTCGGGCCAGGAATTGAGCGGGGCGAAGCGCTGGTTGCCGGTGCCGCCGCCGCCGCGGCCGTCCGCGATGCGGTAGGAGCCCGCCGCGTGCCATGCCATGCGGATCATCAGCCCGCCATAGTGGCCCCAATCCGCCGGCCACCACTCCTGGCTGTCGGTCATCAGCGCGTGGAGGTCCTTCTTGAGTGCCGCGGTGTCGAGCTTCTTGAGTTCCTCGCGGTAGTCGAAGTCCGGCCCCAGCGGGTCGGGCTTGCTGTCATGCTGGTGCAGGATGTCGAGATTGAGAGCGTTCGGCCACCACTCCATGGTGTCCTTGGCGATCTGGGTATTGCCGCCATGCATCACGGGGCATTTGCCCGCGGCTCTGTTGTCGTTTCCGTCCATGAGACTCTCCCGTCTTGATCCTTCCGCGGCTTGCCCGCGGCACTGGCGCAGCGGACGTTCCGCCGCGCCGCTTGCCCCCTGCCTAGCAGAGCGGGGCCATTAAGAGAATTTGAAAATACTGATCGACACGATATGGTGCGCTTATGAGCCGCCTGTCGATGAAGCATCTGCGATACTTCGACGCCCTCGCCCGGCAGCGTCATTTCGGCCGCGCCGCCGCGATGTGCGCGATCTCGCAGCCGGCGCTCTCGCTGCAGATCAAGGAACTCGAGGAGATCCTCGCCGCGCCGCTCGTGGAGCGCGGCCCGCGCGAGATCCGGCTGACGAGCCTCGGCGAGGCCTTCGCCGCGCGGGTGCGCGAGATCCTGCGCGCCGTCGAGGAGCTGAGCGATCTCGCCCGCGCCTCCGATGACCGCCTCGCGGGGCTGTTGCGCATCGGCGTGATCCCGACGATCGCGCCCTACTACCTGCCCGGCGTGATCGCGCAGCTCGCGCGGCACTATCCCGAGCTCGAGATCCAGCCGCGCGAGGCCGTAACGCAAAAGCTCATCGCGGGGCTGCTCGACGGCGATCTCGACATCGCGATTGCGGCTCTGCCGGTTTCGGAGCCGTCGCTCGAGGAGACCGAGCTCTTCGAGGAGGAATTCGTGCTCGTGCGTCCGCAAAGCGAGGCCGGCGCGCCGGCGCCCGATCCGGAGAACCTCGCCGAGATGCGGCTGCTCTTGCTGGAGGAGGGGCACTGCTTTCGCGATCAGGCGCTGTCCTTTTGCGACCTGCCGGCGTCGCGCGCGCGCAACCTGATGGAGGGCAGCTCGCTGTCGACTCTGGTGCAGCTGGTGGGTGCGGGCATCGGCGTGACGCTGATCCCGCAGATGGCGGTCGCGGTCGAGGCGCGCTCGGCGCCGGTCGCGCTGACTCGGCTGCCCGGGCCGGGACCGCGGCGCCGGGTCGGCATGCTCTGGCGGCGCTCGAGCCCGCTTGCGGCGCAGTTCACCCGCATCTGTGATGTGTTGCGCGCGCAGGGCGACAGGCTCGGGCCGGAGTGATGCCGGCCCATCGCGCGCAACCAGCGCAAAATGATTGACCGGCGGCCTGAACGGGCGGAAACTTGATGCAGGCTGATTCGGTCGCCGTGACCTGTCGGAGATCGATCCGCCCGTTACCGCGCAGGGGGGATTTACGATGCGTGGACCGGCCATTTTTCTTGCCATGGCGCTGATCGCCCAGCCGGGCATTGCGCAACCCGACGAGGACATGGAACTGCAGCGTTGCATCTTCGCTTGCCTCGCCCAGTCCACGGGTAATGACGACCCGGCCTATCACCGCTGCGTGTCCACGGTCTGCCTCGGCGAGGATCGGTCGGCCGCCGAACCCGCCCCGCCGCCGGAGCGCGCGGATGCGCAGGCGGTACTCTCGGTGCAGCAATCGCTGGCCGCGCTCGGTTTGGATCCGGGGCCGGCCGATGGCATCCACGGCCCGCAGACGGGCGCCGCGATCGAGCGTTTCCGCGCCGAGCACGGGCTTGCGCCGGGCGGCGGTATCGATGCGGCGTTGCTCGAGGCGCTGCAGGCGGCACGCGCGGGGCAGTGATCGACACGGGGGCGTGCGCGGCGCGGTGGGCCGGCGGCGCGCCGGTCAGGGCGGCAACAGCACCACCCAGCCGAGAAAAAGCAGCCCTCCCAGCACCATGAAGCCAAGCTGTGCCCGCGCCAGCCCCCCGATGGAGAACGGGCCGCCGATGCGGTGATCGGCGATGCTGCCGGGCTCGCCGCGCGCGCCGGACAGCGGAAGCCGCTCGAGCGTGCGCGCAAGCGCATGGCCGAGGAAAAAGGCCGCCAGAACCGCCAGGGCGAAGGCGCCGATGGCGAGGACCAGCAGCGTGCGCGCCAGCCCCGCGGCGGCGTCGAGGAAGATCACCACGCAGCCCGCGCCCGCGGTGAAGCCGATGCCGATCCCCCACCGGCTCCAGTCATGCAGGGCCTCGATCGCGTCTTTCTGGCTTGCCTTGTCCATGCGCTCTCCCCCGTCGAGACGCCGCGCCAGGCCCGGCCGGGAACTGCCGCTGCCGGGCGCCGCAGCCGCGTTCACGCGCCCCCAGCATACAGACCGCGCCCCGCGACGGCCAGAGGCCCGGGCAGGCGGCGGCCGCGCGCAGTGTGACCGCCCGCGATGCGGGCCGCGGGGCGACTTGTCTTCGCGCCGGCGCGGCACAGATCCAGTCTCGCAGATCGGAGGCATTCATGGCGCATCTTCTCGTCATCGGCGCAAGCGGCGGGATCGGGCGGGCCGCGGTCGCGGCCGGGCTTGCGGCCGGGCACAGGGTGCGGGGCCTGAGCCGGCGCGCGGCCGGGCTCGGCATCGTCGATCCCGCCTTCGAGCCCGCCCCCGGTGACGCGACCGATCGCGACAGCGTTACAGCGGCGCTCGACGGGATCGACGCGGTGATCTTCGCGCTCGGCGTGGCCAAGAGCCTGCAGCGCACGCTGCGCCCCGTTACGACCTTCTCCGCGGCGACAGCGGCCACCATCGCCGCCATGGAGATGGCCGGCGTGCGCCGGCTCGTCGCCGTGACGGGGTTCGGCGCGGGCGAAAGCCGGCGGGCGATGAGCCTTGTCGAGCGGCTGCCGCACCGGCTGCTGCTCGGCCACGCCTATGACGACAAGGACCGCCAGGAGGCGCTGATCCGCGCGAGCGGCCTCGACTGGCTGATCCTGCGCCCGACGATCCTGACCAACCGCCCGGCGCGCGGCAAGGCGAAGCTGCTGCGCGATCCGGCAGAGTGGCGCAACGGGCTCATCGCGCGCGCCGATGTCGCCGAGGTGCTGGTGCGCGAGGCCGCCCAACCGAGCCTGTGGCACGAAGCGCCGGTGCTGACCAGCTGAACGATCAGCCGGCCGCGTTGCGCCCTGCGATGCGCCCCATGGTCAGGCACATTGTCAGCGCGCCGCCGCCGATATAGTCCTCGAAGAACGCCCCGCCTGCGCCTTCGCCGGCCGCGAAGAGGCCGGGTATCGCGCGCCCGTCGGGCTCCAGCGCACGCGCATCGGTGTCGGTCATGATGCCCCCGAAGGTCAGCGTGATGCCGGGCGCAAGCGGGTGCAGCGCGTAGAAGGGCGGCGTCTCGATCCGATGTGCGAGCTGCGCCTTGGGCGGGGAGATCCCCGACGCAGCGCCGTTGTCGATCGCGTCGTTGTAATCGGCAACGGTCTGTGCCACGCGGTCGGGCGGCAGGCCCACCAGTTCGGCCAGTTCCTCGATCGTGTCGGCCTCGAAGATGTCGAGCCCGAGCCGGTCGAAGGTCGCGAAGACCCCGCTGACAGGGCCCATGTCGCGGATTGCCTGATCGACGATCAGGGTGGTCACGCCCTCGGGCTGATCGAGCACCGCCTTGCCATGCGCCACATAGCCACGCGACTCGTCGATGAAGCGGCGCCCCTCGCGATTGATGCTGAGCGCATGGGGAATGACGCTTGCAGGCTGGCCGGCGGCGGTCGAGTCGGGCGCGACCGCAGCGATGTGCAGCGCCATCATCCCGCCCATTCGCGCGAGCCCCGCCCCCGCGGCCTCGGCCATCCTGTGGCCGTCGCCGGTGGCACCGCGATAGCCGCGCACCATGAGCGCGCCGGCATTCGCGTCGTTATAGGCTTCGAGCATCTGGGTATTGGCCGCATAGCCGCCCGCCGCGAGCACCACGGCACCGGCGCGATAATCCGCCATGCCGTCCGGTGTCACGGCGCGCACCCCGGCCACCGCCCCGTCGGCATTCATAACGAGCTGTTGCGCCTTGGTCTCGAAGGCGATCTCGATGCCGAGCTCCTCGAAGCGCTCCCGCATCCGCGAGAAGAACCCCGACATCCCCATGAACCAGCCCGGCGATACCACGGCAACATCGACATTGTAGGGATCCCAGGGCGCCGGATCCTCGAAGGAGATCCCATGCCCCTCGAGCCAGTCGAGACTGGCCGCCGAGGTCTGCGCCATCAACTCGAAGATCGTGCGTTCGCCGCGGCCCAGCGTGGTTTCGTCATAGTCGCGGATATAGGCCTCGCGCGCGGCGTCGTCGTCGCCCTGCGGCTTCGAGAAGCCGCCCCCCGACAGCCGCGTATTGCCGCCCATCACGCCCGCGGCGGACTTCTCCAGCACCACCACGCGCGCCCCGGTCTGCGCGGCCTCGAGCGCGGCCGCGCATCCGGCCATCCCCGATCCGATCACCACGACATCATACTCGTGTGCCGTCTCCGGCTGCGGCAGCAGCGTCGCGGCCCCGGCCGGACGCACCCCCGCCAGCCCCGCAATCCCCGCCCCGGCGCCGAGGCCCGCCAGCACACCGCGGCGCCCCACGCCGCGCGCTCCCGATCGCGTCATGTCTTCCTCCCCTTCGGCTGCGCACCTCTCCGGCGCGTCGGCGAGGATAGCGCGGCCGCGCAGCCGCGCCTTGACGCGGATCAAGCCCGTGCGCGGCGCGCCGCCATGCGCCTTGCCCCGGCGTCGTCGCGGCAACGCGGCGGGGTCGTGGGGGGGCTCAGTCCTCGAGCCGGTTGAGGCCGCACCACCGGGCGATGAACAGCGCGAAGATGCGCGTGAGCTGTGCCACCGAGTCGAGCTCCACGCGCTCGTCGAAGCCGTGGATGTTCTGCGCCAGCGGTCCGAAGCAGAAGGCGGGGATGCCGTAATAGAGGCCGTAGAAGCGCGTATCGGTCAGCGCGGTCATCTTGTGCTCGGGCAGGGGGGCGTCGCTGCCCTGCACATCGCGCAGGGCAGCGTGCAGGGTATCGAGACCGGGGCCTGCGTCGGCGCCGAGCACGTAGCCCTCGGCCTGGAACCCGTTCCAGACCAGCTCGGCAGGGTTGTTCGACAGGAAGGGGTGGTCGCGGCCCGCCGCATCGATGCACGCGGCGATCTCGGCCTTGCAGTCCTCCAGCGACCAGCCCGGCAGCAGGCCCATCCGGCAATCGAGATCGCACCAGGCCGGCACCGAGCTCGCCCAGTCGCCGCCCGAGATCCGGCCGGCATTCAGGTTGAGCGGATGCGCGACATCGCCGTAGACCGGATCCTCGGCGGCACGGGCGTTCCAGTCGGCCTCGAGCCCCTGCAGCGCCTGCGCGAGATGGTAGGCGGCCATAATGGCGTTCGCGCCTTCGCCCGCGGTGGCGACATGGGTGGGCCGGCCGCGCACCCGCAGCTTGAACCACAGGACCCCGATCTGGGCGCGGTTGACGGAGAAGTTCGAGGGCTCGGGGATCACGCACAGATCGGCCCGGTAGCCGCGCTGCAGGGTCGAGAGCGCGCCGAGGCCCGTGGCCTCCTCCTCGATCACCGACTGGAAATGCACCCGCGCCGCCGGCTCGTAGCCCGCCGCGCGGATCGCATCGAGCGCGAAGAGCGCGGCCACGGTGCCGGCCTTCATGTCGCCGGCGCCGCGGCCATGCATCCAGCCGTCGCGGATCTCGGGCGCGAAGGGGGGCGTGCTCCACATCCCGGTCGGGCCTTCCGGCACCACGTCCAGATGGCCCTGCAGGATCAGCGAGTGGCCCCGGACCGGCCCGCGCGGGCGATGCGTGCCCACGACGCTGCGCGCGCGCGAAAAGTCGTCCTCGGCAGAGACCTCGACGGGGCCGAAGCCCGGCAGCGGTTCGAGATCGGCCAGCTCGATCCGCCAGTCATCGACCTCGTAGCCGCGCGCGCGCAGCGCATCGGCCACGAAATCCTGCGCCGGGCCCTCGGCAAAGCGCCGGCTCGGGATGGCGACGAAATCCGCGAGAAAGCGGGTCCGCGCGTCGCGCGCCGCATCGGCGGCGGCGATCAGGGTTTCGGCTGGCAGCGTTTCGGTCATCATGCGGTCCTTGTTCGGGATCGGGATCGGGATCGGGATCGGG
>SLQD01000166.1 GCA_007131685.1 Paracoccaceae bacterium | reverse complement strand
GGCGAAGGGGTGGATTGGAGTCTCGTCAATGAGCGTGTCGCCGCGCGCGAACCCTTCCAGGACTTCGTCTATCCCCAGCAGGTCGAGGACGGGCGCACGATGTGGATCCGCATCAGCGGCGCACCGTTCTACGACGAGGAAGGCCGCTATGCCGGCTATCGCGGCGTGGGTTCGGACGTGACCGCACTGCGCGACGCGCAGGCGCGCGCCGAGGAGGCAAGTGCCGCGAAATCGCGCTTTCTCGCCAATATGAGCCACGAGGTGCGCACCCCGCTGAATGGCATCATCGGCCTCGCCGCGATCCTGGAGGACACGCTCGAGGATCCGGACTCGCGCAACTCCGCCGGGGTAATCCGCGACTCCGGCGAAACGCTGGTGACGATTCTCAACGACATTCTCGACCTGTCGAAGATCGAGGCCGGGCAGCTCAACCTCGAGATCTCGCGCTTTCACCCCGGCGAACTCGCCGAAAAGGTCGTCGCACTGCACCGCCACCGCGCCGCCGAGAAGGATGTGCAGCTGAGCGCAATTCCGGGCGCCGAGGCCGGGCGCGAGCGCGAGGGGGACGGCCACCGGATCCTGCAGATCCTGCACAACCTCGTCGGCAACGCGGTGAAGTTCACCGAGGCGGGGCGGATCGCCGTGACGCTCGACTGCGAGGATCCGGAGATGCTGACGATCACTGTCTCCGACACCGGCATCGGCATGGACGAGGCGCAGGTGGCGAGCATCTTCGACGAGTTCGCCCAGGGGGGCACGGCGATCACGCGGCAATATGGCGGCACCGGGCTCGGCATGTCGATCTGCAAGCGGCTCGCCGGGCTGATGGGCGGCGACATCACGGTCGAGAGCACGCCCGGCGCCGGCACCGAGGTGCGGGTGACGCTGCGCACGCCCCTTCGCGAAGACGCGCCCGAGACCCATGAGCGCCAGGGGGCGCGGGAGCGTCTCGACGGGTTGCGCGCGCTGGTGGCGGACGACAACGGAACCAACCGGCTGCTGCTCGAGAAGTTCCTGTCGCGGCTGGGCGTCGAGGTCCGTCTCGTCGAGTCCGGCCGCGAGGCGCTCGACACGGCCCTGAGCGAGAGTTTCGACGTCCTGCTGCTCGATATTCGCATGCCCGACATCAACGGGGACGAGGTGCTGCGCCGGATCCGTGCGCAAACCGCGTGCAATGCCGGCATTCCCGCCGTCGCCGTGACGGCGAATGCGATGACGCACCAGATCGACGACTACCTCGCCAACGGCTTCGCCGCCCATGTCAGCAAGCCGATCCGGCTCGCCGATCTCACCGCCGCGATCCGCCGCGCCGTGCCCGAGCGCGTCGCCGCCTCCTGAGCGTCACCGCCGCGCGGCGAGCGCTTGCGCGAGGACTTCGGCAAGCGCCCTGCGGTCGACATCCTCCGCGATGAAGGCCGCCCCGATCGCGCGCGCGAGGATCAGGCGCAGTTGCCCGTCCCGGACCTTCTTGTCCTGCGCCATCAGCGCGATGAGCCCGTCGGCATCGGGCAGGGGCCCGGCGATGGCACCCGGATCGGCGGCAATTCCGAGCCCGCGCAGATGGGCGCGCACGCGCTCCGGCGCCTCGCGCGAGCACAGGCCCAGCCGGTGCGACAGCTCGAAGGCCAGCACACAGCCCAGCGCCACCCCTTCACCGTGCAGCAGCCGGTCGCCATACCCCGTTGCGGCCTCGAGCGCATGGCAGAAGGTGTGCCCGAGATTGAGCAGCGCCCGCTCGCCCTCCTCGGTCTCGTCGCGCGCCACGATCGCGGCCTTCATCGCCACGCAGCGGCGCACCGCCTCGCGCCGCGCCGCCTCCTGCCCGGCCAGCAACGCCGCCGCGGCCCCGTCATCGAGCCAGTCGAAGAATGCCGCATCCCCGAGCAGACCATATTTCACGACCTCGCCATAGCCCGCGCGCAGGTCACGCGGCGGCAGGGTGTCGAGCGCCGCGGTGTCGGCGAGCACGAGCGCGGGCTGGTGAAAGGCCCCGACGAGATTCTTGCCGTGGGCGCTGTTGATGCCGGTCTTGCCGCCCACGGAGCTGTCGACCTGCGCCAGAAGTGTCGTCGGGATCTGCACGAAGCGCACGCCGCGGCGCAGGATCGCGGCGGCGAACCCGGCGAGATCGCCGATCACCCCCCCGCCAAGCGCCAGCACCACATCGCGCCGCTCGATCCGCTCGGCGAGAAGCCATTCGACCACATGCGTGAGTTCGGCCCAGCTCTTGGTGGCCTCGCCGGCCGGCAGGGTGAGCGTGCTCGACTCGATTCCGGCCTGCGCGAGCCCGTCCTGCAGCGGCGCGAGATGATGCGCCGCCACCTGCGCATCGGTCACGATGGCGACGCGCGCGCGCGCAAGGAGCGGCGCGATCTCCGTACCCGCCCGCGCGATCAGGCCCGGCCCGATGCGCACCGCGTAATCGCGTCCCTCGAGCCCGACCTGCACCGTCTCGATCCGCGTCATCGTGCCGCCTCCATGACATCCTCGCGCCGCTCGAGCGCCGCGAGCACCTTGCGCGCCATCGCATCGACCGACAGGTCGCGCTCGGCATCGACGACGATGTCGGCCTGCGAATAGACCGGCGTGCGCTCGGCCTGGAGCTGCGCGAGCGTCGCGCGGGGATCGCGCGTCTGCAGCAGCGGCCGCGTGCGGCGATGGCGCACCCGCAGCCAGAGCAGCTCGAGATCCGCGCGCAGCCAGACCGACACCCCGTATGCGCGGATGAGGTCGCGATTGCGCTGCTGCAGGAAAGCGCCGCCTCCCGTCGAGAGGACTCCGGCCGGCCCGCGCAACAGACGCCCGAGCACCTCACTCTCGCGGCGGCGAAAGAAGGCCTCGCCGTCGCGCGCGAAGATCTCGGCCACGCTCATGCTCGCGGCGGCGACGATCTCGTCGTCGGAGTCGCGGAACGGAACGCCGAGAATCCGGGCGAGCTGCGTGCCCACGGCCGTCTTGCCCGCCCCCATCATGCCGACCAGAACGACCGTCTTGCGCAACCTTCCGCTCACCGTCCGAAAACCTCCCCGACACGCAAACTTCGCCTTCCCTGCCCATGTGTGATAGGCTAATCCGCGCAGGCAGAACAGGGGGCAGGCACAAGGGCCGGATCACTCGGCCCACCCCATCGAAACGAGGCAGGACATGCTGCGGTTGATCAAACTCATCGTGGTGCTCGGCATCATCGGATTCGCCGCGCTGAGCGGGTATGCCTATCTGGCGGATATCGCGCCGGAGCGGCGCACCTTCAGCGAGACGATCGAACTCGATGTCAACTGAGCAGCGGCGCCCGCATTGAGCGCGCGCTGGATCTCGGCCTTTCTCGCGGCGCAGGCCGCCGAGCATGGCGCGGCGGAGAATACGCGGCTGGGCTATGGCCGCGATCTCGGCGTGTTCGCCGACTGGCTCGCGGCGCGCGGTGGCGCGCTGGAGACGGCGGGCAAGGGCGATATCGAGCAATGGCTCATCGCTTGCGAGGCCGAGGGGCTCGCCCGTGCGACCCGCGCGCGGCGCCTTTCCTCGGTGCGCCAGTTCTACCGCTTCGCTCATGAGGAGGGATGGCGCGACGACGACCCGGCGCGCACCGTGCCCGGGCCGGGGCGCGCGCGCCGCCTGCCCGGCACCCTCGGCGAAGAGGAGGTCACTCGGCTGCTCGAGGCCGCGCAGCAGAGCGGGCGCAACGCCGGCGATCGCGCGCGCAACACGGCCCTGATGGAGCTGCTGTACGCGACCGGGTTGCGGGTTTCGGAGCTCGTGGCGCTGCCGGTTGCGGCGGCGCGCGGGGATCCGCGGATGCTGCTGGTGCGCGGCAAGGGCGGGCGCGAGCGGCTGGTGCCGCTGTCGCAGCCCGCGCGCGTTGCGCTCGCGGAATGGCTCGTGCACCGCGATGCGAGCGAGGCCGCGCCGTCGCGCTTCCTGTTTCCCTCGCGCGGGCGGCTCGGGCATCTGACCCGGCACCGTTTTTTCGGCCTTGTCAAGGAGATCGCCCGCGATGCAGGGATCGACCCGGCGCGCGTGACCCCGCACACGCTGCGCCATGCCTTCGCGACGCATCTGCTCGGCGGCGGCGCCGACCTGCGCGCGATCCAGATGATGATGGGTCACGCCGATCTGGGCTCGACAGAGATCTACACGCATGTCCTGGAGGCGCGCAAACGCGCGCTGGTGCTCGAGCATCACCCGCTCGCGCGGCCGGGCAACGGCACGACTTGATCCCGGGCCGCATCGGCCCCATAGAATGCGGGGTTTGCAGCCGAAACGTGCTTGATGGATAGCGCCGCACCGTTACTCGACACCGCCTTCTGGCTCACCGTGGCCGGAATCATCGCGCTGATCGCACTCTCGGCGTTCTTCTCGGGCAGCGAGACGGCGCTCACCGCGTCCTCGCGCGGCAAGCTGCACGCGCAGGCCGACAAGGGCTCGAAGGGTGCGCAGGTCGCGCTGCGCATCACCGAGGACAACGAGCGGCTGATCGGCTCGGTGCTGCTGGGCAACAACCTCGTCAACATTCTCGCCGCCTCGCTCGCCACGGCGCTGTTCACGCGGCTTTTCGGCGAGTCGGGTGTGGCGCTCGCGACGCTGGTGATGACGGTGCTGGTGCTCGTCTTTGCCGAGGTGCTGCCCAAGACCTATGCCATCACCAATCCGGAGACCGCCTCGTCGCTGGTCTCGCGCCCGATCCGGCTCGCCGTTATCGTCTTCGCGCCCGTCGTCGGCGCGGTGCGCATGCTGGTGCGCGGCATGCTGTCGGTGTTCGGGGTGCAGACCGATCCGACGCGCAACATCCTGAGCCTGCGCGAGGAAATCGCCGGCACGCTGGCGCTCGGGCACTCCGCGGGGATGGTGGAGAAGGAAGACCGGGACAGGCTGCTCGGCGCGCTCGACCTTTCGGATCGCACCGTCGAGGAGGTGATGCGCCACCGCAGCCAGATCGAGATGGTCGATGCCGATGCGCCGCCCGCCGAGATCGTCGCCCAGGCGCTCGATTCGTCGCATACCCGCCTGCCCGCCTACAAGGACGATCCTGAGAACGTCATCGGCGTGCTGCACACGCGCGACCTGATGCGCGAGGTCCACCGCCTCGTCGTCGAGGAGGGCGAGGGCCGCTTCGACGCGATCGCGCGGCTCGACGTGATGCGCGTGGCGCGTGCGGCCTATTTCGTGCCCGAGACCACCGCGCTCGACGAGCAGATGCGCCAGTTCCTGCACCGGCGCACGCATTTCGCGCTCGTGGTGGATGAATACGGCGCGCTGCACGGGCTGATCACGCTGGAGGACATCCTCGAGGAGATCGTCGGCGAGATCGAGGACGAGTTCGACACGCATCCCGAGCCGGGGCTCGAGCGCACCGAGGCGGGGGACGTGCTCGTGGACGGGGCGATGACGATCCGCGATTTCAACCGTGCGACGGACTGGGCGCTGCCCGACGATGTCGCCAACACCGTGGCCGGGCTGGTCATCCACGAGGCGCAGACCATCCCCGCCGAGGGCCAGGTCTTTCACTTTCACGGCTTTCGCTTCGAGGTGGTCGCCCGCGAGGTGAACCGGGTCACGAGCCTGCGGGTGCGGCCGGTCTGAACGCCGCGCCCGGCGTAATCGCCCGTTAACCCTCCTGCGCGATGATGGACCCCTCGGCGGCGCGCGCGTTGTCGGGTTTCACTTCCTCCCTTCAACTGGCCGCGCCCCCGCCGGGGCGCGGCATCTTGCCGATCAACCGAGGCTTGCGTTAACGGATTTTGCGTTGACCGGCGCGCGACCGCTGCGTAGCGTTCGGCCATGAGAGGTCGGTCAGTCCGACAGGGAGCAAGAGCTAAAGGGCCCCATGCGGGCCCTTTAGCCATTGGACCCGCAGACACTCTCGCGCATGATCCGACCGGCCCGCCCCGAGGGCTTTGCGGCTGACAGGGCAGGGGCGGCGTGCTAGGCGGAGCCTGTCTGGCATCAACTGACACAGGACACATGCCCATGCCCGATCTGACCAGGATTCTCGCCGCCGTGCTGCTGGCCGGCCTCGCCGTCCCGGCGCTTGCCCAGGACGAGGATGCCCCCGCCGGCGACGAGGGCGCCGGCGCGCTCGAGGCGCCCGGCGAAGAGCAGGATGGCGCCGACTACATCGACGAGGAATTCGACGACTGGCAGCGCCGCTGCTTCCGGGTCGCCGACCGCGCCGATCCGTGCGAGATGTATCAGCTCATTGAGGATGAAGACGGCTTTCCCGTCGCCGAGATCAGCCTGGTGCCGCTGCCGCCGGGACAGCAGGTCGCCGCAGGCGCGACGATCGTCACGCCGCTGGAGACCCTGCTTCCCGAGCAGATCACGCTGAGTATCGATGGCGGCGAAGCGCAGCGCTACCCCTTCACCTGGTGCAGCGCGGCCGGCTGCATCTCGCGCGTCGGCTTCACCGAGGAGGAACTCGACGCCCTCAAGGCCGGGATCGAGGTCGATATGCGCATCGTGCCCGCAGCCGCGCCCGATCAGAACGTCGATCTGACGATTTCGCTCATCGGCTTCACGGCGGCGTTCAACTCGCTCGAACCGGGTGAGGGCCCGCAGGAAATGCCGGCCGAGGAGCTTCCCGAGCCGGACGCGCCCGAGCAGGACGGGCTGGGTCTGCAGGACTGAAGCAGGTAGCCGGCGGCGCCCGGCAGGGGCGCCGTCGGCTCAGATGCGGCGCAGGGCGAGAACCGCGTTGAAGCCGCCGAAGGCGAAGGCGTTCGAAAGCGCCACCTCGACCGGCGCCTCGCGCGCCGTGTTGGGCACCACGTCCAGATCGCATGCGGGATCCGGCGCCTCGAAGCCGATCGTCGGCGCCACCACCCCGTCGTGCAGCGCCATGACGCAGGCCAGCAGCTCCACAGCCCCGGTGCCGCCGATGATGTGCCCGTGCATGGACTTCGTCGAAGAGATCATAAGGTCGTCCGCATGGTCGCCGAACACCATGCGCACCGCGGCGCATTCGGTGCGGTCATTGGCGGCCGTCCCGGTGCCGTGGGCGTTGATGTAGCCGACGGACCCCGCGTCGATCCCCGCATCGCGCAGGGCACCGCGCATCGCGCGCGCCGCGCCGTCCGCCGACGGCATGACGATGTCGGCGCCGTCCGATGTCATGCCGAAACCGATCACCTCGGCGAGAATCGGCGCGCCGCGCGCACGCGCATGCTCGTAGTCCTCGAAGACGAAGACCGCCGCCCCCTCGCCCTGCACCATGCCGTTGCGATTAGCCGAGAACGGACGGCACGCATCGCGCGACATCACCCGCAGCCCCTCCCACGCCTTCACACCACCAAAGCACAGCATCGATTCGGAGCCGCCGGTCACGACCGCCTCGCTCATTCCCGAGCGCACCATGTGAAAGGCCTGCCCCATCGCGTGATTCGACGACGAGCATGCCGTCGCCACCGTGTAGGACGGGCCGAGCAGGTTGTATTGCATCGATACATGGCTCGCGGCGGCATTGTTCATGAGGCGCGGCACCACGAAGGGATGCACGCGATTCTTGCCGTCCTCGTAGACGGTGCGGTAGCTCTCGTCCCATGTCGTCACGCCGCCGGCGGCCGTGCCGAGAACGACACCGCAGCGTTCGGCGAGTTCGCCCGAAAAGCTCAGCCCCGATTGCTCGATGGCCTGGCGCGCCGCGTGCAGGGTGAACTGCGTGAAACGGTCATATAGCGTGAGCTGCTGGCGGTCGAAATGCTCCGCCCCGTCCCAGCCGTGGACCTGGCCGCCGATCCGGATCGCGAGCCGCTCAACATCGCGGAAAGCGAGCTCGGAGATGCCGCATACGCCGTTCTTGAACGCCTCCAGCGTCCCGGGCACATCCCGGCCGAGCGCGTTGATCGTGCCCGACCCCGTTATGACGACACGCCTCATTCAGCCTGTTCGGCGACGAGATGCTCGACGGCCGACACGATCGCCGCGACTGAGGAAATGTCGAAATCCGTTTCCGAGGGATCGTTGGCATTGAACGGCACCGAAATGTCGAACGCCTCCTCGATGGCGAAGATCGCCTCGACGAGACCGAGACTGTCGATGCCGAGCTCGTCGAGCGTTGCGTCCATGCGAACATCCTCGACATCGAGGACCGCCTGCTCGGCGATGATCTCGATCACCTTGTCACGCACATTCTCGGCCATCCGTCCACCTCGCTGACAGGGTTCATCTAGTCAATATCGCCCCGTTTGGAAACCGATTTATGAAGCTCGGCCACCTGCCGGATCAGCCGCGGCAGCCGGCGCATGGCGCGGTTGATCTCGAGCTGCCGGGACATTTCCACTGCCGGCGACCCGAGCAGGACACGCCCTGCCGGCGCATTGGTGAACACATTCGTGCCGCCGCCGATGATCACGTCGTCGCCGACGAAGATGTTGTCATTGATCGCAGATTTGCCGCCGACCACGACCCGGTCGCCGATCCGCGCCGATCCCGCGACGCCGGACTGGCCGCACAGCATGCAGTCGCGCCCGATCGCGACATTGTGGCCGATCTGGATCAGGTTGTCGATCTTGGTGCCGGAACCGAT
>SLQD01000156.1 GCA_007131685.1 Paracoccaceae bacterium | reverse complement strand
GCGGATCTTGGTGTGCTCCGCCCCCTCGGCGAGGTGCTTGTGCGTGCGCCCCGTGACCTTTGACAGGGTCTCCCACGCCTTCACCGCGACCGCGCCATTGGTTTCGGGGGCGAGCATGAGCACGACCTCGCTGGCGTCGATCGCCGTCTCGATCCTCGCCATGCCCTTGGTGGGGCCGTCGGCATGCACGCCGTTGAGCGCGCGCAGCGCCGCGACTTCCTCGCCGGCCTCGACATTGATCCCCTTGCCGCCATTGCCGAGCTTTTCCAGAAGCGGGCCAACACTCGTGAAGCGGTGATAGAGATTGGGATAATCGCGCTCCACCGCGATGTAGTTGGGCGCCGTCTTGCCGGGGATCAGCTCGCACTCGCCGCGCTTCCAGTCGGCGACATGCGGCTGGGCGATCTCCATCGGGCTGTCATGCTGCAGTGGCAGCTGCACCACATCCGTTTCCACCCCCAGCACCTCGGGCGCGACCTCCGAGAACTTCTTCGCGATCGACTTGAAGATGTCCCAGTCCGTGCGCGACTCGTAGGCCGGATCCACCGCCGCCTGCAGCGGGTGGATGAAGGGGTGCATGTCCGAGGTGTTCATGTCGTCCTTCTCGTACCAGGAGGCCGTGGGCAGGACGATGTCGGCATAGACCGCCGTGGTGGACATGCGAAAATCGATGGTCACCAGCAGGTCGAGCTTGCCCTCCGGCGCCGTCTCGTGCCAGCGCGCCTCGGCGGGCATCTGGCCGCCCTCGGCGCCCAGATCCTTGCCCTGCACGCCGTGATCGGTCCCCAGCAGGTGCTTGAGGAAATACTCGTGCCCCTTGCCCGAGGAGCCGAGCAGGTTGGAGCGCCACACGAAGAGGTTGCGCGGCCAGTTCTCGGGCGCGTCCGGATCCTGGCACGACATCTCGAGCTCGCCCGATTTGAGCCGCTCGGCCACGTAGTCGCGCGGCTCCACCCCGGCCGCCTTCGCGGCCTTGCCGACCTCGAGCGGGTTGGTGCGCAGCTGCGGCGCCGACGGCAGCCAGCCCATCCGCTCGGCGCGGATGTTGTAGTCGATCAGGCTCAGGCTCTCCCAGTCGCCCGCGGGCGCGGTGGGCGAGAGGATCTCGCGCGCGGTGACCGTCTCGTAGCGCCACTGATCGGTATGGGCATACCACGCCGAGGTCGAGTTCATGTGCCGCGGCGGCCGGCCCCAGTCGAGCGCGAAGGCCAGCGGCAGCCAGCCCGTCTGCGGGCGCAGCTTCTCCTGGCCCACGTAATGCGCCCAGCCGCCCCCCGACTGGCCCACGCAGCCGCACAGCACCAGAAGGTTGATGACCGCGCGGTAGTTCATGTCCATGTGGAACCAGTGGTTCATCGCCGCGCCGATGATGATCATCGATTTGCCGTTGGTCTTTTCGGCGTTGTCGGCGAATTCGCGCGCCACGCGGATGATGCGGTCGCGCGGCACCCCGGTGATGCGCTCGGCCCAGGCGGGGGTGAAGGGCATGTCGGCGTCGTAGTCGGCGGCGACATGCTCGCCGCCGAGCCCCCGGTCGAGCCCGTAATTGGCGCACATCAGATCGAAGACCGTGGCGACCGGGGCGGTGCGGCCATCGGCCAGCGTGATCCGACGCACCGGCACGTCACGGGTGAGCACCGCGCCGCGCGGATCGTTCTCCCAGCCATTGGTAGCACCGCCGCCGAACCAGGGGAAATCCACCCCCACGACATCGTCGTGATCCTCCTCGAGCAGCAGGCTCAGCTTGAGGCGGACATCGCGCTCGCCCGCGCGCTCCTCGAGGTTCCAGCGCCCGGTCTCGCCCCAGCGAAAGCCGATCGAGCCGTTGGGCGCGACGGGCGCGTTCGTGCCCTCCTCGAGGGCGACGGTCTTCCAGTCGGGGTTGTTGCTCTCGCCGAGCGCCCCGTCGAGATCCGACGCGCGCAGCTGCCGGCCCGGAACGTAGCGGCCCTCCACCTCGTCGAGGCGCACCAGCATCGGCATGTCCGAATTCTGGCGCAGGTATTCCTCGAAATAGGGCACCTGCCGGTCGAGATGGAACTCGCGCAGGATCACATGACCGAAGGCCAGCCCCAGCGCCGCGTCGGTGCCCTGCTTGGCGTTGAGCCAGATATCGCCGAACTTCGCCGCCTCCGAGTAATCCGGGCAGATCACGGCGGATTTGGTGCCCTTGTAGCGCGCCTCGGTATAGAAATGCGCATCCGGCGTGCGGGTCTGGGGCACGTTGGAGCCCCAGATCAGCAGGTAGCCGGAATTGTACCAGTCCGCGCTCTCGGGCACGTCGGTCTGCTCGCCCCAGGTCTGCGGCGAGGCGGGCGGCAGATCGCAATACCAGTCATAGAAGGACATGCAGGTCCCGCCCATCAGCGACAGATACCGCGTCCCCGCCGCGTAGCTGATCATCGACATCGCCGGGATCGGCGAGAAGCCAAAGACCCGGTCGGGCCCGTAGGTCTTGGCGGTGTAGGCGTTGGCCGCCGCGGTGATCTCGGTCGCCTCCTCCCAGCTGGCGCGCACGAAGCCGCCGAGGCCGCGCTTGCGGGTGTAGCTTGCGCGCGCGGCGGGGTCGGACTGGATCGCCTCCCATGCCGCGACGGGCGAGAGCGTCTTGCGCTTTTCGCGCCACAGCTTCATCAGCCGGCCGCGCACCAGCGGCGTCTTTACCCGATTGGCCGAGTAGAGATACCAGCTGTAGGAGGCGCCGCGCGCACAGCCGCGCGGCTCGTGATTGGGCAGGTCGGGGCGCGTGCGCGGATAGTCGGTATGCTGCGTCTCCCAGGTGACGATGCCGGACTTGACATAGATCTTCCACGAGCACGAGCCGGTGCAGTTGACCCCGTGGGTCGAGCGCACGACCTTGTCGTGCTGCCAGCGCCGGCGATAGGCGTCCTCCCAGTCGCGCGACTCGATCGTGGTCTGGCCGTGGCCGCCGGCGAAGGTGTCCTTGCGGATCGGCTTGAAGAAGTTGAGGCGGTCGAGGATGTGGCTCATGGCTGTCTCCCGGTTTGTCAGGCTGTCTGGGGGGCGGTGGCGGAGCTGGTCCGGCCGCGTTCGATGTCATGCAAGAGCCCGCCCGGCCGGGTGTAGTAGAGCCAGGTCAGGGCGAGGCAGAGAACGTAGAAGGCGAGGAAGGCCCACAGCGCCGTGATGACCGTGCCGGTCGCCGCGATGGAGGTGCCGTAGGCCATCGGGATGAAGAAGCCGCCATAGGCGCCGATGGCCGAGGTGAAGGCGATGATCGCCGCCGCCTCGAGGTCGGACTGGCGCCGCTGCCCCTCGGTATCGAGATGCGGCATCAGCCGGGCGACTTCCTTGCGCATGATCACCGGGATCATCTGGAAGGTAGAGGCGTTGCCCACGCCGGTGAAGAAGAACAGGAGCATGAACATCGCGAAGAAGCCGATGAAGCCGGCCGTTCCCGCGCCCATGGTCATGAACCAGATCACCCCGAACACCGCCGCGATCATGCCCACGAACACCCAGAAGGTGACCCGCGCGCCGCCATACCTGTCCGACACCCAGCCCGTCGCCGCGCGCGACAGCGCGCCCACAAGCGGGCCGAGAAAGACGAACTGCAGCGAGTCGATCTCGGGAAAGCTGCGCTGCGCCAGCAGGGGAAAGCCCGCGGAATAGCCGATGAAGCTGCCGAAGGTGCCGACATAGAGCACGCACATGATCCAGTTGTGCTTGCGGGTGAAAATCACCGCCTGCTGGGCGATGCTGGCCCTGGCGTCGGCGATGTCGTTCATCCCGACCCAGGCCGCGACGGTGCTCGCGATGATGAAGGGCACCCAGACGAAGCCTGCATTCTGAAGCCACAGCTCGCGCCCGTCCTCGGTGATCTGCGGCGCGCCGACGGCAAAGCTGAAGGCGCCGACGCTGATGACCACCGGGACCAGAAACTGCATCACCGACACGCCCAGATTGCCGATCCCCGCATTGAGCGCCAGCGCGTTGCCCTTCTCCTTCTTGGGAAAGAAGAAGCTGATATTGGCCATCGAGGAGGCGAAGTTGCCGCCCCCCAGCCCGCAGGCCAGCGCCAGCACGAGGAAGATGAGATACGGCGTGTCGGGGTTCTGCACCGCGTAACCGATGCCCATCGCCGGCAAAAGAAGCGACGCCGTCGAGAGCGTCGTCCAGAGCCGACCGCCGAAGATCGGCACCATGAAGCTGTAGAAGATGCGCAGCGTCGCCCCCGACAGCGCCGGTAGCGCCGTCAGCCAGAACAGCTGATCCGCGGTGAAATCGAAGCCGATATCGGGCAGCCTGGCGACCACCACCGACCACACCATCCAGACCGCGAAGGCCAGAAGCAGACAGGGGATCGAGATCCAGAGATTGCGCCGCGCGACGGGGCGGCCCTTCGTTTCCCAGAAATCCGCATCCTCCGGGCGCCAGTCCTCGATCACGCGCGGCATGCGGTGGTGTTCCGGGTCGTGGATGCCCTGCAGCTCGGGGAAGGTGGGCAACCGGTCGAGCGCCTCGCCATGGGCCTCGCGCTCCATGGCGCGGATCGACAGGTGCATCCAGGCCAGCGAGACGGCGACCACGCCGAAAAGAAGCGCAAAGCTCGAGGTCCAGATACCGGTCAGGTCCAGGACCGCGCCGAAGACGATCGGCAGGACGAAACCGCCGAGCCCGCCGATCATCCCCACGAGCCCGCCGACCGCGCCGACGTGACCGGGGTAGTAGACGGGGATGTGCTTGAACACCGCCGCCTTGCCGAGGCTCATGAAGAACCCCAGCACGAACAGCGTGATGATGAAGGGCCACAGGCCCATCTCGGTGGAGAAGACGATCTCGCCCTGGCGGCCGTGGATGACGTAATCCGTCGGCGGGTAGGAGAGCATGAAGAGCAGGACGAGGGAGAAACCGAAGGTCCAGTACATCACCGTGCGCGCGCCGAAACGGTCCGACAGCACGCCGCCATAGGCGCGAAACACGCTTGCAGCGAGGCTGAACGAGGCCGCCGCGGCGCCAGCAAAGCGCATATCGACGTCGTAGACCTCGATCAGGTAATACGGCATCCACAGCGCGAGCGCGACGAAGGCACCGAACACGAAGAAATAGTAAAGCGAGAAGCGCCACACCTGCACGTTCCTGAGCGGCGCGAACTGCTCGCGCAGGGTGGGCGCGCGCACGCCGCGTGCACGCCGGGCGGCAAGGTCGGGTTCGTCGCGCGCCAGAAAGTAGAAGGCCACGCCCATCAGCACGATCCCGATCGCCCAGACATGCGCGACCGCGTGCCAACCGTAAGCCACCAGCAGGAACGGCGCGACGAACTTGGTCAGCGCCGCGCCGACATTGCCCATGCCGAAGACGCCCAGCGCCGTGCCCTGCTTTTCGGTGGGAAACCATTTGGAGACATAGGCGACGCCGATGATGAACGATCCGCCGGCGAGCCCCACCCCGAGTGCGGCGATCAGATAGGTCGGGTAGCTGTCCGCCCAGGTCAGCGCCCAGGTGGCGAGCCCGGTGAGGATCATCTGCGCCGAGAACATCACCCGGCCGCCAAGCTGTTCCGTCCACACGCCCAGGATGAGCCGGGTGAGCGATCCGGTGAGGATCGGCGTGGCGACGAGCACCCCGAACTGGAACTCGTTGAGCCCCAGCTCCGCCTTGATCGACACACCGATGATCGAAAAGATTGTCCATACAGCGAAGCACAGCGTGAAAGCGAGCGTGCTGAGCCAGAGCGCGAATTGCTGGGCGTATGGCGTCGGCTTCACTGGGGCGGACATCGCGATCTCCATCTGCGGCGCGCCTCGGGCGCGGGCTCGGTTCACGCCTGAGGATCACGCTGCCGCCGTCCGAAAATTTGATCCAGATCAAACGGATATGCTGCAGTCGGAAAAACCGACACGATTTGCGCGACGCCAGCCGGCGGGCCAAAAAACGTCGCGGGGCGGGTTGATCCTTGCGGGGTGCGGCGACGGGAATTGCCAAATGACTGCTTGATGATTATCAAGGCTGGGTCGTCGGAGGAGATCCCGCTATGCGCGAGTCGCAACGCGCCGAGATCCGCGCGCTCCCGCTGTTTCGGGACATGCGCGCCGAGAGTTTCGATCGCCTGTTGCAGGCGGGCTACGTGCAGTCCTTTCCGCCCCAGCTCGACCTGTTCGAGCAGGGCGAAGCCGCGGATTTCCTGCACATCCTGATCGAGGGGATGGTCGAGCTCTATGCGAGCTGGCAGGCGCGCGAGAGCACGATGACGATCGTGCGTCCCGTCGGCACGTTCATCCTCGCCGCCTGCATCCGCGACGCGCCGTATCTCATGTCGGCGCGCACGCTCGAGAAATCGCGGCTGGTGATGGTGCCCGCGCCGGATCTGCGCGCGGTGTTTCGCAGCGATCCGGCCTTCGCGATGTCGACCATCGACGAGCTCGCGCAGTGCTACCGCGCCGTGGTGCGCCACTCCAAGACGCTCAAGCTGCGCACCGCGCGCGAGCGCCTTGCCGCCTACGTGCTGCGCCAGTCCGAGCGCGACGGCGGCGCGGCGAGTTTCGTGCTGCCCGTCGAGAAGCGGATGCTGGCCTCGTATCTGGGCATGACCGCCGAGAACCTCTCGCGTGCGTTCAAGACGCTGCTCGATGACGGCGTCAAGGTCGACGGCAACCGCATCATCATCACCGACCGTGCCGCGCTCGTCGCGCGGGCGGCCCCCGACCCGCTGATCGACGGGCCGGACGCGAGCGAGTCCGGCGTGGTCCCGCTGCGCCGCGCGGCAACCGGCCGGCCGGAAAGCTGAAAACCGAGGAGGCGACATGCGCGACAAACTTCCCGGCGCCGCGGGCGATCTCGCCGGCGAGCATCCCGATATCTGGCAGGCCTACAGCGCGCTTGGCCGCGCCGCCGCCGAAGCCGGACCGCTGACGGCGCGCGAGCGCCGGCTCGTCAAGCTCGCGCTAGCCATCGGTGCCGGCTCGGAAGGCGCGGTGCACTCTCACACGCGGCGCGGCCTCGGCGAAGGCGTCGAGCGCGCCGCGCTGGAACAGGTGGCGCTTCTGTCCATCGGCCCACTGGGCCTGCCCCGCGCGGTGGCTGCACGCACCTGGATCGGCGATATCGAGGGCTGAGCCCGGCCGGGGGTCGCCAATTGCGGTATCTGTGGCTCGTGCTTGGGGGCGTTGCGCTGGTGCTCGGAGCGCTCGGCGTGATCGTCCCTCTCCTGCCTACGACACCGTTTCTTCTGCTGGCAGCGTGGTGTTTCGCGCAGGCGTCGCCGCGTCTGCATCACTGGCTCGTCACCCATCCGAGTTTCGGCCCGCCCATCGCCGATTGGCGCGAGATGGGCGCGGAATGGGCGCGGCGCGATGCGGCGCTTGCGCCGATCGATCAGCCTTCCGCCGAGGATGGCGAACGCCCCGAGCAGCCCGAACATGACCACATGCGCGAGATTGCCATTCGCCACCAGATGCGCAAAGGCCCACAGCGCCAGCGCCACGAGCAGCGGATGGCGCATCCAGCGCACGATGCCGGGCCGCGCCGGGTCGAAGCGCTCTGCGCGTGCGCCGCCGAAGGAAAACGGGTTGGGCCGACCGAGGGCGAGCGCGATGATGAGGCAGGCCGGCAGCATGGCGATCAGGGGCACATGCGCCTGCCACGGCGCCCAGCTCCACAGCGGCACATAGGGCGCACGCCCCGCCGCCACGATGAGCCAGGCCAGCACCCCGAGCGAGAGCGCGGAATAGGCGAGCGTGAAGCCCCGCGCGCCGAGCGCCGCCTCGAGCCGCGGCTGCAGCGGCGGGCGCACCGGCAGCGCATGGCTCAGAAAGAACACCGCGAAGGCCGCGGCGAACTCGGCCCAGCCCATCGCTCAGCCCCAGACCTTGGGCCGCAGGAGCAACCGCCCGTAGAGGATCGCGAAGCCGGCCATCGCACCAATCCAGGCAAGGCCGGACAGGCTTTGCAAGAGCGCCGCCTCGGCCGGCACGACCCCGGCCACGATCCGCGAAAGGGCCGCCAGGATCGCGAGCAGATAGATCGCCACCGTTCCGGCACCCGCGGTCAGCGGCCGGTCCGTATGGCCGAGCGTCGCCCGCGTCATCACCGCGAGCGTCATCACCCCGATGGCGCCGATCATCCACAGATGCTGCGCCGATGACGGCAGGATCAGATCCGGCCGCAGGATCGCCACCCCGAGCGCCAGCGCGCCGAGCGGAACGAAGGCATAACCGACATGCAGGATCCACAAGAGCGGCTCGGCCGTCGCGCGATGGCCGCACCAGCGCCCCAACCGGGCGAGATGCAGCGCCCCCGCCAGCAGGAGCGCCGCCGCCGCAAGCGGGCTTTGCGGCGCGACGAGCCAGGTCAGCAGCGCGGCGAGCAGCCCGGCAAGCGCGAGCTTGTCGAAGCCGCGCATGGGCGGCGCCGGAAGCTGCTGAACCCCGCGCTTGACCAGCCAGTTGCGCGTGAAGGAGGGCACGATCCGCCCGCCGATCACCGCGATCATCATGATCCCGGCCCCGATCCCGAACCGTGCGCCCACGCCTTGCGCCGCGTAGACGCCGGTCGCCGCCTCCCAATGGAAGACTGCATTGCCCGCGACGAGCCCGCCGAGCATCGCGAGCACGATCAGGTTGCGCCAGTTGCGCCCGGCGACAATTTCGCG
>SLQD01000267.1 GCA_007131685.1 Paracoccaceae bacterium | reverse complement strand
TTGGCTCCGGCGGCAGGATTCGAACCTGCGACCAATTGATTAACAGTCAACTGCTCTACCACTGAGCTACGCCGGACCATGAAGCGCCTATAGCAAGCGTCGCGGCGGGGGTCCAGTCCTCGCGGGCGGGAAATCTGCATCACCGGGCGAGGCTGTAGCATCGGGTGCCGTCCGCGGCGTGATCGGTCCGGACCACTCCGCGCGCCTCGAGGTCGAAGAGATGTGCGAGCAGGTTGCGCCGCGCGGCGCCGAGCAGGGGGGGCGGGGTGTCGGCATAGACGGCTCGGGTCAGGGCGTCGAGATCCGACGCGCCGCCGGCGAGCGCGTCGAGGAGCTGGCGCGCGCGAGCGCGGCGGTGACGAATCAGCGCGTCTATCCGGGCCGGCGGATCCTCGACCGGCGCGCCATGACCGGGGTAAAGCCGCGCCGCGCCGGCATCGCGAAGCCGCGTGAGCGAATCGAGATAGGCGCCCATGTCGCCCTCGGGTGGCGCAACGACGGAGCTCGACCAGCCCATGACATGGTCCCCGCTGAAAGCGCGCCCGCCTGCGATGAAGCAAAGATGGTTGCCCATATGGCCCGGCGTCCAGAGCGCGCGCAGTTCCCAGTCGGCGCCCGAGATCCGGGCGCCATCCGCGATGCAGGCATCGGGCGCGAAATCGGGATCGATACCGGCGCCCTCGCCGAGCCCGGCCGCGGCATGGCGCGCCCGCAGGTCAGGATCGCGGCCGGCGGCGCTCGGCCCGAAGGCCAGCACCGGCGCGCCGGTGCGCCGCGCGAGCGCAGGGGCGAGGCCGCAATGATCGAGATGGCTGTGGGTGACGAGGATGTGGCTGACGCGCTCGCCCGGCTCGAGGGCGGCGAGCAGCGCCTCGAGATGGCGCGCGTCGTCCGGGCCCGGATCGATCACGGCGACCGCGCCACACCCCAGGACGTAGCTGTTGGTGCCGCGCTCGGTCATCGGCGAGGGATTCGGCGCGCGCACCAGCCGCAGATCGGGTTCGAGCCTGACCATCCGCGCGGTTTCCGTCATGGCCGCGCGCAGGGGCTGCACCGCGCCGCCGCGATGGCATAGGGTGGCGCGCGATGCGACGCTCGAACTGGCTGACCAACCCCCTTCCCCGCGGCCTCTACGGCCGTGCGGCGCTGATCCTGATCGCGCCGGTGGTCGCGCTTCAGCTCGTCGTCTCGGTGGTGTTCATTCAGCGGCATTTCGAGGGCGTGACCGAGCAGATGACCGAAACCGTCAGCCTCGATCTACGCTATCTGAGCGCAGAGGTGAACAGCGCCGCGGACAGCGCCGCCGCGCAGGCCGTGGTCACCGATCTCGCGCAGCCGCTCGCGCTCGATGTCACGCTGCCCGTCGGGCCCGAGCAGCGCTTCGCGGCCGACCGGCGCCGGATCTACGATCTGTCGGGGCGCCAGGTGATCGCAACGCTGCGCGCCGATGTCGCCGGGCTGCGCGCCGTCGACCTGGTCAGCGACAGCAACGAGGTGCGTGCGATCCTGGAGACGGCGCACGGGGACATGCATGTGACGGCCGACCGCCGCCGGGTCTCGGCCTCGAACCCGCATCAGTTGCTGGTCTGGCTGGTCTTCACCGGGGTGCTGATGACGCTCGTCGCCTATGTCTTTCTGCGCAACCAGCTGCGCCCGATCCGCCAGCTGTCGCGCGCCGCCGAGGCCTTCGGCAAGGGGCAGACCCTGCCCTACAAGCCGCGCGGGGCCGCCGAGGTGAAGGCCGCCGGGCGCGCCTTTCTCCAGATGCGCGACCGCATCGAGCGCCAGATCGAGCAGCGCACAATGATGCTCTCGGCGGTCAGCCACGATCTGCGCACGCCGCTCACGCGGATGCGGCTGGAGCTGTCGATGCTCGACGAGGGGCCCGAGACCCGCGCGCTCGAGCGCGACATCGCGGACATGGAACGCCTGCTGGACGCGTTTCTCGATTTCGCTCGCGGAGAGGCGCTCGACGATCCGGAGCCGACGGACCCGGCCGCGCTCGCGCGCGACGTCGCCGAGCGGCGCGGTGCGGAGGCGGTCGAGCTGCGGCTCGAGGAGGCGGGGAGGCTCTCGCTGATGCTGCGTCCGCAAGTGCTGGCGCGCGCGCTCGACAACCTGCTGGCGAATGCGCTGCGCTACGGGACGCGGGCGCGGCTGACGGCGCGCCATGACGGCGGACGGCTGCATTTCATCGTCGAGGATGACGGCCCCGGCATCCCGGCGCAGCGACGCGAAGAGGCGTTGCGTCCATTCAACCGGCTCGACGCCGCGCGCAACCAGGACCTGGGCTCGGGGGTGGGCCTCGGGCTGACCATCGCGATGGATGCCGCGCGCAGCCATGGCGGCATCCTCGAACTCGGCGACAGTGCCGATCTCGGCGGGCTGCGCGCGGAGTTGATCGTGCCGGTCTGACGCCGCGGTTGCCAAGCGCACGGGGGCGGGCCATATCGATGGGATGATGCGCTTCCTGCCGATCCTGCTCGCGATCCTGTATGCGCTGGTGATGTACTGGTTTTCCGCCTGGCGCACCGCGCGCGAGCTCGATGCCAATTCCACCGAGCTCGCCGATGCCCGGCTGCGCAAGCTCACCGACGCGATGGCGCGCGCGCTCGAGGTCGATCGCATCAAGGTCCATATCTACGAGATCGCGCCGGTCAACGGGCTCGCAGCGCCCGACGGGCGCATCTTCATCACCCGCGGCTTTTTCGACAAGTACCGCGCCGGCGCGGTCAGCGCCGAGGAGCTCGCCAGCGTGATCGCGCACGAACTGGGGCATGTGGCGCTCGGTCATTCGCGCCGCCGGATGATCGACTTTTCGGGCCAGAACGCGATCCGGACGGCGCTGGCGATGGTGCTCAACCGGTTCCTGCCCGGCATCGGGGCGCTGATCGCCAGTGGGCTGACCTCCCTGCTCGCCGCCCGTCTGAGCCGCGGCGACGAATACGAGGCCGACGCCTATGCCTCCGCGCTCCTTGTGAAGGCGGGGATCGGCACCGGGCCGCAGAAATCGCTGTTTCGCAAGCTCGAGGGGCTGACGGGTGCGCGCGGGGGCGCGCCGGTCTGGCTGATGAGCCATCCGAAGACCGAGGACCGCATCAAGGCCATCGAGGTCAACGAGGCGCGCTGGGGTCAGCTTCCGCAGTCCTGAAGCGCCTTGCCGAGCCGCGGCAGCCCGGCGCGCTTGAGCAGCGGGCGCAGCGGCTGTGCGCGCCCCGATACCTGCTCGGTGCGCCCCTGCACGGCGCGCGCCGCCGCTTCCACCGGCTCCTCATCCGCCAGCCAGAGCGCCATCAGCAGCGCATCGGGCGACTCGGCGCGAAGGCCGTGGGGCGCGAGCGCATGACGCGGGAAGTCGCGCAGGTTGCGCGTCACGATGGCCCCCGCCCCGCCAGCGATCGCCGCGGCGAGCACATGCCTGTCCCCCGGATCGGGCAGATCGAGCGCCGCCTCCGCGCCCTCGGGGGCCACGATCTCGGCGCCTGGCCAGTGCGCGCGCAACAGCGCGATCTCGCCACGCGCGATCGCTTCGTCGCGCGCACCCCGCCGCGCCGCAGCGCGCGCCCATTCCTCGAGCAGGCGCGGCGACCACAGCGGCACCAGCGCATCGCGCGCGGCGAGTTCCATCAGGATCTCGCGCAGCACGGTCGGGTAGAGCACACAGGCATCGAGCAGAACGCGCATCGCCGCTCCCGGGATTGCAGACCGCCTAGACGCCCGCGCGGGGGCGCGCAAACGCAAACTCCCGGCCCATGGGCCGGGAGCTGGCAACACCGCCCGAAGCGGGCGGCGCGGGTCGCGGCCGTGTCAGCTCGCGCGCGCGGGCGCCGCGCGCAGCGCGTCCACACGGCGCCCGATCCAGGCGCCGAAGTTGCGCATCGCCGCGGCGAAGGCCTCGGCGCGCATCTGGCGTGCGCGGCGCTCGACGCCCACGGTGTCGATTTCGTTCAGTTCGATCATCTCGATCGTTTCGGCATGCTTGCGGTCACTCATCGGTCTGGTCCTTTTCAATCTCGGTTCGAGCCTGACCCGAAGATAGGCAGGCGGGGCTGCCCTCACCACGGACAGTTGGGAAACCCCGCCATGCACATGCTGCAATGCGGCGGAGCCGTCGCCGCGCGTCAGCTTGAGTCGCGGCGCAGTTAGCGTTACCAATGCGGGGAGCACCACCGCCCCGACCGAAAGACGTGCCATGCCGCTGCATCCCGTGATCGCCGATGTCACTGCCCGCGTGGAGTCGCGCTCGCGCGCAACCCGCGGCCCCTATCTCGACCGGCTCGCCCGCGCCGCCGATGACGGCCCGGCGCGCGCGCATCTGAGCTGCGGCAACCAGGCCCACGCCTATGCCGCGACCGGCGCCGACAAGGCGGCGCTCGCGGGCGGGCGCGCCCCGCATCTCGGGATCGTGACCGCCTATAACGACATGCTCTCGGCGCATCAGCCCTTCGAGCGGTTTCCCGAACTGATCCGCGAAGCCGCGCGCGGCGCGGGCGGCACCGCGCAGGTCGCCGGCGGCGTGCCGGCCATGTGCGACGGCGTCACCCAGGGTCAACCGGGCATGGAGCTGTCGCTATTCTCGCGCGACGTGATCGCGCTCGCGGCAAGCATCGCGATGAGTCATAACTGCTTTGACGGCGCGCTCTATCTCGGGGTGTGCGACAAGATCGTGCCGGGGCTGGTGATGGCGGCGGCGGCGTACGGGCATGTGCCCGCGGTGTTCCTGCCGGCCGGGCCGATGCCCTCGGGGCTGCCCAATGACGAGAAGTCTAAGGTGCGCGACAGGTTCGCCGCCGGCGAGGTCGATCGCGACACGCTCATGCGCGCCGAGATGGCGAGCTATCACGGCCCCGGCACCTGCACCTTCTACGGCACCGCGAACTCCAACCAGATGCTGATGGAGTTCATGGGGCTGCACCTGCCCGGGGCGAGCTTCGTCAATCCCAACACCCCGCTGCGCGATGCGCTCACCGAGGCGGGCACGCGCCGCGCGCTGGAGATCACTGCGCTGGGCAACGACTACCGCCCCGCCGGGCGCATCCTCGACGAGAAGGCTTTTGTGAACGGCATCGTCGGGCTGATGGCGACGGGCGGCTCCACCAACCTCGTGCTGCACCTGCCGGCGATGGCGCGCGCGGCGGGGATCCAGCTCGACATCGAGGATTTCGCCGACATCGCCGAGGTGGTGCCGCTGATGGCGCGAGTCTATCCCAACGGGCTCGCCGACGTGAACCATTTCCACGCCGCGGGCGGGCTCGGTTACATGATCGGCGAGCTGCTCGAGGCCGGGCTGCTGCACCCCGACACGATGACAGTGGCCGGTGACGGGCTTGGCCACTACACCCGCGAGCCTAGGCTCATCGACGGCGAACTCACCTGGCGGGAGGGGGCGCGCGAGAGCGCCAATGAGCGCATCCTCGCGCCGCTGTCGAACCCGTTCCAGCCTACGGGCGGGCTACGCCAGCTCGACGGCAATCTCGGGCGCGGCGTGATCAAGACCTCCGCCGTGGCCGAGGCGAACCTCACCGTCGAGGCCCCGGCGCGCATCTTCGAGGATCAGCAGGCCGTCAAGGCCGCCTACCGGGCCGGGGAATTCACCGATGACGTGATCGTGGTGGTGCGCTTCCAGGGGCCGCGCGCCAACGGCATGCCCGAGCTGCACGCGCTCACCCCGACGCTGTCGGTGCTCGTCGATCGCGGTCTCAAGGTCGCGCTGGTAACGGATGGCCGCATGTCGGGCGCCAGCGGCAAGGTCCCCGCGGCGCTGCACATCAGCCCGGAGGCCGCCGCCGAGGGCCCGCTCGCGCGGCTGCGCGACGGCGATATCGTGCGCCTCGATGCGCGTGCCGGGTTGCTCGAGACGACCGCGCCCGATTTCGACGCCCGCACCCCCGCCCGCCCCGATCTTTCGGCCAACCAGGTCGGCATCGGGCGCGAGCTTTTCGCCACCTTCCGCGCGCAGGCCGGCCCGGCGAGCACGGGCGCGAGCCCAATCGCCCCGATCCGCGAGGTCACGTCATGAGCCCCATCGCCGATCTGTGCGCGCGCGCGCCGGTGATCCCGGTGCTCACGGTGGAGGACGCCGCCGATGCGCGCCCGCTTGCCGAGGCGTTGGTGGCGGGGGGGCTGCCGGTGCTCGAGGTGACGCTGCGCAGCGATGCCGCGCTCGACGCGATCGCCACCATGGCGCAGGTCCCGGGCGCGACGGTGGGCGCGGGCACGCTGCTGCGCCCCGAGGATGCAGCGGCCGCGCAGGCGGCCGGGGCACGCTTCGGCGTTTCGCCGGGCAGCACCGAGGCGCTGCTGACGGCCTGCACCCGCACCGCGCTGCCGCTGCTGCCCGGGGCGGCGACGGCGAGCGAGGTGATGCGCCTGATGGAGCACGGCTACGAAACGGTGAAATTCTTCCCCGCCGAGGCCGCGGGCGGGGTGGCCGCGCTCAAGGCGCTCGCGGCCCCGCTCAAGGGGGTGCGATTCTGCCCCACGGGCGGAATCACCGCGGCGACAGCGCCCGACTACCTCGCGCTCGACTTCGTGCCCTGCCTCGGGGCGAGCTGGGTCGCGCCGGCGGATCTGGTCGCCGCAAGGGACTGGGGCGCGATCACGGAGCGCGCCCGCGTCGCCGCCGCGCTCTGAGCTCTCAGGAGCCCAGCCGCCCGTCACGCCCGCCGCGCCGGCGCGGCACCGGCGCCTCGGCCAGCCCGTCCTGCAGGACCCGCGTCATGGGGTGCGCAGCCGCGCCATGGGTCGCGAGGAGCACCCCGATCGCGGCGCGCGGTGCGATGTCCTCGGGCAGGGCGAGCGCCCAGTCGAGAAAGATCGAGCGGCACTCCGCCGCGCCGATACCCTCGATGGCGTAGGCCTCCCGGATCAGCCCCCTCGGGTCGACGTCCTCGGCCCGCATCCTGCGCACCATGCCCTCAGCCCTCCGTGCTGTCGAGAAGCGCATTGATGACCGCGGCGGCGGCGGCGGTGCGCTCGGCGAGGTCGTCGCGCAGCGCGGCGAGCGTCTGCGCGCCGGTCTCGCGCAGGATGAAGGCGCAAGCCGCCTCGCCCAGCGCCTCGGGATCGAGCGCCTCGTCCGTGATCAGCCGGGCCGCGCAGTGCACCCGCCAGCAGAGCCGGTAGGCCGAGAGCAACGCCTCGGCCTGCGCGCGCGTGAGCCAGCCGCCGCGCCGCCCGGCCTGGATCTGCGCCTCGATACGCCGCGCCGCGGAGCCCGCGCGCAACGCCGACATCTGCGCGGCAAGCTCGATATCGAGGATCCGTCCGGGGCCGAGCTTGGCTTCCCAGGCCCCCTGCCCCGGCTTGGCGCTCTGCAGCCGCGCGCGCATCTGCGCGACATCGGCGTGCACGGTCTCGCCGGCGCCCTTGGCGGGCAGCAGCTCGCGGCGAAACGTCTCGACCGCGTCACCGATCCCGTGCGATCCCGCCACCCGGCGCGCCCGCGTCAGCGCGAGATGCTCCCAGGTCCATGCCTCGTCCGACTGGTAGGCGCGAAACGCGGCAAGCCCCGTGGCGACCGGCCCCTGCCGCCCCGAGGGGCGCAGCCGCATATCCACCTCGTAGAGCTGCCCCTCGGCCATGCGCGCCGACAGTGCGGTGACGAAAGCCTTGGTCAGCCGCGCGTAATAGGTCTGCGCCGTGAGCGGGCGCCGCCCGTCCGACTCCGCGGCGCCGTCAGCGTCATAGATCACGATCAGATCGAGATCGGAGGCCGCGTTGAGCCGCCCCGCGCCGAGGCTGCCCATCCCCAGAACCGCCGCGCCGCGCCCCGGCGGGTCGCCGTGCTTGCGCGCGAACTCGGCCACGACATGCGGCCACAGCGCCGCCAGCACCGCCTCGGCGAGCTCGGCATATTGCTGCGCGGCCTCGAAGCCGTCGATCAGACCGCGCAGATGGTGAACCCCGACGCGGAAGTGCCATTCCTTGGCCCAGCCGCGCGCTGCGTCGAGCTGGCGCTCGTAGTCGTCGGCACGATCGAGACGCGCGGCCAGGTCGTCGCGCAGCGCCGCCATGCCGGGCCATGGCGCGAAGAAGTCGCCGCCGATCACGGCATCAAACACCCGCGCATTATGCGCCAGATACTGCGCCAGCCGCGGCGAGGTCGCGCAGATATCGACGATCAGGTCGATCAGCTGCGGGTTGGCCTCGAACAGTGTGAAAAGCTGCACCCCGGCGGGCAGCCGGGCGAGGAAGGCGTCGAACTGCGCGAGCGCCTCCATCGGGTTGGCGGCGCGGAACAGCCGCTGCAGCAGCTCCGGGCGCAGCCGCGCGAAGATACGCCCCGCCCGCTCCGAGCGCAGCGCCGGGTAGCTCTGCCAGCGCTCGACGATGGCGCGCGCCGGCTCGGGCAGCTCGGGCTCGGCCTCGGCGGTGTCGGGGCTGAAGAAGCCCTCCGTGAGTTCGGCCACCCTCTCGAGCCGTGCGCGCAGGCGCGCGCACAGCGCTTCAGTATCGCCCTCGCCCATGAAGCGCGCCAGCCGGTCGAAGCCCTCGGCAGTGCCGGGCAGCGCATGGGTCTGGGCGTCGTTGACCATCTGCAGCCGGTGCTCGACCTCGCGATGCGCGCGGTAGGCAGCGGCGAGTTCGTCGGTCACCTCGCCGGGCACCCAGCCCTTGCGCGCGAGCTGCTCCAGCGCCGCGACGGTGCCGCGCGCGCGCAGCTCCGAGTCGCGGCCGCCGGCGATGAGCTGGCGCGTCTGGGTGAAGAACTCGATCTCGCGGATGCCGCCGCGGCCGAGCTTCATGTCGTGCCCCGCGAGGACGAGTTCCCCGCCGAGCTGCTTGTGCGCGCGGATGCGCAGCCGCATGTCGTGGGCGTCCTCGATGGCGGCGAAATCGAGGTGCCGGCGCCAGACGAAGGGCCGCAGCGCCTCGAGGTAACGCTCGCCGGCGGCGATGTCGCCCGCGCAGGGGCGCGCCTTGATATGCGCCGCGCGCTCCCAGGTGCGGCCCATGCTTTCATAGTATTGTTCGGCCGCCTCCATCGACATGCAAACCGGTGTTACCGACGCATCCGGGCGCAGCCGCAGATCGGTGCGAAAGACATAGCCCTCGGCGGTCCGGTCCGACAGGAGCGCCGCCAGCCGACGGGTCACGCGGATGAACGCCGCGCGCGCCTCGAGATAGTCGTCGGCATCGAAGCGGCTCTCGTCGAAGACGGCGATCAGATCGATATCGGAGGAATAGTTGAGCTCTCCCGCCCCCATCTTGCCCATCGCCAGAATCACGAGCCCCGCCCCGGTGGCAGCGTCGCCGGGCGCGGCGCCGGGCAGCTTGCCGCGCCGGATCTCCTCGCCCACGAGCATGCCGAGCGCGCATTGCACCGCCCGGTCGGCAAGGCGGGTGAGCGTGCCGGTGACATCCTCGAGCGTGAAGGCCCCGCCCAGATCCGCCAGCGCCACCATCAGCGCGACGCGCCGCTTCGCCCGGCGCAGCGCCGCGCCGAGTTCATCGGGGGCGGCCTCGTCGAGCGCGGCGAGCTCGGCGTCGATGGCGTCCTCGGGCGTATCCGACAGCGCCGGGTCGAGCCAGCCGGACTCCTGCGCGATCAGCGCGCCAAGATGGGGGCTGCAGCCGGCGGCGCCCGCGATCAGTTCGCGAAGCTCGGCGGGCTGATCGGAAAAGCGGGCCGCAGCTTCGCGCCCGCGGTCGGCATCGAAGGGCAGCGGCGCGCGGCGCAGGCGGTTGGCGAGGCTCATGCGCGCAGCATGGCCCCGGACCCGCACGCGGTCAACTGTACGCGGCTGCGGCGGGTTGCCCTCGCCGGGCCGGGCGGCCATTGTGCGCGTGTCGCAAGCGGGAGTCCGGGATGAGCAAGAGCCTCAAGCGCGTGAGAGACGCCCTCGCCGCGGCCGGGCTCGAAGCCGAGCTGATCGAGATGGCGGGCTCCACCCGCACCGCCGAGGAAGCCGCCGCGCAAGCCGGCTGCGCCCTAGACCAGATCGTCAAGTCGATCCTGTTTCGCGGCGCGGAGTCCGGGCGGCTGCGCCTGTTCCTGACGGCGGGCGGCAACAAGGTGTGCCCCGAGCGCGCCGCGGCGCTGGCGGGCGAGCGGCTCGGCAAGGCGGATGCCGCGCAGGTGCGCGAAGTGACGGGCTTCGCCATCGGCGGGGTCGCGCCGCTGGGGCATCTCGCGCCGGTCGAGAGCTGGCTCGATCCGCGGCTGATGGCGTTCGAGCGGGTCTGGGCGGCGGCCGGCACGCCGCGGCATGTCTTCGCGATCGCCCCCGATGCGCTGGCGCACGTCGCGCATGCCGAACCGGCGCGGTTCACGGTCTGAGGCCGCGCCATGTTTCACTCCGCCGAGAACCTGCCCGACCCGGACCTGCAGCCCGAATACTATGACGACGTGCTCGGCAAGCGGCTACTGGCCTGGGTGGTGGACAGCGTGCTGCTGCTCGTGCTCACGGCGCTGGTGATCGTGTTCACGCTGTTCACGGCGCTGATCGCTCTGCCGCTGGTGTTCATCGCGCTCAACCTCGCCTATCGCACCGTGACGCTGGCGCGCTACGGGGCGACGCCGGGCATGCTGCTGACGGGGATCGAGCTGCGCGATGTGCGCGGACGCCGGCCCGATCCGGTGACGGCGTTCCTGCACACTTCGGGTTTCGTCGCCGCCAGCGGTTTCGTGATCCCGCAGATCGCCTCGGTGGCGCTGATGCTGATGACGGCGCGGCGGCAGGGGCTCGTGGACCTGGTGCTCGGCACCACGGTGATCAACCGGCCCGGCACCCCCTGAACCGCCCCCCGGCCGCTGCGTGGCCGCCCGGTGAAATGCGGGGCTTGGCGGATTGCGGGGCAGTTGCTAGGTTTCGCGCAGATACCCGCGAGGACGCGATGCGCCACACGCTGCCCCTGGCACCGCAATTCTATGTGACGGCCCCCCAGCCCTGCCCCTATCTGCGCGGGCGGATGGAACGCAAGCTGTTCACCGGGCTGCATGGCGACCAGGCCGCAACCCTCAATGACGCGCTTTCCAAGCAGGGCTTTCGCCGCTCGCAGAACGTGCTGTACCGGCCCGCCTGCGCCGATTGCGCCGCCTGCATGTCGGCGCGCATCCGCGCCGCCGATTTCCGCCCCAGCCGTAGCCAGCGCCGCACAAGAAACCGCAACGCCGATCTGCGCCGCGCCCCCGCGCGCGCCTGGGCCACCGACGAGCAATACGACCTCTTTCGCCGCTATCTCGACAGCCGCCATGCCGATGGCGGCATGGCCGACATGGACATCTTCGAATTCGCCGCCATGATCGAGGAGACGCCGGTGAGCTCGCGGGTGGTGGAGTACCGCGCCCGCCGCGACGGCGAGGACCGGCTCATGGCGGTGTGCCTGACGGATCTGCTCGATGACGGGTTGTCGCTTGTCTATTCCTTCTTCGAACCCGAGGCGGCGCGCAACAGCATCGGCACCTACATGATCCTCGACCATGTCGAGATGGCCCATGCCGCCGGGCTGCCCTATGTCTATCTGGGCTACTGGGTGCCGGGCAGCCCCAAGATGGCCTACAAGGCGCGCTTCTCTGCGCTCGAGATCCACCACCGCGGAGCATGGCGCGAACTGCGCGACCCGGCGGCGTATTCCGGCGCCACGCACCCCCTCTCCGTCGAGCCGATCGCCGAGCAGGTCTCGCGCCTGAGCCTGCCCGAGACGCGGCCCACGAACCCGCACGGGACCTGATCGCCGCATCGGATCGGAACGCCGCGCACGGGCGCGCGCATTGCGCGGGGCAGCGGTCGGGCGAAACAATCGCAAAGCCGGCCTGCGCGCCCCTTGCGCAAGATTGCAGGATTTGCTGTTGACCTTGTCGCGCCGCGCCTCTAGCTATCGGGCATGATGAAGCGCGGCAGCAGCACCCTTGTGGTAATTACGGGATCCTGGCGCATGGGACGGTGAACGCCGCCCAGCTGGATCCCATGCGCCCCCGACAGCCCGATCGGGGGCTTTTTTGTTGCGCTCGAAGCGGATGGAGAAAGACGCGATGACACGCGAGATGACCGGTGCGAAGATGGTCGTTCAGGCGCTCAAGGATCAGGGCGTGGACACGGTGTTCGGCTATCCCGGCGGCGCGGTGCTGCCGATCTATGACGAGATCTTCCAGCAGAACGACATCCGCCATATCCTCGTGCGCCACGAGCAGGGCGCGGCCCACGCCGCCGAGGGCTATGCACGCTCCACCGGCAAGCCCGGGGTCGTGCTCGTCACCTCCGGCCCCGGCGCCACCAACGCCGTCACCGGCATCACCGACGCGCTCATGGACTCGATCCCCATCGTCGTGATCTCCGGTCAGGTGCCCACCTTCATGATCGGCACCGACGGCTTCCAGGAGGCCGACACGGTCGGCATCACCCGCCCCTGCACCAAGCACAACTGGCTCGTCAAGGACACCGCGCGGCTCTCCGACACGCTGCACCAGGCCTTTCACGTCGCCACCAGCGGACGCCCCGGCCCGGTGCTCGTGGACATTCCCAAGGACGTGCAGTTCGCCTCGGCCGAATACGTTCCGCCGCAAAAGGCCAAGACCTCGCATTACCAGCCCCGCGTGAAGGGCGATACCGAGGCCATCACCCGTCTCGTCGAGATGATCGAGGCCGCCGAGCGGCCGATCTTCTACACCGGAGGCGGCGTGATCAATTCGGGCCCCGCGGCGAGCCAGCTCTTGCGCGAATTCGTCGATGCGACGGGCTTTCCCGTCACCTCGACGCTGATGGGGCTGGGCGCCTACCCCGCCTCGGGCAGGCACTGGATGGGCATGCTCGGGATGCACGGCACCTACGAGGCCAATCTCGCGATGCATGGCTGCGATCTGATGATCAATGTCGGCGCGCGCTTCGACGACCGCATCACCGGGCGCATCGGGGATTTCTCGCCGCATTCGCGCAAGGCGCATATCGATATCGATCCGTCCTCGCTCAACAAGGTCATCCCGACGGAGCTGCCCATCATCGGCGATGTGGGACATGTGCTCGAGGATGCGCTGCGCATCTGGAAGGCGCGCGGGCGCAAGACGAACGCCGCCGGCGTCGCCGGATGGTGGGCGCAGATCGGCGAGTGGCGCAAGGTGAACTGCCTCGGCTTCACCCCGTCCGAAAATACGATCAAGCCCCAGCACGCCCTGCAGCGGCTCGAGGCGCTCACCAAGGACCACGACCGCTACATCGCCACCGAGGTCGGCCAGCACCAGATGTGGGCGGCGCAGTACATGGGCTTCGAGGCGCCCAATCGCTGGATGACCTCGGGCGGGCTCGGCACGATGGGCTACGGCTTTCCCGCCTCCATCGGCGTGCAGGTCGCGCACCCGGAGGCGCTGGTGATCAATGTCGCCGGCGAGGCGTCCTGGCTGATGAACATGCAGGAGATGGGCACCGCGGTGCAGTACCGCCTGCCGGTCAAGCAGTTCATCATGAACAACGAGCGCCTCGGCATGGTGCGCCAGTGGCAGGAGCTTCTGCACGGCGAGCGCTACTCGCATTCCTGGTCCGAGGCGCTGCCCGATTTTGTCAAGCTCGCCGAGGCCTTCGGCGCGAAGGGCATCAAGTGCGACCACCCCTCCGATCTCGACGACGCGATCCGCGAGATGATCGCGCATCCCGGCCCGGTGATCCTCGATTGCCTGGTGGAAAAGCACGAGAACTGCTTCCCGATGATCCCCTCGGGCGAGCCGCACAACAAGATGCTGCTCGGCGAGGACACGACCGAGGACCGCATCGGCGCCTCCGGCGCGGTGCTGGTGTAGGAGGGCGGCATGTCGGCACTACAGATCCGCAAGGGCGCCTCGCGCCAGTCCGCCTATGACCTGCGCGACCCGCATTCCGAGCTGGTCGAGACGCACACCCTCGCGGTGCTCGTGGACAACGAGTCCGGCGTGCTCGCGCGGGTGATCGGGCTGTTCTCCGGGCGCGGCTACAATATCGACAGCCTGACCGTGGCGGAGGTCGATCACGAAGGCCACCGCTCGCGCATCACCATCGTCACCACCGGCACGCCGCAGGTCATCGACCAGATCAAGGCCCAGCTCGGGCGCATGGTCCCGGTTCACGACGTCCACGATCTCACCGTCGAGGGGGACTCGGTCGAGCGCGAGCTCGCGCTGTTCAAGGTATCGGGCAAGGGCGATGCGCGCGTGGAAGCGCTGCGGCTCGCGGATATCTTCCGCGCCAATGTCGTCGACTCGACGCTGGAAAGCTTCGTCTTCGAAATCACCGGCACGCCCGAGAAGATCGACGCCTTCGGCGAGCTTATGCGCCCGCTCGGCCTGATCGAGATCGCGCGCACCGGGGTCGCGGCGCTCGCGCGCGGCTCCGGCGCCTGAGCCGCGCGGCGGCGGGCGATTTCGCTCTTGACGCGCCACCGCCCCTCGCCTACCTACGCGCCGGTCCTCAGGGCGGAGTAGCTCAGTTGGTTAGAGCAGTGGAATCATAATCCATGTGTCGGGGGTTCAAGTCCCTCCTCCGCTACCATATAGTCCCTTGATTTTGCGTGCGACCGCAGAGGCCCAGCCAGAATTGGGTCGAGCTGTCGGGAGTCTCCGTGCTCTCTCTGCGCTACCCGAACCTTGTGATGGCGCTTTCGGACCGCCCCGGGTGTCGGCTCGGACACTGGCTGCAGGGTTGGCGGCGACACGGCCGGAGCTGTGCGCGGTGATCTCTGGACGGTGATCCGGGCATCGCAAATCGGGTAACGGCCGTGCCGCGCTGGTCGTGAAAGGCCTGCTCCTCGATGTCGGCATTCGCGCGCACCCGGGCCCGGCTCGCCGCGAAGCCGTCGCGCGTTCCTGCCGTGCGGCGGCTCACTTCATGTCGAGCCCCTGCATCGCCTCGGCCATGTAGATGCGGGAATAGCCGCGCCGGATGACCTCGACGATCTCGTCCTGGCGCCGCGCGATATGCGCGCGCAGGAGCGAGCCGGCCGTCCCGGCGTCACGCTCCATCAATGCCCGCGCGATCTCGAGATGCTCGCGCTCGGAGCGTGCATGGCGGTGCTCGCGCTCGATTCCGCGCACGAACCGGATCTGCGAGCTCAGGTTGCGCAGGGCGCGGAGCATTTCGTCATTGCCGCAGGCATGCATTATGGCCTCGTGAAAGGCCTCGTCGCGATCGATGAGTTCAGCGGCCGGAAGCGACGCGAGCACCTCGGCATCCGTCTCGCACAAGGCCTCGAAGCCCGCGAGCGTCGCATCTTCGGCGCGCGCGCAGCACAGCGCCGCCGCCGCGACCTCGAGCTCGCACCGAAATTCGTAGAGGTCGAAGACCTGCTTGGCATTGAAGGCCCGGCAGCGGAACCCGCGGCCGCCATCGCGCACGAGGAACCCCTCGCTCGACAGCCGGTTGAGCGCCTCGCGCAGCGGCGTCCGGCTGACCTCGAGCTGCTGCGCGAGTTCCGATTCGTTGATCTTCGCACCGGGCTTCAGGCGATAGTCGACGGCCATCGCGCGCAGCGCCTGATAGGCTCGATCGACACTGCTCACCATCCCGCCGAACTCCCCCATTTCTAGCGCCGGGTCAACCGCTTCACGCCGTCGCGGACGGGTACGGGTTGACGCACCCAACGCTGCATGCATTCTTGCATACAACATGGCATTCGGACAAGCGGCCGCTCGCGATCTCGAGGAGGAGGGTGCGAAGCGAAGCCGGACGCTTTGCGGGGGGGGAGCGCATGAGGATACGGATCGCGGATCACGCGGAGTTCTGGTCGGGCGTGATGTTCGTCGGTTTCGGCGGCGCCTTCTGGTGGATCGGCACCGATTACGACATGGGAACCGCACGCAGCATGGGGCCGGGCTTTCTGCCGATGGTGCTGAGCTGGCTGCTTGTCGGGCTCGGCGTGATCGTGCTCGCCAAGGGCCTCAGCCTCGGCAGTGCGCAGGCGGTCTCGCGACGCGGCGAGGATGCCCGGCGCGAGGCGGCGCGCTCGGGCTCGGATCCGTGGCTGACGGCACGCGCGCTCGGCGCGGTTGCCGCCTCGCTGATCTTTTTCGGCATTGCGCTGCCGCGGATCGGGCTGGTGCTGTCGGTTTTCGGGCTGGTGGCAATCGCCTCCTTTGCGGATCCGAAGCTGCGCTGGCCCTCGGTGATCGTGATTGGGGCGGTGATGTCGGCGGTCTGCGCCGGGGTGTTCCGCTACGGTATCGGCCTGTCGCTTCCGATGTGGCCCTGACCCATGGAGCTGTTTGCCAATATCGCGCATGGCTTCGACGTCGCGCTCTCGCCGACGACGCTGCTCTACTGCTTCATCGGGGTGACCTTCGGCACCTTCGTCGGCGTGCTGCCCGGGATCGGGCCACTGGCGACGATCGGGCTGCTGCTGCCGATCACCTTCCACCTGCCGCCGATCGAGGCGATCGTGATGCTCGCGGGCATCTATTACGGCGCCATGTATGGCGGCTCGACGACGGCGATCCTGCTGAATCTTCCGGGCACGGCGGCCTCGCTGATGGTCGCGCTCGACGGCCACCCGATGGCCAAGCAGGGCCGCGCGGGGCCCGCGCTGGTGATGACGACGCTGGTGTCGTTCTTCGCGGCCTGTGTGGCGATCGTCTTCATCGCGGCCTTCGCGCCGCCGCTGGCGCGCTTTGCGCTCAGTTTCGGCTCGCCGGAGTATTTCTCGCTCATGGTGATGGGGCTGATCGCGGCGGCGGTGCTGGTGCGCGGCTCGCTGGTCAAGGGGCTGGCGATGACGGTGCTGGGGCTTCTGCTCGGCACGGTCGGGCAGGACCTGACCACGGGCACGCCGCGCTACACGCTCGGCTTCTACCCGCTCTATGACGGGCTCAGTTTCGTCATCGTGATCATCGGGCTGTTCGGGCTGGCGGAGGTGATCAACAACCTCGCCCTCGGCGACAAGCGCCAGGCCTTCACCGACCGCGTGCCCTGGCGCGACCTGATCCCCTCGCGCAAGGACCTGCGCGACTCGCGCTTCTCGACACTGCGCGGCACCGGGCTCGGCGCGCTTCTGGGCATCCTGCCCGGCGCCGGCCCCGCGATCAGCACCTTCGCCGCCTATGCGCTCGAAAAGCGCGTCGCGAAGGACCCGAGCCGCTTCGGCAACGGCGCGATGGAGGGCGTCACCGCCCCCGAGGCCGCCAACAACGCCGCCGCGCAGACCTCCTTCATCCCGACCCTGTCGCTCGGCATCCCGGGGGATGCGACGATGGCGATCATGCTCGGCGCGATGATGATCCACGGCCTCGTGCCGGGACCGCAGATCGTGACCGAGAGCCCGGATTTCTTCTGGGGCCTGGTCGCGAGCTTCTGGATTGGCAACCTGCTGCTCCTGATCCTGAACCTGCCGCTCGTCGGGATCTGGGTGAAGCTGCTGTCGATGCCCTATTCGTGGATGTTCCCCGCGATCCTGAGCTTCATCGCGATCGGGATGTACAGCCTGCATCTCGACGCCTTCGATGTCTATCTCGCGCTCGGCTTCGGGCTGCTGGGATTCCTGATGCTCAAGCTGCGCTGCGAGGCGGCGCCGCTGCTGCTCGGGCTCGTTCTGGCGCCGCTTCTCGAGGATAATCTGCGCCGCTCGCTGCTTCTGTCGCGGGGCGATCCGATGATCTTCGTCGAGCGCCCGCTGAGCCTGATGTTCCTCGTGCTGGGCGTCGGGTTCCTGATGCTGGTCGTCGGCCCGGCGGCAGTGAAGTGGTGGCGCGAGCGCAGGGCGACACCCGCGCGCGACGCGGGCGAGTGACGGCGCGGCGGGGCTGACCGGCCGCCGCGCACGGGCCTTCGGGCCCCGCAACCCGGTCCGAAACGGAGGAGGAAACGACATGCGTGACACGAGCAAGCACACTCTCGCAGCTGTTGCATCGGCGGGCGCACTGGCGCTGGGCGCCGGCTCGGCGGCGGCCGAGTATCCCCACAGCGAGATCAACCTGATCGTGCCCTTCGGCGCGGGCGGCTCGACCGACATCGTCGGGCGCACCGTGGCCGAGCCGCTTTCGCAGCGCCTCGACGTGCCGATCGTCGTCGAGAACCGCGGCGGCGCGGGCGGCACGGTCGGCACCATGGCCGCGGCCAATGCCCCCAATGACGGCTCCACAATCGCGGTGGGCACGACGAGCACGCACATCACGGGCTATCTCGTCCATGAGCCGGACTACCACCCGGTCGATGATTTCGAGCATATCAGCCTGATCGCGGAGACCCCGTATGTGCTCGTGGTCGCGCCGGATTCGGATTTCGAGTCGATGCAGGACATCATCGATTACGGCCTCGAGAATCCCGGCGAGCTCAACCATGCCTCGGCCGGCGTGGGCAGCACCACGCATCTCGCCGTCGAGATGTTCAAGGATCAGACCGGCGTCGATGCCGTCCACATCCCCTATGACGGCAACTCCCCGGCGATGACCGCGGTGATGGGCGGCGAGGTCGATTTCACCTTCGTCAGCTTCCCGGCCGGCTTTTCCGCTATCGACAGCGGCGAGGTCGTGGCCCTTGCCGTCGGCACGCGCGACCGGATGCCGCAGATCCCCGACGTGCCCACCGTCGAGGAGGAGGGGCTCGACGGCTACGAGGCCGCGCTGTGGCTGAGCTATGTCGCGCCGGCAGGCACGCCCGACGAGGTCGTCGACATGCTGCATGGCGAAATCCGCGACATGATCGAGAATGACGAGGACGTGCGCGAGGCGCTGCGCGGCGCCGGGGCCGAGCCGATGAGCAGCGAGTCCCCCGAGGCGTTCACCCAGTTCGTCGCCGATCAGCTCGAAAGCTACACGCCGGTCGTCGAGGCCGCCATGGCGGACGAGGACTGATCACGCTACAGCCGGTCGCACCCGCGGGTGCGGCCGGTGCCCCGCCCGACAAGAAACCGCGACAGTGAAGGAGACCAACGTGGCGACCCCCCTGATTTTCGAGCGTCCCGAGCAGGCTGTGCTGGCCGTCGATGGCGAGAACGCGGCCTTTCCTATCCGCCGGGTGTATTGCGTCGGACGCAACTACGCTGATCATGCGCGCGAGATGGGCCATGATCCCGACCGCGAGCCGCCGTTCTTCTTCACCAAGCCCGCCGACGCGGTCGTGCCGGGCAGCGGCGAGGTCGCCTATCCGCCCGCCACGAGGGACCTGCACCACGAGATCGAGCTCGTCGTGGCGCTCAAGGGCGGCGGCCGCGACGTCGCGGTCGAGGACGCGATGGGGTTGGTGTACGGCTTTGCCGTCGGAGTCGATCTGACCCGGCGCGATCTGCAGGGCGAGGCCAAGAAGATGGGCCGGCCATGGGACATGGCCAAGGGCTTCGATCAGTCCGCCCCCTGCGGCCCGCTCGTGCCGATCGGGAAATGCGGCGACATGGCGACGGGCGAGATCGGCCTGTCCGTCAATGGAACGGTGCGCCAGAAGGGCGATCTTGCGCAGATGATCTGGAAGACGCCGGAGATCATCGCCTATCTGTCGCATCTCATGCATCTGCGCCCGGGCGATCTGATCATGACGGGCACGCCGGAGGGCGTCGGCGCGGTGGCGCGCGGCGACCGGGTCGAAGGCTGGGCTTCGGGGCTGCCCGGCGTCGATTTCCGCCTCGTCTGAGCCGGCGGGCGGGCGCAACACGCTCGGGCGCGTGATGCGGGCCCAGTGTGTGGCGGCTCGGCCCCCGAGCCGGGCCATCCCGGCGGGCGCGCGCTGAAATGGCGCGCGGGGCCTTCGCGACCGGGCGGAAGACGACCCGAACGAGACGCGGCCCTGTGTGCCGGTGTCAGGCCGCCGCGGCCGCGCTGTCAGGGGCCTGACTGACGCGACGGATGGAAGGTGCCCGGCGCGCGCGCAGCCGCGCCGCGGCGCTCACTCATCCATCTTGAGCGCGTTGATGAAGGCCGCCTGCGGGATCTCGACCTTGCCGAACTGGCGCATCTTCTTCTTGCCCGCCTTCTGCTTTTCCAGAAGCTTCTTCTTGCGGGTCACGTCGCCGCCATAGCACTTGGCGGTCACGTCCTTGCGCAGCGCGGGCAGGGTCTCGCGGGCAATGACCTTGGCGCCGATCGCGGCCTGGATCGGGATCTTGAACATGTGCCGCGGGATCAGCTCCTTGAGCTTCTCGCACATCATCCGCCCGCGCATCTCGGCGCGGTCGCGATGCACCATCATCGCGAGCGCATCCACCGGCTCGTCATTGACGAGGATATGCATCTTCACGAGGTTGTCCTCGCGGTAGCCGGTGATCTCGTAGTCGAAGCTGGCATAGCCCTTGGTGACGGACTTGAGACGGTCATAGAAATCGAAGACCACCTCGTTGAGCGGCAGGTCGTACTCCACCATCGCGCGCGCGCCCGCCACGGTCAGGTTGAGCTGGATACCGCGGCGCTCTTGGCACAGCTTGAGCACATCGCCGAGATAGTCGTCGGGCACGAGGATCGTCGCCTTGATGCGCGGCTCCTCGATATGGGCGACATTGCCGGGCTCGGGCATGTCGGCGGGGTTGTGCAGCTCGTGGACGGTGCCGTCCTTCATGTGGATGTTGTAGACCACCGAGGGCGCGGTGGTGATCAGGTCGATATCGTATTCGCGCTCGAGCCGGTCGCGCACGACCTCCAGATGCAGCAGCCCGAGGAACCCGCAGCGAAAGCCGAAACCGAGCGCGGCGGAGCTTTCCATCTCGTAGGTAAAGCTCGCGTCGTTGAGCGCGAGCTTGTCCATCGCCTTGCGCAGCGCGTCGAAATCGGCCGAGTCCACCGGAAACAGCCCGCAGAACACGACCGGCACCGAGGGCTTGAAGCCCGGCAGTGCCCTCTCGGCGCCCTTCTTCTCATGGGTGATGGTGTCGCCCACGCGGGTGTCGCGGACCTGCTTGATCGAGCCGGTGAACACGCCGATCTCGCCGGGGCCGAGCTCGGGGGTGTCCACCATGGCGGGCTTGAGCACCGCGAGGCGGTCGATGTTGTGAATCGCGCCGGTCTGCATCATGCGGATGCGATCGCCCTTGCGGATCACCCCGTCCATAACCCGGATCAGCACCACGACGCCGAGATAGGCGTCGTACCAGCTATCGACCAGCATCGCCTTGAGCGGGGCGTCGCGCTCGCCGGTGGGCGCGGGGAGCCGCTTGACGATAGCCTCGAGCACGTCGGGAATGCCGAGCCCCGATTTCGCGGAGATCTCGATCGCGTCCGAGGCGTCTATGCCGATCACCTCCTCGATCTGCTCGCGCACCATGGCGGGCTCGGCGGCGGGCAGGTCCACCTTGTTGAGCACCGGCACGATCTCGTGATCGGCGTCGAGAGCTGTGTAGACATTGGCCAGCGTCTGCGCCTCCACCCCCTGCGAGGCATCGACCACCAGCAGCGACCCCTCCACCGCCTGCATCGATCGCGACACCTCGTAGGAGAAGTCCACATGCCCCGGCGTGTCGATCAGGTTGAGCACATAGGTGTGCCCGTCCTTGGCCGGGTAGTCGATGCGCACCGTATTGGCCTTGATGGTGATGCCGCGCTCGCGCTCGATATCCATCGCGTCGAGCAGCTGCTCCTTCATGTCGCGCTCGGCCACCGTGCCGGTGAGCTGGATCAGCCGGTCTGCGAGGGTGGATTTGCCGTGGTCGATATGCGCCACGATGGAGAAGTTGCGGATGCGCGAAAGCTCGGTCATGCATGCGCGTATGCGCCGGATGGCGCGGCCGGTCAAGCGGGCATCAGGCCGCGCCCCTGCCCGCCCGCGCGGGAAGGACGGCGCCGGGATTCATGATCCCGGCCGGATCGAGCGCCGCCTTGATCGCGCGCATCGCGGCGAGCCTGACCGGGTCCTGGAAACGCTCGAGATCGCCGGTCTTGAGCCGGCCGATGCCGTGCTCGGCGCTGATCGAGCCGCCGAGCTCATGGGTGAGCGCGTGCACCGTCTCGGTGATCGCGCCGCGCTGATCGCGATGATCGGCCGCCCGGCCGCCCTCGGGCGGAAAGACGTTGTAATGCAGGTTGCCGTCGCCGAGATGGCCGAAGCAGTTGATGCGCAGATCGGCGATCGCCTGGAGTTCGGGCCCCGCGCGGGCGATGAATTCCGGCACCAGTGACAGCGGCAGCGCGATGTCATGGCTCGCGATGGCGCCGATATGGCGGTTGGCCTCGGGGATGGATTCGCGCAGCGCCCAGAACTCGTCGCGCTGCGCCTGCGACTGCGCGATCACCCCGTCGCTGACGAGGCCGGCCTCATGGCCCGCCATGAACAGCCCCTCGAGCGCCTCGGCCGGGTCGAGCCCCGCCGGCAGCCCCACATCCACCAGCACCATCCAGCCCGGTGCCGGATCGAAGGGCCGGCGCACCTGCGGCATCGTCGCCTTCAGGAAATCGAGCCCGGTGCCGGCGATCAGCTCGAAGGCGGAAATCCCCTCGCCGATGCGCTCCTGCGCCAGTGCGAGCAGGTCGAGCGCCGCCTCCGGTCCCGCAACGACCATCAGCGCAGCCCCCTCGCGCGCCGGCGGCGCGAAGAGCCGCAGACTGGCCGCGGTGATCACGCCGAGCGTGCCCTCCGCGCCGATCATCAGGTTTCGCAGATCATAGCCGGTATTGTCCTTGCGCAGCCGGCGCAGCCCGTGCCAGATGCGCCCGTCGGGCATCACTGCCTCGAGCCCGAGACACAGATCGCGCGCATTGCCGTAGCGCAGCACGTTCACGCCGCCCGCATTCGTCGCCAGCACCCCGCCAATTCGCGCCGTCCCCTCGGCGGCCAGCGAGAGCGGAAAGATCCGCCCGGCCTCGCGCGCGGCAGCCTGGACATCGGCGAGCACGGCGCCGGCCTCGGCAATGAGCACGTTCTCGCGCGGATGCACCCCGCGGATCGCGCGCATGCGCTCCATCGACAGGATCACCGGCACGGGGCCCTCCGGCATCACCTGCCCGCCGACGAGCCCGGTGCCGCCGCCATAGGGCAGCACCGCCACCCGCGCCGCCGCGCAGGCCGCGACGATCCGCGCGACCTCGTCGGTGCTACGCGGCAGCGCCAGCACGCCCCCTGCCCCGTGCCAGCGCCCGCGCGGCTCCTCGAGATGGCGCGGCTCGGGGTCGCGCAGCGTGTCGGCCGGCAGCTCGGCGGCGAGGCGGCTGCGGAATTCGGCATCGGCGGGGTTGAGCATGGCGGCCTCCCTGGAGCGCGTCGCGTTCATTCGCATTCGCGCGACGCGCTCTATCCTCTTGAATTCGCATGTTCGAGGAGCACAAGAAACCGGTCCCCCACTCTTGCGCAACATGCTCTAGCCGGCATCGGTGCGCCCGCGCCGGTCATGGCGCAGATTGGCGTAGAGCACGTGATTGCGCCAGCGCCCGTTGATCTGCAGATAGCTCTGCGCGACGCCCTCATACTTGAAGCCGGATTTTTCCAGCACCCCGCGCGAGGCGGCGTTTTCGGGCAGGCAGGCCGCCTCGATCCGGCTCAGCCCCATCTCGGAGAAGGCGTGAGGCACGACGCCGCCGATCGCCTCGCGCATGTAACCCTGCCGGGCAAAGGGCGCCCCCGTCCAGTAGCCCAGCGTGCCCGACTGCGCCGGACCGCGGCGGATATGGTCGAGCGTGATCGCCCCCACCAGCGTGTCGTCGTCGCGCCGGATCATGAACAGCGCCAGCGCCGCGCCCTGTGTCTGCATCCGCCGCGCCCACTGCACCCGGTGCATGAAGGCGCGCCGCGTCAGGTGATCGGCCGCCCAGCTCGGCTCCCACGGGATCAGGAAATCGGCGCTGTCGCGGCGCAGGGCGATCCAGGCGGCCTGATCCGAATTGAGCGGCAGGCGCAGGGTGAGCCGCTCGGTCTCGATGATCGGTCCGCGCCGTCCCAGCAGCATCAGGCCGCCAGCCGCCCGGTCAGCGCCGCGAGCCCGGGCGCGCCGGAAACCGGCCCGTAGAGCGCCAGCGCCGCGCGCCCATCCGCGCCCATGGCGCCGGCCGCCGCGCGCGCATCGTCGCGGCTCACCGCGTCGATCCGCGCGACCGTCTCCGCAACATCGGGCACCCGGCCCCAGATCGACAGCTGCCGGGCCAGCCGCTCGGCCCGCGCCGCGGGGCTTTCGAGCCCCATCAGCAGCCCCGCCCGAAGCTGCGCGCGCGCCCGCGCGATCTCGGCCTCGCCCAGATCGTCGGCGGCGCGGCGGATCTCGTCGATGATCGTCTCGGCGAGCGGGGCGACATCGGCGCCGGCGGTGCCGGCATAGATCGTCGTCATGCCGGTATCGGCGAAGGTGCCGGCCTGCGCGAAGATCGTGTAGCACAGCCCGCGCTCCTCGCGCAGCTTCTGGAACAGGCGCGAGGACATGGACCCGCCGAGCGCGGTCGCCATGACCTGCGTGGCATGGCGCGCCGACGAGCGGCAATCGGGCGCCTCGAAGGCGAGCGCGAGATGCGCCTGCTCCAGATCGCGCTCGACGCGCCGCTCCCCGGCGCAGAACCGCGCCGCCGGGGCGGCGGGGGCACCGCGGGCGGGCATGTCGGCGAACTGCTCGGCGGCGAGGGCCACGATACGGTCGTGATCGACGGCGCCGGCGGCGGCGAGGATCATCTGTCCGGGGCAGTATTGCGCGTCGATGAAGCGCGCCAGATCGTCGCGCGAGAGCCGGCGCACGCAGTCGGGCGGGCCGAGGATCGGCCGGCCGAGCGCCTGGCCGGGATAGGCGGTTTCCTGCAGCCAGTCGAAGATGACATCGTCGGGCGTGTCGAGCGCCTGGCCGATCTCCTGCAGGATCACGCCGCGCTCGGTCTCGATCTCGCGCGGCTCCAGAAGCTGGTTGCGCACGATATCGGCGATCACGTCGAGCGCGAGCGGCACATCCGCGCCGAGCACGCGCGCGAAGTAGGCCGTCGTCTCGCGCGAGGTATAGGCGTTGATATGGCCGCCCACATCCTCGATCTCCTCGGCGATGCGCAGCGCGCTGCGCCGGGCGGTGCCCTTGAAGGCCATGTGTTCGAGGAAATGCGCGATGCCGTTCTCCTCGGCAGCCTCGTGGCGTGCACCAGCATCGATCCACACGCCGATCGCCGCCGATGACAGCCCCGGCATCGCCTCGGTGACGATGCGAAAGCCGTTGTCGAGCGTTGTGATGCGGGTGCTCAAGCGGAAATCCTTTCGCGGATCAGGGACTGGATCGCGCCCATGTCGTCGGGCACGCGGGTGAAGCGCTCGGGCAGGTCGAACAGATCGGCCAGGCGCGCCGGCAACTCGGGGCGATGCCCGGTCGCGGCCTCGACGGCGTCGGGGAACTTCGCAGGGTGCGCCGTCGCCAGCGTGACCATGGGCGCCGCGCCGAGATGCTCCCCGGCGACCTTCACGCCCACCGCGCTGTGCGGGCACAGCAGCAATCCGGCGTCGCGGTGGGTGCGGGTGATGGTGTCGGCGGTGTCGGCCTCGTCGGCGCGGCCCGAGGCGAAGCCCTCGCGCAGCGCCTCGAGCGCGCCCTGGCTGATCCGGAAGCCACCACGTGCGCGCTGCTCCTGCATCAACTGCGCCACCGCCGCGCCATCGCGATCGTAGGCGTCGAACAGCGCGCGTTCGAAATTCGACGAGACCTGGATATCCATCGAGGGGGAGATCGTGGGGGCGACACCCTGCGGCGCATACTCGCCCGTCTCGAGCGCGCGGTGGAGGATGTCGTTGCGGTTGGTGGCGATCACCAGCCGCCCGATCGGCACCCCCATCCGCCGCGCGATGGAGCCCGCGTAGATATCGCCGAAATTGCCCGTGGGCACGGTGAAATCGATACTGCGATGCGGCGCGCCGAGGCTGAGCGCGGCGGTGACGTAATAGACCACCTGCGCGAGCACCCGCGCCCAGTTGATCGAGTTCACCGCCGCGAGGCCGACCGCGTCGCGGAAGGCGAAATCGTTGAACATGTCCTTCACGCGCGCCTGCGCGGCGTCGAAATCGCCCTCGATTGCGAGGGCGTGGACATTGGCGGCCGCCGGCGTCGTCATCTGCCGGCGCTGCACGGCGCTCACGCGGCCATCGGGAAACAGGATCACCACATCGACCGCCTCGAGCCCGGCAAAGGCCTCGATCGCCGCCGAGCCGGTATCGCCCGATGTCGCGCCGATGATGGTCGCGCGCCGGCCGCGCCGCTTGAGCGACAGCTCGAAGAGCTGCCCGATGAGCTGCATCGCGAAATCCTTGAAGGCCAGTGTCGGCCCGTGAAACAGCTCGAGCAGGAAATGGTTGGGTCCGAGCTGCGCGAGCGGGGCGCGGGCGGGGTGGTTGATCCCGGCATAGGCGCGCGCGATGGCGCCGGCGAGTTCCTCGCGGCTGAAGCTGTCGCCGACAAAGGGCGCGATCACCCGCTGCGCGACCTCCTCATAGGGTCGACCGGCCAGCGCGGCGAGTTCGCCGAGGTCGAATTCGGGCACCGTTTCGGGCACATAGAGTCCGCCATCGTGCGCAAGCCCCGTCAGCATCGCCTCCTCGAAATCGAGCTCGGGCGCGGCGCCGCGCGTGGAAACGTATCGCATGCTCAAGCCTTCCTCATTCGCGCCGCCTGATACGCCACAGCCAGTAGC
>SLQD01000111.1 GCA_007131685.1 Paracoccaceae bacterium | reverse complement strand
TTCCTGCCGGGCCTGCGCGGCTGAGCCCGGCCGGCGCCGGAGGTCGCCGAGGGCGGGGTGGCGGGCTGTCATCGATTCGCCGGCGCGCGCCGGCCTGCGCGCGGAACGCGCCCCGGCGGCAATCGCGGCGGCGCGGGCCGGGCGCATTTCACGGCGGCGCATCATCGGGCGAAGCGCCGTGTAGATGCCGCCCCGGCGAGCAGAACCCGTCGAAACATGCGCCCGCAACGATTCACCCTTTGCGCAAGCCGTCCGGTCTTGTATACGAACGACGGGTCAAAGTGGCGTCTTGTATCCAGAGCGGCGCCGCAGGCCGAGTTCAACAGGAGGACGTGACCATGAACGGCACCACTCAGCGTCTGCTTGCAACCACCGCGATCGCCGCGAGCGCATCGCTCGGCTTCGCCGTCGCGGCGGCGGCCGATTACCCCGAACGCGCCATCGAGATGATCGTGCCCTGGGGCAGCGGCGGCGGCAGCGACGTGCTCATGCGCATCGTTGCCAACCATGCCGAGGAGTATGTCGGCCAGCCGATGCCGGTGATCAACATGCCCGGCGCGTCCGGCACGCAGGGCCTCGCCGATGCGCGCGAGCGCGCGGCCGACGGCTACACCGTCGCGCAGATCCACGAGGGGCTGCTCGTCTCCTATCACACGGGCCTGACGGATGTGCATCCCTCGGATTTCGAGCCCATCGCGTCCTTCACCTCCTCGCCGCAGTATCTCGTGGTCAATGCCGACGGGCCCTACGACACCTTCGAGGAGTTCGTCGAATACGCGCAGGAGAACCCGGGCGAGATCCGCTTCGGCGTCACGCTCGCGGGGGTGCCGCATCTGCACTCGGCGATGATGGAGCAGGCGGCCGATTACGAGGTCTCCTATGTCGGCCATGAGGGCACCGGCGAGCGCATCCAGGCGCTGGTGGGCGGCCATATCGACGCGGCCATCGGCGACATCGCCTCCTCGCTCGAATTCGTCGAGAACGGCGATCTGAAGTTCCTCGCCACCGGCGCGACGGAGCGGCTCGACGCGACCCCCGACGTGCCCACGCTGCAGGAACTCGGCTACGATCTCGAGCTGACGATCAGTCGTGGGCTCTATGCGCCGGCCGGCACCGACGAGGCGATCCTCGACTACCTCTCCGACGCCTTCGAGCCGATGGCCGAGGACGAGGAGTTCATCGAGGCGATCAACAATGCCGGCGCCGAGATGGTCCTGCGCACACGTGACGAATACGGCGAATACATGGAAGAGCTCGATCAGACCGTCGCCGACCTGGCCGAGCATCTCGAGCAATGAGCGATCCACGCTCCGACAACGCCTCCGGCCGGCCCGACCGGCCGGAGGACGACGCCCCGCAGTCCGGGGCCATCGCGGGCGACAGCGCGCTGCTGCAGTTCGCGCTCAACCTCGTGATGCTCGCGGGGTTCGGATATCTCTTCTGGGAGGCGATGGCGCTGCCGGAGTCGCGCTGGGAGCCGCTCGGTGCGGGCACCTTTCCGCGCGTCCTGCTCGGCGTGCTGATGTTTCTCAACGTGGTCATGCTGATCCAGTCCGCCCGGCAGGCGCGCGCGGAACTCGGATACGGTCCCCGGGCGCTTTTCGACGTGGCCTGGCGCACGATGCTCGAGTTTCGCATGGTCTTCACCGTGCTCGGCGCGTTCGGCCTGTTCCTGATCCTGATCCGCCCGCTCGGCTTCGTGATCGCGGCGTTCCTGTTCGCCTTCGGCGTGCAGATGCTGCTCGGGCCGCGCACATGGCGCAATCTCGTGATCTCGGCGATCATCGCGGCGGTGGTTTCGGTTGGGCTGCAGGTCTTCTTCGCGCAGGCGCTTTACGTCTTCCTGCCGCGCGGCCCCTTCTTTTGAGCCGTTGGAGCGATACGGCGTCACAGCGATGAGGAAACAGCGCGATGCTTGAAGGGTTCGCCGGCGGCTTTCTCGAGGTTCTCCAGATCGCCACGCTGATGACGATGTTCGTCGGCGTGATCGCGGGGATCGTGGCCTCGGCGATCCCGGGCTTCACGATCACCATGGCGATCGTGCTGACCATGCCGCTGACCTTCTACATGCCGCCGATCCAGGGCATCGCGACGATGCTCGGCGTCTATGTCGGCGGGCTGACCGGCGGGATGATCAGCGCGGCGCTGCTGGGCATTCCCGGCACGCCCTCCGCCGTGGCGACGACATTCGATGCCTACCCGATGGCGCGCAAGGGCGATCCCGGGCGCGCGCTCGGCATCGGCATCTTCGCCTCCTTCTTCGGCACGCTGGTCTCGATCGTCGTGCTGGTGCTCGCGGCGCCGCCGCTGGCGATCGTGGCGATCCGGCTGGGCCCGTGGGAATATTTCTCGCTCATCGTCTTCGCGATGACGGTGATCGCGAGCCTCGTGGGCCGCTCGCTGGTGCGCGGGCTCATCGCCGGGCTCATCGGCATCTTCCTCGCCACGATCGGGCCCGACCCGATGATGAACAGCCCGCGCTTCACCTTCGATCTGGCGATGCTGTCCTCCGGGCTGCCGTTTCTCGCGGTGCTGATCGGGGTCTACGCCGTCAGCCAGCTGCTCGGCGAGGTCGAGGAGATGCGCAGCGCCAGCGGCAAGGGCGAGGCACTGATCGAGGAGCGCATCGTGTTCCGGCCGCTCTCCTACCTGATGGACACGATCCGCAGGCCGATCAACCTGATCCGGTCCTCGCTGGTGGGGGTGTTCATCGGGGCGGTACCCGGGGCGGGGGGCTCGATCGCGAACCTGCTTGCCTATGACCAGGCCCGCCGGGCCTCGAAAGACCCCGACAGCTTCGGGACAGGCGTGCCCGAGGGCGTTGTGGCCTCGGAGTCGGGCAACTCCTCGACCGCCGGCGGCGGGCTGATCCCGATGATCGCGCTCGGCATTCCGGGCAGCGCGGTGGACGCGGTGCTGATGGCGTCGCTGATGGTGCACGGCATCGCGGTGGGGCCGCGGCTGATGGTGGACAATCCGGAGATCGTCTACTCGATCTTCGTCGGGCTGCTCGTCGGCGCGGTGATGATGCTGGTGATCGCGCTCAGCTCCATGCGCTATTTCCTCATGGTGACGAAGATCCCCAAGCACATCATCGTCCCCGCGGTGCTGGTGTTCTGCGCCGTCGGGGTGTTTGCGCTCAACAACCGGGTCACCGACATCTACCTGCTCTTCTTCGTGGGGGCGCTCGGCTACATGATGAAGAAGATGGACTACCCGCTTGCGCCGCTCGTGCTCGGGGTAATCCTCGGGCCCATTGCCGAGACCAATCTGCGCCGCGCCCTGTCGACCAGCGAGGATCTCACGCTGTTCGTCACGCGGCCGGTTTCGGCGCTGTTCCTCGCGCTTGCGGTGCTGTCGCTCGTGGTCTTCCTGCGCCACCGCATGCGCCCGGGCGCAAGCGGCGCCTCCTGACACTGCAACACGCGAAGGACAGTTCCCAGATGGATTTCGACTTTTCCACGCCCTACCCGTCGCAGCGCAGCCCCGTCATGGGGCGAAACATGGTCGCCACCTCGCAGCCGCTCGCCGCGCAGGCCGGGCTGCGCATGCTCGACCGCGGCGGCAACGCCGTCGATGCAGCGCTTGCCGCGGCCATCACGATGCCGGTCGTCGAGCCGACGGGCAACGGGCTGGGCAGCGACGCCTTCGCCATCGTGCATGACGGCACGGCGCTGCACGGGCTCAACGCATCGGGCCGCGCGCCCGCGGGCTGGACCCCCGAGCGCTTCGCCGGCCGCGCGCAGATGCCCGAACGCGGCTGGGAGTCGGTGACGGTGCCGGGTGCGGTGTCGGCCTGGCTGGCGCTGTCGGAGCGGTTCGGGGCGCTGCCCTTCGAGGCGCTGTTCGAGCCGGCCATCGACTATGCCGAGCGCGGCTACCCCGTCTCGCCGATCATCGCCAGCGGCTGGGCCGCCGGCGCCGCGGTGCTCTCCGGGCAGCCGGGCTTCGCCGAAACCTTCATGCCCGAGGGCCGCGCGCCGCGCGCGGGCGAGATCTTTCGCGCCCCGGCCATGGCGCGCACCCTGCGCCGCATCGCCGAGACCCGCACCGAGGCCTTCTATCGCGGCGAGATCGCCGAGGCGATCGCGGCCTTCGCACGCAAGCATGACGCAGCACTCAGCGCGGAGGACCTCGCCGCCCACCGCGCCGACTGGTGCGGCACGATCCAGCGCCGCTACGGCGACATCGACGCGCACGAGATCCCGCCCAACGGCCAGGGCATCGCCGCGCTGATCGCGCTCGGCATCCTCGAGAACACCGAGATCGCCGATCTCGGCCCCGACAGCATCGAGGGGCTGCACCTGCAGATCGAGGCGATGAAGCTCGCGCTCGCGGACACCTATGCCCATGTCGGTGACCCGGAGGCGATGGTCGTCGATCCCGACGCGCTGCTCGATGACGAGTATCTGCGCGACCGCGCGCGCCTCATCGACCGCGACCGCGCCGGCGACCCGGCGCACGGCCTGCCGGGGCCGTCGGGGACGATCTACATCACGGCCGCCGATGCCGACGGGCGGATGATCTCCTTCATCCAGTCCAACTATGCGGGTTTCGGCTCGGGCGTCGTGGTCCCCGAAGTGGGGGTGAGCCTGCAGAACCGCGGCGCGGGGTTCAACCTCGACCCGGCGAGCCCGAACTGCGTCGCCCCGAACAAGCGCCCGTTCCACACCATCATCCCCGGATTCATCACGCGCGGCGGCGCGCCGCTGACGAGCTACGGCGTGATGGGCGGGCCGATCCAGGCGCAGGGCCATGTGCAGATGATCCTGCGCATGATGAACTTCGCCCAGACCCCGCAGGCGGCGAGCGACGCGCCGCGCTGGCGGGTGCTCGAGGGGCGGCGCGTGGCGATGGAACCGGGCTTCGATGCGGCGGTGTTCGACGGGCTCGCCGCGCTCGGCCACGAGATCGCCCGCGGGCCGCTCGAGGCCGATTTCAGCTTCGGCGGTGCGCAGCTCATTCACCGGATGGAAAGCGGCCTGTATCTGGGTGGCTCCGATCACCGCAAGGACGGCCAGGCGGTGGTGTTCTGAGGCGCGGGCAGCCGGGGCGGGGAGCGAGCCGTGAGCCGAGGGTCGGACAGGAAGCCGTTGAGCGGGGCGATCGCATCGGATCTCGAGTCCGAGATCATCGACGGCACCCTCGAAGCCGGCACACGGCTCGACGAGACCGTGCTCGCGCGCCGTTTCGCCGTGTCGCGCACGCCGGTGCGCGAGGCGCTGCAACTGCTCACCGCGCGTGCGCTCGTCGAGCGGGTGCCGTATCGCGGGGTGATCGTCTCCGAGATCTCGCGCGCGCAGATCGAGGAGCTCTTCGAGGCGATGGGCGAGCTCGAGGCGCTGTGCGGCGGTGCGGCGGCGGTGCGCATGTCGATCCGTGAGCGTGCCGAAATGCTCGAGTTGCACCGGCGGATGGAGAGCCTTGCCGCGCGCGGCGAGCGTGCGGCCTATGACGAGGCGAACGCCGCCTTTCATCGCCGCCTCTTCGACGGCGCGCACAACCGCTATCTCACCGAGGCGGCGGAGGCGCTGCGCGTCAAGCTCGCGCCGTTTCGCCGCGCCCAGCTCGCCGATGCGGCGCGGATGCGAAGCTCGAGCAGGGAACATGCCGAGATCGTCGCCGCCATCTGCGAACGCGACCCGGACGCCGCCGCCCGCGCCCTGCGCCGTCACCTCGTCAGCGCAGCGGCTCAGATCCTGACACGCTGGGCGCAGGGCGGGGAGGCCGGAGCCGAAATGGATACGGGCGCCGCACCGCAAGACCCGCAGCGCGGCGCAGACAGCCAGGGAGGCTGACGACAGATGGACCTTCTTTCGGGCGAATTCGTCGTGTTCGCGGGGATCCTGCTCGCGGCCGGGGCGCTGACCGGGATCCTCGCCGGCGTGTTCGGAGTCGGCGGCGGGGCGCTGATGGTGCCGGTGCTGTTCGAGGTGTTCGGCTTTCTCGGCGTCGCGGATGCGGTGCGCATGCCGCTTGCGGTGGGTACCTCTCTGGCGATCATCATCCCCACCTCGATCCGCTCCTATCTGGGGCATCGCGCGCGCGGCGCGGTCGATGTCGCGCTGCTGCGTGCCTGGGCGGTGCCGATCGTGCTCGGGGTGCTGGCAGGGGCGGCGCTGGCGCGGTACGCGCCGCCGGAAGTCTTTCAGGGGGTGTTCGTGGTGGTGGCGGGCTTGAACGCGGCCAAGCTGCTCAGCGGCACCAGTGCGCTCAACATCGCCGAGGATCTGCCGCGCGGGGCGGGATTGCGCGCCTATGGCGGCGTGATCGGATTTCTCTCCGCGCTCATGGGCATCGGCGGCGGGCAGATCGCCAATATCATCATGACCCTGCATGGCCGCTCGATCCTGCAGGCGGTGGCGACCTCTGCGGGGATCGGGGTTCTGATCTCGGTGCCCGGGGCGATCGGCTACGTGCTCGCGGGGCTCGGGCGCAGCGGGCTGCCACCGGATGCGATCGGCTATGTCTCGACGCTGGGCGCAGCGCTGTTCATCCCGACCACCGTGCTCACGGCCAATCTCGGGGTCCGGCTCGCCCACTTCCTCAGCCGGCGCGCCCTCGAGATCGCCTTCGGCGCCTTCCTTGCGCTTGTGACACTGCGCTTTCTCTACGCGATCTTTCTCGGCTGAACACGCGGCACATCCCCTGGGAGCCGCGCGCATCGCGAAAGCGGGCGGCATTGCGACGGGTCTGCCTCCGGATCTCCCTGAAGCTTCCCGCGCAGCAATGACCGACCCGCCGCAGCGTGCCTCGGGCAGATGGAAGGCCCGCCTTGCCCGATCATCCCGATAATGGCAGGCCCCGACATGGATGCGCGCTCGCCCCGTGATGCCGTCAACAGGCATTGCGCGGATTCATCGCGATGCCGTCGGGATGGAGGCATGCATGCCGCCAACGTCATCGTTGACCTCGCCCCGCGCGCGCGTCAAAACCGTAGGCGGGCATGGCGGCATCGCCGCGCCGGATAACCAACGCGCGCGCGAGGACTCCGCGCCGGAACAACAGGGATACACGATTTCATGACCACGATGAGCACGACATCCGCATGCGCGCTGGCCGCTGCGCTGGTGCTGCCGGCGGCGGCCGCGGCGCAGGAGCCGGTCGCCCCGATCGAGATCTACACCACCACCGAATCCTACGACCCGATCCGCTACGAAGGCGCCTTCATCATCCAGGAGGCCTGGGAGGAACTCGGCCTCGACGTCACCGTCACGCCGACCGAATTCTCCACCCTGCTCGACCGGTTCTATTCCGAGCAGGATTTCGACGCCACGATCCTGGGCTGGTCCGGGCGCGTCGACCGGCTCGATCCGCAGTTCTTTCTCGGCACGCTCGACAGCCGCCAGGCCGAGCCCGGCGCCAACAACCCCGGTGGCTACGACAACCCCGAATACGACGCGCTCTTCGACGCGCAGTCGCGCGAGTTCGACATCGAGACGCGGCGCGACATCGTGCACGAGATGCAGGAACTCTACATGCCCGACGTGCCCGTCGTCGTGCTGTTCCATCGCGACGAGGTCGTGGCCTACAACAACACCGCCTTCACGAACATGAACGCGATGGCCGGCGAAGGGCTCTACTCCGAATGGGGCCCGATGGAGGCGCAGCCCGTGGGCGACCGGGCCACGCTGCGCATCGGCGGGCCGCAGGAGCCCGACAACATCAACCCGCTCAACTCCACCTCGGTGTGGGGCTGGAAGTGGATGCGGCTCTATTACGACCGCCTCGTGCGCCTGTCGCCCGAGGTCGAGCCGGTGGACTGGGCCGCGACCGACGTGACCGCCGAGGACGACACCACCATCGTGGTGACGCTGCGCGAGGGGATGACCTTCCATGACGGCGCGCCGGTGCGCGCCGAGGATGTGGCCTTCACCTTCCGGTATTACATGGACTCCTCCTACAGCTATTTCGACAGCTATCTCGAGCCCATCGACACCGTCGAGGTCACCGGCGATCACGAGATCACCTTCAACCTGACGGAGCCCTCGGCGAGCTTCGCGACGATCACGCTCAGCCAGATTCCGATCCTGCCCGAGCATGTCTGGTCCGAGATCGAGGATCCGCAGGAGCTCTCGCCCGACGAGATCCCCACCGTGGGCTCGGGGCCGTTCGCCTTCGACCGCTACGACCGCGGCGAATTCATGTCGATCAGCACCAACCCGGATCACTTCCACGCCGACGAGATCGCAGTCGACGGCGTCGAGTTCCTGATCTACGCCGACGCCGAGGGGGTGTTCACCGCGCTCGATACCGGCGAGGTCGACATGACCGCCTGGCGCATGGAGCCCGGCCAGATCCCGCTCGCCGAGGACAATGAGGACCTCACCGTCGTCTCGGTGCCGGATTTCGGCTACTTCCACTTCACCTTCAACCTGCGCCGCGAACCCTTCGACGACCGCGCGGTGCGCCGCGCGCTGACCATGGCGATGGACCGCGAGCGCATGGTCAACGTGCTGCTCGAGGGGCGCGGCGAGGTCGGCACGAGCGTGATCGCGCCGGTCAACGAGTACTGGCACAACCCCTTCGTCGAGCGCTTCGAGTTCGACATGGAGGCCGCGCGCGCCGAGCTCGAGGGCGCCGGCTTCACCTGGAACGCCGAGGGGCGGATAGTCGCTCCCTGAGTTGAACC
>SLQD01000192.1 GCA_007131685.1 Paracoccaceae bacterium | reverse complement strand
GGGGGCGGCTCCGGCGGCGGCGGCGGCCCGCAGATCCCCGAGATCGACGACCTGGTCAAGAAGGGCCAGAAGCAGCTCAAGGTATTGATGGGCGGCGGCGGTGGCGGCCGTGACGGCGGCTCCGGCGGCGGGGGCAGCGGTCTGCCCTCGCGCGGCGTGGTCGGGATCGGCGCGCTTCTCCTCGCGGGCTTGTGGGCGTTCAACTCCATCTACTCGGTCAATCCCGAGGAGCGGTCCGTCGAGCTGATGTTCGGCCAGTATTACCGCACCGCGCAGCCGGGCCTCAATTTCGCGCCCTGGCCCATCGTCACCCACGAGATCGTGCAGGTGACCGGCGAGCGCGTCACCGAGGTCGGCGTGGAGCGCGCCGGGCTCGATACCGGGCTGATGCTGACGCGCGACGAGGCGGTCGTGGATGTCGAGTTCCAGGTGGTCTGGAACGTGGCCAACCCGCCGAATTTCCTGTTCAACCTCGCCGATCAGCCCAACACGGTGCGGGCGGTGTCGGAGTCCGCGATGCGCGACATCATCGCGCGCTCGGAGCTGTCGCCGATCCTCAACCGCGACCGCGGCGCCATCGCGGCGGATCTGCGCCAGGCCGTTCAGGGCACCCTCGACAGCTACGAGTCCGGCGTCAACGTCATCCGGGTCAATTTCGACCGCGCCGACCCGCCGGGCGAGGTGATCGACAGCTTCCGCGAAGTGCAGGCCGCGCGCCAGGAGCGTGACCGGCTGGAGCGTCAGGCCGACGCCTACGCCAACCGCGTCCTCGCCGGCGCGCGCGGTGAGGCGGCCGAGATCCGCGAGGCCGCGGAAGGCTATCGCGCGCGGGTGATCAACGTCGCCGAGGGCGAGGCGAGCCGCTTCGTCGCGGTCTATGACGAGTATGTCAACGCGCCCGAGGTCACGCGCCGACGGATGTATCTCGAGACCATGGAAGTCGTGCTCGGCGACATGGACAAGGTGCTGCTCGACGGCGTGTCGGGCGAGGAGGCGGGCGGCTCGGGCGTGGTCCCGTATCTGCCGCTCAACGAGCTGCGCCGTACCGGCGGCAGCCGCAGTTCGAACGATGACGATGATGCCGATTACTCCGAGGACGAGGCCCGCGATGTGCGCGAGCGCACCACCCAGGCCGTCGGCGCGAGCGGTGCCGGCAGCGGCACCACCACCAGCTTCACGGGAGCCAACTGATGCGTGTATCGATGTTTCTCCTTCCGGTGCTCGTGATCCTCGGTGCGCTGGGTCTGTCGTCGGTCTATGTGGTCGATGAGCGCGAGAACGTGCTCGTGCTGCAGTTCGGTCAGCTCAAGCAGACGCGCGACGAGCCGGGTCTGCATTTCAAGCTGCCGATCGTGCAGGAGGTGGTGCGCTACGACTCCCGTATCCTCGGCCTGCAGTCCCAGCCGCTGGAGGTGACGCCGCTCGACGATCGCCGGCTTATCGTGGACGCCTTCGCGCGCTGGCGGATCGTGGACACCGTCCGGTTCCGCGAATCCGTCGGGCTCGAGGGCGTGTCGGCCGCGCAGGGGCGCATGGAGCGGATCATGAATGCGGCGATCCGCGAGGTGCTCGGCTCGGTGCCCTCGGGCGCGGTGCTCTCGGAGGATCGCACGCCGCTGATGAACCGGATCCGCGATCTCGCGCGGCGCGAGGCGGCGACGCTCGGGGTCGAGGTGGTCGATGTGCGGCTGACGCGCACCGATCTGCCCGAGCAGAACCTCGAGGCCACTTATGCGCGGATGCGTGCCGAGCGTGAGCGCGAGGCCGCCGATGAGCGCGCCCGCGGTGAAGAGGCCGCGCAGCGGGTGCGCGCGCTCGCCGACCGGACTGTGACCGAGATCGTCTCCACCGCCGAGCGCGAGGCCGAGGTGGTCCGCGGCGAGGCCGATGCCGAGCGCAACGCGATCTACGCCGACGCCTTCGGCCGCGACGAGGAATTCTTCGCCTTCACCCGCTCGCTCACCTCCTATGAGCGCGCGCTGCGGGGCGAGAACTCGACCATGGTGATGCGTCCGGACAGCCAGTTCTTCCAGTATCTGCGCGGTGACGGCACGCAGGCGCTGCAGGCCGTGATCCCGGATGCGCAGGAGGACGAGGAGGATCTGACGGATCCCGAGGGCGAGGCCCGCCTCGGCGAGGATCTTCGCCTCGGCGCCGGGCCGGCCGAGCCGGCTGAGCAGTGATCGCCACGGTGATCCTTGCCATCGGGCTGGTACTCGTCGTGGAGGGGCTGGTGTTCGCACTGGCCCCTTCGCGTATCGAGGATATGCTCGCGCTGGTGGCGCGGATGCCGGTCGAGACCCGCCGGCTGATCGGGGTCGGGGCGCTCGCGATCGGGGTGATGCTGCTGTGGCTCGCGCGCGGGATCGGTGCCTGAACGGTGCCGGCCGGCGGCCGCGACACGGTCACGGTCACACGGTGTTGAAACCGGGTGACTCCTTTGAGTGTTATCGCACGAGACCTAGATACGGCGGACCGACACATGCGACGCGGAACCGCCACCGTCAGGAAAGGAGACCCTCATGCAATCCGAGGCGACGACGCGCCCGTCCACGACCCAGCGCGTGACCTGCGCGGTCACCGGGGCCGTGATCGGCGGCGCCATTCTGCTGGCCCAGTCGGCCGGCGCCCAGCCCGCCGGCGCGCCGGAGAGTTTCGCCGATCTCGCCGAGTCGGTGAGTCCGGCCGTGGTCAACATCACCACCACCACCACCGTCGAGGCCCCCTCGCGCGACATGCCGCGCGTGCCCGAAGGCTCGCCCTTCGAGGAGTTCTTCCGCGATTTCTTCGGCGGCCCGGACGGTGACAACGGCCGCCCCGAAAGCCGCCGGGGCGAAGCGCTGGGCTCGGGTTTCGTGATTTCCGGGGACGGCTACATTGTCACCAATAACCATGTCATCGAGCAGGCCGACGAGATCCTGATCGAGTTCTTCGAGGGCGAGGAGCTGCCCGCCGAGGTCATCGGCACCGACGATCAGACCGATATCGCGCTTCTGAAGGTCGAGGCCGATGTCGAGCTGCCCTATGTCAGCTTCGGCGACGCGGATGCCTCGCGCGTGGGCGACTGGGTCGTGGCGATGGGCAATCCGCTGGGGCAGGGCTTCTCGGTCTCGGCCGGGATCATCTCGGCGAGCGGCCGGGTCCTGCAGGGCGGCTATGACGACTTCATCCAGACCGACGCGGCGATCAATCGCGGCAATTCGGGCGGGCCGCTGTTCAACATGGACGGCGAGGTCATCGGTGTGAACACAGCGATCCTGTCGCCCACCGGCGGTTCCGTGGGCATCGGCTTCGCGATGTCGTCCAACGTTGTCTCCGGCGTCGTCGATCAGCTGCGCGAGTTCGGGGAAACCCGGCGCGGCTGGCTCGGTGTGCAGATCCAGAACGTGACCGAGGACATGGCCGAGGCGCTCGGCCTCGATGATGCCGCCGGCGCCATGGTCACCGATGTCCCCGAGGGTCCGGCGCGCTCCGCCGGGGTGCGGGCCGGCGACGTGATCCTGAGCTTCGACGGCGAGGATATCGCCGACACCAACACCCTCGTGCGCCGTGTCGGCGATGCCGAGGTCGGCCGCGAGGTCGAGGTGGAGGTGTATCGTGACGATGAGCGCGTCACCCTCGCCGTCGAGCTCGGCCGGCGCGAGCATGCCACCGGCAGCGCCGTCGAGGAGCCGGCCGAGCCCGAGGCACCGGAAAGCCGCGAAGAGGACGAGGTGATCGGCCTAAATGTCGCGACGCTCAGCGAGGAAATGCGCGAGGAGCTCGGTCTCCCCGACGACGTGCAGGGTCTCGTGGTCGAGGATGTCGCTCCGGGCAGCGATGCCGAGGATAAGGGCGTGATGCCCGGCGACATCATCACCCAGGCGAGCCAGCATGCGGTCACCACGCCGGCCGATCTCGCCGAGCGCGTCGAGGCGGCGCGCGAGGCCGGGCGCGACTCGATCCTGCTGCTCATCCGGAGGGGCGGCGAACCGCGCTTCGTTGCGGTGTCGATCAACGAGGACTGATCGCGCCTGATCCCGTGCGATCGGGGGCCGGGCACGCGCCCGGCCCCTCCACATCGCCGTTGCCTCCCCCCATCGCGCTTGCTACCGATAGGCGCGGACGGTCGCCGTGAAGGGGCCGCGGGTGCAGCAACACGGGAGGAAGACGACATGACCGGCAGGATCAGGCTCGAACGCACATGCCGCGCGGCGGCGCTGGCGGGGCTCGCGGCGGTGGCTGCGCCCGCGATGGCGGAGACGCAGCTCACGCTCAAGTCCGCCTCCTCGTCGTCCTCCTACTACGTGATGACGGTGCAGCTTGCCGAGATGCTGCGCGAGGCGAGCGAGGGGGCGATCCTGCCCACCGTCGAGGAAAGCCAGGGCTCGGTGCAGAACGTGATGGAGGCCGGGTCCCGCCCCGGCGCCTTCCTGTTCACCTCGCCGCCCAATCTCATCGACGATGCCTTCGCCGGCAACGAGCCCTTCGATCAGGGTGATTTCGACGGCATCCGCACGCTCTTCCCGATGCCCTTCATCACGATCCATTTCGTGGTCCGCGCCGATAGCGGCATCGAGAGCGTCGCCGATCTCGCCGGCCACACCTTCATCCCCGGCGGCACCGGCACCTTCTGCGCCGGGCAGACGGCGACGGTGCTCGATCTGCTCGATCTGGGCGACGATCTCGACATGCCCGAGATGGAGCTTTCGGGCGCGCCCGACGCGCTGCGCAACAACCAGGCCGATGGCTATGCCACCTGCAGCTCGCACCCCACGCCGCAGGTGCAGGAGCTTGCCTCGACGCTCGATGTGCGGATCCTCAGCTTCACCGAGGAGGAGCGCGCGCGCATCATGGACGAGAACCCGGCCTCCGGCGCGGTGACCATCGCCGCCGGGACCTATGCCGGGCAGGATGCGGATGTCGAGACGGTCGCCGTTCCGGTGGGTGCCTACGGCACCAACATGGATGACGAGACGGCGCGCTTCGTCATCGAGCAGTTCTGGCAGCAGCGTGAGGATCTCGCCGAGGAGAACCCGTGGTGGGCCGGGGTCACGCCCGAGCTCGTCGCCCAGCTCTCCGCGCCGCTGCATCCGGGTGTCATCGAGTTCTACGAGGAGCAGGGCGTCGAGATCCCCGACGACATGCGTTGACCAGCGAGAGCGGTTCCGCCGGGCGCCCCGTCGCGCTCGGCGTCACCATCGACGATGTGCATTACGGCAGCGCCGCGATCCTGCTCGCGGCGCTTTCGGTGGGCTTTCACGTCTATAACGCCTTCACCGGCCTGATCCCGAACCTGATCACCCGGCCGCTGCATCTCGCGCTGGCGCTGCCCTTCATCTTCTTCGTCGGTTACCGCGACGACGCTTCGGCGCTGGCGCGCCATTCCGGCTATGGCTTCGGGCTGGTGGGGCTCGCGGCCTGCGCCTTCATCATCTTCAACCGCACCGACCTGATCCAGCAATTCGGCGCCATTCGCGGGCCGGAGCAATACGCGGTGGCGATCGCGCTCATTGTCGTGGTCCTCGAGATGGCGCGGCGGGCGATCAAGATCGTGCTTCCGGCCGTCGCCGCGCTGGTGCTCGGCTATGCCTTCGCGGGGCCGTGGATTCCCGGCTATTTCGGCCATTCCGGCGCTACCGTCTCCTATATCTTCGGCACGCTGACGATCACCGAGGGCGGGCTGTGGGGCACGCTGACGGGCACCTCCGTCAATGTGATCGCGATGTTCGTGATCCTCGGCGGCTTCATCGCCGCGGGGCAGGCGGGCACCGGCTTCATGGCCTTCGCCACCCAGATCGCGGGGCGGTTGCGCGCGGGCGGCGCCAAGGTGGCGATCCTGTCCTCGGCGTTCTACGGCTCGATCTCGGGGGTGGCGGCGGCGAACACCGCCACGACCGGCATGGTCACGATCCCCGCGATGAAGCGGCTGGGCTATCCACGCTCGCTCGCAGCCTCGGTCGAAGCAGTGGCCTCCACGGGCGGGCAGATCCTGCCGCCGGTGATGGGGGCAGGGGTGTTCGTGATGGCCGAGCTGGTGCGCATGCCCTACACCGAGATCATGGTCGCGGCGACCCTGCCGGCGCTGCTGTTCTTCATGGCCGCCTGGTTCGGGGTGCAGACCTATGCGCGCCGCTACGATCTTCCGGCGCTGTCGCGCGATGCGCTGCCGGGCTGGGGCGCGGTGGCGCGCTCGCTGCCCTTCTTCCTGCTGCCCTTCTCGATCCTGATCGGCACGCTCGCCTTCACCTCCTACACGCTCGCCTATGCGGCCGTTTTCGCGACCTTCGTGACCTGGCTGACGCTGATCTTCGAGGAGGACGGCACGCTGTCGCTGGCGGGCTGGTGGCGACGCACGCAGCTTGCCCTGGTCACCGCGGCGACGCAGGTGGCGATCATCGCCGCCGTGATCGTCTGCGCGGGCATCATCGTGGGCGTGTTCAACATGACCGGGCTCGGTGTGAAACTGACCTCGCTCATCGTCGGCGCCTCGGGCGGCGAGCTGTGGATCGCGCTTCTGCTCACCGCGCTGGCGGGGCTTGTTCTCGGGATGGAGCTACCGACGACAGCGGCCTATGTAATCGTGGCGGCGGTCGCTGCGCCCGCGCTCGTGGAGCTGGGGATCGAGCCGCTCTACGCGCATCTCTTCGTGTTCTGGTATGCGCTCTTGTGCACCATCACGCCGCCGGTCTGCGGCAATGTCTTCATCGCCGCGGGGATCGCGCGCACGCCGTGGCTGCCGGTGGCGGGCAACGCGATGCGGCTCGGGGTGGGGTTGTTCATCGTGCCGCTGGGCTTCATTGCCAACCCCGCGCTGCTTCTGATCGCGACGGAGCCCGTCGCGGCGCTCGGCGCGATGGCGCAGATCGCGGTCGGGCTGTGGTTGATCAGCTTCGCGATCATCGGCGGGGTGCGGCGCCTCGCATTCGAGTTGGCGCGGCTCGTGGCGCTTCCGGCGGGGCTCGGGGTGATCTTTCTGGTCTAGAGCATGTTGCGCAAAAGTGGGGACCGGTTTTGCGCTTCTCGAACATGCGGCTTCAAAAGGTCAGAGCGCGTCGCGTGAATGGGAATGAACGCGACGCGCTCTATGGATCGGCGCGTACATAGCGGAGGACCATCTCCACGACCGCGTCGCGCAACCCGTCCTGACCCGATTCGGTGAACAGGGCGGGACCGAAGATCGCCGCGAAGGTGGCGCGGTTGGAGCGGTTGAAAAAGCACAGCCCGCTGATCATCCAGTGCAGCTGCACCGCGTCGAGGCCGGGGCGGAACACGCTCTCCGCGACGCCGCGCTCGTAGATCCGGCGCACGCGGTCGATCGCGGATGCGTTGAGCGCGCGGATGTCGGGCGCGACCTGCAGATACCGCGCATCGTGCATGTTCTCGTTCATCACGAGGTGGATGAAGGTGGCGTTGCGGCCGTGATGGTCGAAGGAGTAGCGCACCAGTTCCGCGAGCGCCTCGCGCGGCGGCCGGTCCCCGAGCGCGAGTTCCTGCTCGCCGAGGCGCATGTCGCGGTAAGCCTGCTCGAGCACCGCGCGGTAGAGCGATTCCTTGTCGCCGAAATAGTAGTAGATCATGCGCTTGGAGCTGCGCGTGCGCGCGGCGATCTCGTCCATGCGCGCGCCTTCGAGCCCGGCGCGGGCGAATTCCTCGGTCGCCACGCGCAGGATATCGGCGCGCACCGCGTCGGGATCCTGCTTCCAGCGTGCACGGGCTTTCGACTCGTTCATGGACGCATTCTTGCATGGCTTGAACGATGATGCACCACGTCGATTTAACCGGACAGTACATTTGTTCTTGACGAATTAACTGATTGGTTCATTATGAACGATGTCGGCGAAGGGAGTCGCCGCAGGGAGGACGTCATGGAGCATGTGCAGGCCGACGGGCTGGCCCCCGAGGGCGTGACCGGGCGCGATTGCGCACCGTCGGTGCTGGTGGGGCTCGTGGGCGGCGGCATCCAGTTGTCGCGCACCCCGCGGATGCAGGAGGCCGAGGCCGCCGCGCAGGGGCTGCGGCTGTGCTACAGGCTCTTCGATACCGACACCCGGCGCCTAGAGCACCCCGTCGGGGAGATCCTCGACGCCGCCGAGCTGTGCGGCTTCGCCGGGCTCAACGTGACCTTCCCGCACAAGATCGCCGTGATGGATCACCTCGACGAGCTCTCCGACGCCGCGCGCGCCGTCGGGGCGGTCAACACGGTGATCTTCGCGGGCGGCCGCCGGCGCGGTCACAATACCGATCGCTGGGGCTTTGCCGAGAGCTTTCGCCGCGGCATGGGCGATGCGCCGCGCGCGCGGGTGCTGCAGCTCGGCGCCGGGGGCGCCGGGGTGGCGGTTGCGCATGCGCTGCTCGATTGCGGGGTGGGAACGCTCCTGATCGCCGACACCGACACGGCGCGCGCCGACGCGCTCGCCGACCGGCTCGAGGCAAGCTACCCGGGACGCGCGCAGGTGTCGGATGCGCAGACCGCGCTGCGCGGCGATATCGACGGCGCGGTCAATTGCACCCCGGTAGGCATGGCCAAGCTGCCGGGCGTGCCACTCGACGCCGATCTGCTCCATCCCGGGCTGTGGGTCGCCGATATCGTCTATTTCCCGCTCGAGACCGCGCTTCTCGCGGCGGCGCGGGCGCGCGGCTGCGCGGTGCTGC